>VERF01000001.1 GCA_018882895.1 Candidatus Kapaibacterium sp.
CGCGCGGATAGCGGATGGCAACTGGACCGGCAGTGTAGTCGTGCACGGATGAATAAAGCATGTCGCGCAGCTCCTGCTCGTCCTTCGGGGCCATCACGACCATGCCCTGAATGATGCGCAGATATCCCAGGTCCAGCACGCCATGGTGCGTCGGGCCGTCCGCGCCCACAAGACCCGATCGGTCGAGCGCAAAGACCACGTGCAGATGCTGCAGCGCCACATCGTGCGCAATGTGATCGAAGGCACGCTGCAGGAACGACGAGTAGATCGCAACCACCGGGATGATGCCCTGCGTGGCAAGTCCTGCGGCGAAGGTTACGCCGTGACCTTCGGCAATGCCGACGTCGTAGACGCGCCCCGGGAAGGTCTTCTGCACAATGTCCAGCCCCGTTCCATCGGGCATCGCTGCCGTGATGCCAACGATGTTGGACTTCTGCTGCATGATCTCGGTGAGCGCTTCGCCGAATACCTTCTGGTACGTGGGAGGGGGCGCTACAGCCGGCGGCGCAGAGGCAACGGCCTTGCCCGTGATCTTATCGACCTTGCCGATGGCGTGCAGGAATTGCTTGTCGCGCTCGGCCGGACCATATCCTTTGCCCTTTTGCGTGATGGCATGCAGAAGGATCGGTCCCTTCATTTCCTTAATACCCTGGAGCATCGTCACCAGCTGGCCGACATTATGTCCGTTAACCGGACCAAAGTATCGGAAGCCGAGAGCCTCGAAGAGCATGCCAGGAGTGATCACTGCCTTCATGCCACCTTCGATGCGGTGGGCCAACGACTTGATCCGATCACCAAAACCATCCATCTTCTCGGTCATACCCGCTATGCGCGCACGAAGCCGACGTCCACGCTCGGACGCGAAGATCTCCGAGAAGTAATTCGACAGGGCCCAAACGTTCGGGGCGATGGACATGTTGTTGTCATTGAGTACCACCAGCATGTCGCTCTTGATCACACCGCAGTTGTTCATGGCCTCGTAGGCCAGACCACCGGTCATGGCACCGTCGCCGATCATGGCCACCACCTTGTAGTCGAGTCCCAGCTGATCGCGTGCTGCAGCCATGCCGAGAGCCGCCGAGATCGACGTTGTGGCATGTCCGGCACCGAAGTCGTCATACTCACTTTCTGACCGCTTCAGAAAACCGGAAAGGCCCCCTTTCTGACGAATCGTATGGAGTTGGTCCTTACGGCCCGTCAGGATCTTGTGCGGATAGGCCTGGTGGCCAGTGTCGAGGACGATCTTGTCGGTTGGCGTGTTGAACACATAATGCAGCGCAACGGTCAGCTCCACCGTACCCAGGCCGGCGCCGAAGTGACCGCCAACCTTTGTGATCGTGTCAATAAGATACTCGCGCACTTCATCGCTGACCTGACGAAGATCCGTTTCATGGAGCTTGCGCAGATCGGCAGGCGTGTTGATGTCGTTCAGGAACCGGTAATCCAACGTATTGTCCAATGTCGTGTGCAGAAAGATCCAGCAGGGGGCTATCGATTCGGAGTCTCAACGATCACCTGCACTGTGCGTGACAGTTGGCGTCCGAGAGGAGTTGCATTTGAAAACACTTCGGTGGCTTCGC
Source organism: Candidatus Kapaibacterium sp. (assembly GCA_018882895.1). Taxonomy (GTDB): domain Bacteria; phylum Bacteroidota; class Ignavibacteria; order Kapaibacteriales; family Kapaibacteriaceae; genus UBA10438. The sequence continues at coordinate 1,581 of VERF01000001.1, forward strand.
CGACGCCGTTGACTGAATACGTGGCGTCTTTTGCCCTGGCGGAGAGAAACACGCGAACGGCCTCGGCGCGTTCCCTCGACAGCTTTTCGTTGTATGTGTCGTTGCCGATCCGATCGGTGTAGCCGATGATGTTCACCTTCGAATTCGAACGAATGTTCGGCAATACCATGGCTTCGAGCGTGCGCACGTTGTCCTGCGTCAGTTCTGCATCGTCAAAGTCAAACAGGATCAGCGAATACTTGTCAACCGTCTTGTCGGCCAGGTTCTCGGTCCGCTTGCGAACGCTTGAGACGTACTCCACGGGGATCGATCCGGCAACGACCACCGAGTCTGCATCCACGTTACGCATCACCAGTTCGTAGTCCACCGGCACTTGTGCCGCGGAAAGTTCATTTGGGCGGATCGACCAGCTGAGCTTCTGTGGAAGATTGGTTCCACTGAGTTCGCGCAGCACGCGGCCAGCCTGGGAAATCGTCATGTTCCACGTACGCACCGTATCGCCGAGAAGACTCGGATAAAACATCACAACATCGTAGTTGGCAACACGCTGGTTCTCTGCCGCGATGACAACCGGTGATAGCACGTCGGGAACATTCGAGCTCAGCTCGATACGCCTGTTCTCGGCGATCCCGTCAGGATCATTCGGTGCCGATGGCTTGTCCGGGACAGGTGTCGTGCGTGTGATGATGCGGGATCCTTCGATGCCGCACGTGCCGACCAAGTATGACTTGGTCCAATCGGCTCGCGACTGGGGAAGCCCCTTGGCCGACTTTTCGGACCGTCCGTCTGCCGTGCCCGTTATGGTCAGTGTGGCCTGCGGCAGCATCTTCATGCGACTGGCAATGATGTTCAGCACATTGCGGTTCACCTCAATGGCATCAAGAGGCAATGTGCCGAGCTGGAACTCACCGCTGACCGAGCCGAAGGATGTGGACTGGTCGGCATCTCCCGGCAAGCCCCCTTCAGGACAGAAGATGTACGGCACGAGAGGGAACATCTCGTTGTAGCGGACGTCTTCGACGTCGATGGCCGAGACCTGCATTTCGCGCTCGCCCCCGCGGTAGCCGGTGATCTTGTCGATCCCGCCGGTCAGAACCGGCTTGCTGGGCACCACTGGCTTGACGCTGGTGAAACCGATCGAGAGGTTGACGCCGAGACGGAGCTGACCAAACGTCGTAGGAGAGAAGTTTGCGGCTGACGAGAGGTTTGTGATCGGCAACGCATAGCTCACAAACGGCTGAATGATGGTCGCCCCGTACGTCAGTGTATATCCCATGCCCGCAAGAAGTGCGGCACGCGTGGAGAACTCCGGAATGTCGCGCTGGTCTTCCAGCTTCTGCGTCACCGTGGAGTTGGCCGCCGTCAGCACGGCTGACTGCGTTGTCGTTGCGGCAAGGGGCACCGAAAGGTCGAGTCCCACAAACGGATACAGGGCTGACTCGCCGAAGAGACCATAGAACTCGAACTGCGGCGAAATGTCCACATATGACGCAAATACGTCGACGGTGCTCTCAAGTGTACCATCCGAGCGGATCTGCCGCACCGTGGAGCTGGCAGACATCGAGTTATAGGCAACACGTCCGGAGAGATGCGTGTTCTCGGACAACGGCAACGCGCCCTGCAGGCCGAACATTACGCCGAAGCCAAAACCGGAATCTTCAAAGCGGACGTTATCGGCTACGTATGGCGCAAGGTTCGGGAGCGTATCAGAGGCAAAGCTCCGCCAGGTCTTGATCGACGGGCCGAGAAACGATCCATTGATACCAGCCGTCAGTCCGATGCGTGCCGAAGGAATGACCTGGGCAGCCGACTCGGCCACAGTGAATGCACCAACGATCAGAAGAATGAGGACAGACTTTTGCATGGGAGCAAATTTACCATGGCATTGTGCACAGGGGTGGAGATCAAGGGCTTGATCGCGAAGAAGTTTTCGACATGAACCACGGGCGGTTAGATTTGTCCGTCGGCGAATGAGCGTTTTCATCAGCATATACCGGAGTCATTTGTGAGCACATCAATACGGCGGGCCGCAACGTTTGTTGTCTGTGGTCTGGTCTTTCTGACCCCGGCGCTGTGGGGACAGCAGGCAAAGGAGGCGTTGACGTTTGGTATCTACACAGGTGCCAGCGCGCCTTCCGAGAGCCTGTCAAGCATTTATGATGCTCTCGACACATCGAGTCTGGCCCAGTCGTACCGATCGGCCTCAGATCTCGGTGTACACATTGGCGGAAGGCTGCGTTTTGGACTGACAGAGAAGATCAGCTTTTCGGGCTCGGCTGCCTACTGCCGTTTTGCCGGACAGGACCAAACAGCAGTTCTGAGCAATGGGCAGGAACTGTCACTGCAGACCGCCACGACGCTTCTGCCGATCTCGGCCGGGGTGACCATGTTCGCTTTCAAGGGGCTGATAGCCCCCTACCTGACGGCCGAGGGCACCTATACGTATCGCACGGTGACGGTTGCCACGGGTAATTCTCTGCTGCAGGATCTGATCGTCAACAGCGCACGGCTTGAACTTGAACCCTCGAGCTCGCGCATCGGGGCGGCCGTTGCAGCGGGAGTTCAGCTCGATATTGGTGGACTTCAGCCATTTGCCGAGCTCCGCTACCACTGGGTCAACCTCGTCGGCACAGATAGCGGCGAAGATCCGATCTCATTCCTGAATATCTCGGTCGGCCTTCTTTTTTGAGAAGATGTAGTACATCGGAACGCCGGTCGCAAGCAGGATCATGCCCCAAACGGAGTTGATCACCGGGGCAGTGCCGGCATAGTAATTCGTGACGTCCGACACGACCGTGTAGCCGAGGAAGGCGATGGCAAAGGCGATGAAGATGATTGGGACCACAGGGTATCCCCATGTTCGGTACGGCCGTTCGGCATTGGGCATCTTTCGGCGGAGCACAAATACGCCGAAAGCTCCCAGTGCGTAGAAGCCCCAGCTGATGAAGATCAGCATGTCGGTCAGCATGTCGAACGTCCCGGAAAACACCAACACCGATGTCCACACGAACTGCATCGTCAGCGACACCGTGGGCGTGTGATGCTTCTGGTTGATGTGGCCTGCAGCGCGGAAGAACATGCGTTCGCGGGCCATGGCGTAGTACACGCGTGAACTGGCCAGAATCGTACCGTTGGATGTGCCGATGGTGGAGATTATCACGGCCAGACTCACGAACACCGCACCTGTCGGGCCGAGCATCGCATATGCGGCATCACGGGCCACTGCCTGAGACGCCGCCAGCGTGTCAATGGGCAGAATGAGCAGGTAGGCAATGTTGATCGCCACATACACGCCGATACATATGGCTGTTCCGAGCATGAGCGAGCGCGGAACGGTTCGTTGCGGGTCGCGCACCTCGCCGCTGACATACGTAAGGTTGTTCCAACCGTCATACGACCATAATGCCTTGTTCATCGCCATGGCCAGGGCCAGCATGAGCGCCGATCCGGCCGGCACCCCGAGGTTGGAGGGCTGCGTCAGGTTGCTTGCCGACCCCGATGGCCCGAATACTGCAAGGACCACCAGCAGGACAATAGCCGCCACCTTGGCAACGGTGAAGACCACCTGCACACGGCCCCCTTCGCGCACGCCGTAGGCATTGATGAGCGTCAGCAGGCCAACCGCCGCAACCGTCAGAAGTTTTATGCCAATCGACTGCAGAGGATAGATCGTTGCAAATGGCAGCGACACGGCAAAGGAGCTGACTGTGGCCTCATCCAGGTTCCAGAGGGGCACGAGAGTGTCGAAGTACTCCGAGAACACAAAGGTGATCGAGGCGATGGATCCGCTTTGGATCACGATAAAGAGTGCCCAACCATAGAGGAAGGCCGTGAATTCGCCATACATCGCGCGGAAGTACTGGTACTGTCCACCCGTGGCCGGGATCATACCGGCCACCTCGGCATTGGTCAGCGCACCGAACATCGTCACGATGCCCGCCACGATCCAGACGCCGATCAGCAGTTCGGCCGAGTGCAGAAAGCCGGCCATGGCCGACGGGTTGCGAAAGACTCCCGAGCCGATCATGCCTCCGACGACCATGGACGTGGTCGTAACAAGTCCAAGGCGGGGGAGCAGGGAAGCTGATTGAGGTGATGTACTCATGCCAAGAGCGGCAAAATAGCATCATCGACAATGCGTCAACGCCGCGCGCCGTAGCTTCGCAACAACATTTCATTCCCTCCATGGCACTTGTTCTCGGCTTTGCTATCGGCTACGTACTGGCCATCCCTCCCGGACCGTTGGGGCTGGCCGCCATCAGGTACGGCGGTCGCCGCTCAATGGCCCCTGTTGTAGCACTTGCCATCGGTGCCGGTGCGTTGGATGTGGCCTACTGTCTGCTGGCGATGTGGACCTCGAGTGGTCTCATGACGTTGTTCGTGCCGGGAAGCATGTCAGGGGGCTCGCATTCGGTATTGATCGTCACGCAATTGGTGATCGCCGCCGGCATGGTGGTGGCCGGTATTGTACTGCTGCGAACCTCAGGGAGTCCTGCCGAAGAGTCTTCACCAGTCACGCCGCCATCGTGGACCGCACGCATACGCCCGGGCGGGGCACTTGTCCCATTTCTTGCCGGCATTGGATTTGCCGTTGCCAACATTGCCAATCCAACGTTCCTGCCATCGCTCGTTGTGATGTCGGGCTCGATCAGGGGTGCCGGAATTCTTGGCTCTACAACCTCAGACCTGCTTGGGTTCAGCATCGGTTTTGGAATCGGGAATGCACTCTGGCTTGTGACGCTTGGATTGCTGGTTCGACGGTATCATGACAGGCTCGTGCGTAGAGTACTTCCGCACGTTCGCACCGCAATGGGCGTGGTTCTTGCCGGTGCCGGAATGTTCTACATCATTCGGATCCTTGCGTCCGGGTTGAATGCGGGCTGAAAAACTGCTAGTTTCCACGTACGTGGAACTGCAAAGGCCGCGGTTTTTAAGTCGCACGGTGGCCAGGTCCGTCGTGCCGGAAATGGGGAGAAGCAATGAGGGGATTTGCCACGGCGGTAGTTCTGTTGATGTGTCTGTTCGGTCAGGTTCCTGCCCAGGTGGGATCGATCGGCATACGCGGCGGCTACTTGTCTGTGTCAAACGTCACGGCCATCCCGATTCTGTTTGGTGCCGGTGACTGCGGTTCTTTTTCGAACGGCGTCTCGTCTGGCATGTACGCTGCTCTCTCCTACGACTACGAACTCTTTGGCGAGCTCCTCGAGATCGGGGGAGGGATGGTCTATGCACAGCGTCCGGCGCGACTCACTACGCGAACGCAGGCAGGATTCGAGGTGCTCGACCCGGACGATAACATCTACAAGCCCCTTGTCCAAGAGCACGTATTCGACAGCCCTCTCGGCTATGTGAGCCTCGAGGCCAGTCTTCGCTCTCGTCCCGTTTCATTTCTTCCGGTCTACGTCAGAGTGACATTTGATGCCGGCAACCCCGTCGTCTCGTCGGCCTTCACACAGACCGAAGAGATCGTCAGTCCGGAATCGATCCTCTATCCCGAGAGTGTCAAACGTCGAACCGTAGGTTCCGGTGAGTTCGCCGGACTTGGTACGTCCATGGGCATCACCGGGGCTCTTGGTGCAGCCTTCTCCATCGGACGAAATCTCGAGATCGGTCCGGAGATCTTCTACCGTCATGGCCTCGGTTCACTCAGTTCGTCGGCGTCCTGGGAACAGACCATCATCGGTGGTGGCATCCAGATCCGTTATCGTATGATGGATGACCCCGAGCCCCCTACCGAAGAGCCACCACCGCCGCCGCCGGTCATTGAGCCTGAACCGATCGTGGAAACGAAGTCAGAGCCTGAACCGGCGGTGATCGCATCGGTCACGACCGTCCCGCTGGAGATCCGTGAGACGGTGGTTACGCAGACATTCCCCTTGCTTCCGTATGTGTTCTTCGATAATGCTTCGGCAGAGCTCAGGCCAACATATCGGCAATCATCTTCGACCGAGTCCTTTGACGAACGAACACTGCCGCGCGAGACCTTGGCCATTTACTACAGGATGCTCGACGTGCTGGGTGCTCGAATGGCAGCAAGAAAGCAGGCCACGCTCGATCTGACCGGCACCAGCGACGGTGCTGAGGCGGGCACGCCGGAGCAGCGCAACGTCCTTGCGAGGCAGCGTGCCGAGACCGTTGCGTCATACCTGCGCTCGCGATGGGGAATCGCCTCGGAGCGCATCCGCGTCAAAATTTCCGAACGCCCGGCGATCGCCTCCAATGAACTCTATTCGGAAGGGGCTGAGGAGAATCGCCGCGTGGAACTGTCATCGTCCGACGTCAGGCTGCTCGACCCGATCGTCCACACACGCTTCAATGAGTATGTGCCAGTGCAGAATCTGCACACGTTCACAACGGACGTGACAAGTCCGGAACGTGCCGACGGGTGGAAGCTCGACGTTAAGCATCGCTCCATGATGCTGGCCCAGCGCACAGGACCCCTGATGCCCCCTTCCAAGATCGAGTTTGACCTGACGCAGGAAATGACCGACAAGCTTGGACCGATCATGGGCAGCACTGACACTCTGCAGGCCAACTTGGAGGTGCGACAGCCACGTTATGGCGATGCTCTTGGCTCGACATCGTTCCCGGTCATCAAGACGGTGAGCAACTTCGAGGTCAGCCGATTGAGCCTGATCGTCTTTGACTACGACAGGGCAGACATATCTCCACAGAACCAGGAAATGATGCGCCGAGTGGTGACCGCCTCAATGGGTACCGGCAGCACGGCCTCGATCGTTGGTTCAACGGACCGCCTCGGCGAACTAGATCACAACATAGAATTGTCCGTTCAGCGTGCGAAGTCTGTCGAAAACTTCGTACGTTCGATCGCTCCTGACCTAACGATTGAAGATGTCAAGGGCGTCGGGCCGAATCCTGCACTGTTCGATAACGATCTTCCGGAAGGTCGTTTTTACTGCCGGACCGTTACACTGCAAATCACAACTCCGTTGAGAGACCGATGAAACGACGCGAACTCTTCAACAGCATAGCGCAATCGTCACGACGTCAGCCGACGCCGTTTGAGATCAAGCTTCAAGTTGATGGCGGGATCGAGGAACACACTGACCCGCTCACCCTTGACGATGTTCTGCACCTATACAGACGTTTGAGCTATAGCGTGTCGATGCCGGATGCCCAAAAGCACGTCGGCAAGACAGCTCGCCAGGTGGTAACCGAACTGCTAGGCCCAAAGGATCCGCCGGCTCCGTTGCGTGACGTCAACTTCGTCAAGTGGCGGGACCCGGCGACGGGTCAGATGGTTGAATACACCGAGAACCCGGAAGGCGCGGACCTGCAGGCAGCCTTCGCCATCCGCAGCTGGTGGGGAACCAACTACCGCCGACTGCGAGCTTGGCACACGTTTGAAGCGCTGAGGGACCCCCTAACCGTTGAGCGACTTGCCGGATTTTGGGTCGGACACTGGACAACCGAGTTCAGCTTCGATGATCAGTATTCGCAGCCCCATACCCTTTACAACCAGTACCTGACATTTCGGAAGGATCGACTCGGCAACTTCCGGGATATGGCCTTGGACGTGACGCTTGATCATGCCATGCTGTTCTATCTAGGTGGATGGTTGAACGAGGTTGGACGACCCAATGAGAATTTCGCTCGTGAATTGCTGGAACTCTTTACCACCGGTATCGGGTGGTACACCGAGGGAGACGTCCAGCAGGCTGCCCGCGTCCTCACTGGTTGGAAGGTAGCCCGCTTCAACGATCAGCCCGCCCCGAAGGGTATCTACAACACGTGGTTCGATGCTCGCAAGCACGACACCGGTGCGAAGGAGTTCATGGGTGTGACCATTCCGGCGCGCACGCCTGACAATAACACGGAGTTTCAGGTTCGCAACGAAGAGGTGCGCGAGCTGGTCAACATCATTTTCCGAGCTCGTCCGGATGCTGTGTCTCGGTTCATCGCCGGCAAGGTGTACATGTATTTCGTGTACAGCTCGGCAGGAGAGATGGATCGTCAGTTCGTGGCTGATCTGGCAAAGGCCTTCAAGGACTCAGACTTCGATCTGCGGGAGCTCTTCCTGCGACTATTCATCAGCAAGCATTTCTTCGATCCGGCACTTCGCGGAGCGCAGATCAAGACACCGATGGAGTATGTCATCGGCCTTCTGAAGCAGCTAAGATTCGACGACACGGAAGTCGCCCCGATCGACTCTGCCGGATGGACCGAGATGATGGATCAGGCGCTGTTCGATCCACCGAATGTTGCCGGTTGGCCGGGCTACCGGTCGTGGATATCCACCAATACGTATCCGCGGCGTCGTGAGTTCGCCCGAAAGATGATCGACACGCTCACTGACGCGCGCGCCATGCAGCTCATCAAGGAAATGCCCGACTACGAGGATGTGACAAAGTTCGTCCAGAACATCGTCCGCTACATGCTGCCGTTGGAGGTCAATGAGACCCGTCTGGCGTATTACAAGAGCACATTGCTTGAAGGACAACCTGACTATACGTGGGACGAAAAGCTCAAGCAGCCGGCAAGTGCGGCACGCTCACTGCGTGCCCTTCTGAAGACCATCGCCGTTGCGCCTGACTTCCAATTGTGTTAAGACATCACCCGAGAACCGAAATGAAAAGGGATCATCGATGAAGCGCCGCTCCTTCCTTGCAACCACCGCAGCCGCAGCTGTTGGCACTCAAGTGCTCGGTGGTGTTCCCCTGAAGGCCTTCACGCCAATGAACATGCCCGTGCACATGCAACCGGATGATGACCGGTGCCTTATCGTGGTGCAGCTGTTCGGTGGTAATGACGGACTTAACACGATCATTCCAGTGGAAGATCCACAGTACTACTCAATACGTCCTACGATCGCCGTGCCGAAGGAGAAGGCCATAAGCGTGCTCTCCCGCGTTCACATGCACCCGGCCCTGGCACCAAAGGATTCCTATGGATTCCCACAGATGTTCGAGGATGGTCGACTGGCCATCGTTCAGGGCATCGGCTATGAGAATCCGAATCTGTCGCACTTCCGGTCCACGGACATCTGGCTGAGCGGTTTCAACTCATCAGATCCGGAGGTTCGGTTGCTTGATGGATGGCTCGGCCGTTACTGGTCGAATCATCTGCCAGGGTTCCCGGAAGTGCTGCCCCCTGACCCGATAGCTGTGCAGATAGGGGGCTCCTTGTCGATGCTTCTTCAGAGTCCGAAGGGCGATGTGGGCATTGCACTTACTGACCCGCAAAAGTTCTTTGAGCTTGGGCAGGGCCTTTCGCCAGACATGACTCCGATGTCTGAAGAGACGCGCTACGGCCGCGAGTTCAACTTCGTTCGCACGGTCGCCGAACAGTGCGACCGGTACTCGTCCGTGGTGAAGAACTCGTTCGACAAGGGCAAGAATGTTGCCACCTATGCTGACGGCAACTTTGTCAAGCAAATGCAGCTGGTTGCCCGACTGATAAGCGGTGGCCTTAAGTCCAAGATATTCCTCGTGTACATGGGTGGCTTTGACACGCACGTCATGCAGCAGGACGAGTACCAGAACGGATTGCATCCGTATCTGCTTGGACAGCTGGCATCGGGAATCGGCAGCTTCATGCAGGACGCTCTTGCACAGGGATTTGCCGATCGCGTCGTTGGCATGACGGTGTCCGAGTTTGGTCGCCGCCCATATGAGAACGGAAGCCGCGGCACCGACCACGGCGCTGCATCGGTGCAGTTTGTCTTTGGCAACGGCGTGCGCGCCGGTGTGTATGGTCAGAGTCCGGACCTGACGAACTTCGATGGTAACGGTGATGTGCGCTACCAGTGGGACTACCGCCGGGTATATGCCGACGTGCTCGAAAACTGGTTTGGCGGCACGATGCAGGAGACCGAGGATGTGCTGCAGGATCGCGTCCTGCCACTTGGCGTGTTGCAGCGAACAACAAGTGTTGATGATGCTTACGAGGGCAGGTTCGGCGTCGACGTTCGGATCGCACCAAATCCGGCCACCAGTCAGGCATCGATCGAATGGTATCAGCCTGTCAATAGCGTCACAACCGTTGAGGTATATGCCAACGATGGACGTCATGTTAAGACGCTGCTCACAGACCGACTTGCACCCGGACCTCAACGTGTGGAGGTAGCTGATCTTACAAGCGGCGCCTACTTGTGCTGTGTGATGATCAATGGTGTGCGTTCGGTGGCTCCACTCTCGATCGTGCGTTGATCTTTCGCCCCCTCGCAGGAAGTGTTTCTTCGGGTTTTGCCATAACGGGTGATTCCGCTATGTTTGCACTCCCTCTGCGGAAGTGGCGAAATTGGCAGACGCACCATCTTGAGGGGGTGGCGCTCGCAAGGGCGTACGGGTTCAAGTCCCGTCTTCCGCACATCGTGATGTTCTGAACGTCACAAAGGTCTTGACGGCCACCCTTGCGGGTGGCCGTTTTCTTTTTCAGACCGTGTATGATTTAGCGCGTGACGGCGAACTTCGTCACGGCAGCGGTGCCGGCGCTCGCGCTGGAAGCACTGACGATGTAGATGCCGGGCGGGGCCGGATTGCCGCCCACATCGGTGCCGTCCCAGATGGCCTGACGTCCGCGCAGCTGAAGTGCCGCGACCATAGCGCCCGAGACGGACATGATCTTGACGTCACTGTCGGGCGCCAGCCCGTCGATCACCATCTGGCGATCGCCGGAAACCGAGAACGGCTGTGGGTAGCATTGCAGCGCGAAGTCCGGCAGGGGGCGCATCGAAGAGGTGCGAGCAACGCTGCAGCCGCTGCTCGTGCCGAAGTAGGCTCGGCCGCTCGTCTCGTCCACTGTGATGCATCGCACGTTGTCGCTAAGTAGGGGGCTTGTGCTGGAGGTAACGCTGGCAACCACCTGCGTACCTGTTGGATCAAGCACGAATACACCACTGGTCGATGCGATCCATTTGTAGTTGAGCGCGTCAACATGAATGTCTGTCACAACCGTGGCCGACGAAAGCGACGATACGCGGCGAACGAAGGGAATCGTGGTATTTGAAACCGATCCCGTGGCTGTGATCACGGCAAGTCCCTTGGACGTACCGATCCATAGGGCACCATTGAGGTCCACAGCCAGAGCAGAGATGGAATTGTCGGGCAGCTGCGAATTGCCCGACGTGAGCTTGTTGCAAATGTCGTCTGCGCTGGCCGACGTGTTGCGATCGTTGTAGGCGATCAGGCCAAGACCCTGATGTCCGCCAAGCCAGACAGTTCCACCAAGGTCAATGGCCATGTGGCGCACGATGTTTTCACGAGGATTGGTGCAGTTGGCACGTGAAGACCAGTCCGACCCGTCGCGGACTGCAAGCAACTGGTTTGCCCCCTGCTCATTGAGAAGCCATGTGCGCCCGAATCGGTCGATCTCCGCACCGGAGACCAGCACGTATGTAGAGTCACCGGCCACACCCGATAGGGAAGAGTTCTGAAAGTCATACCGCCGAACGGCAACTCCTGTATCGGAGGGTGTGCACTGAATGGCGCCCCGACCCCACGTGCCGACCCATGTAGTGCCGTCCGAGACCGAGCTTACGCGATAGCAGTTGTTGGAAAGAAGCTCCGGCTGATTTGATGTATTGATGGTCCTCCACTCATTGCCGTCAAACCACGAAACACCCTGGCCCCCAAAGCCACGCCCGGGATTGTCGTCGGTGGCAACCCAAAGGTTCCCGCGCGAGTCAACCGACAGATCAGCAAACTGATTTGATGAGGGCGTGCGAATCGGAGCCATCGTGACCTTCTCACCATCTTGGCTGCTGCCAAAGCCTTGCCCGTCGACGGCAATGAAGCGAAGGGGGCTACCGTTGACGCTCCGTGAGGTAACGAATCGAATCGGTGAGCTTACCTGCGGCCGCTTTGTCTGTCCGGTCGCCGTCTTGATCTCGCTCGCCGTAGCAATCTCCCAAACATCGCCAACGCTACCGAGAGATGTGATGTCCTGAGCGCTGGTTAGCACCTTAGTAAAGCCGGCGCCGGTGTTCACGAACAGTCCTCTGCGGGTGGCCACGGCAAGCCCCGTTGCGTTGGTGCGGCAAGAGAGGATCTCTGTTGCGTCAAAAAACTCGGCCGAGCGAAGGACTCGCCAAGCGGCGGGCAAACGAAGTGTCGGGACGTTCAGCGGCGCAACGGCGAGCCCGCTGTCGGTCGCCACCCAGATCGAATCGGCAAATAGCGTCATAGCACGAACAGCCGTATTCTCCTCCAGTGTCCCAATGCGGTCGATGGTCGTGATGAATACCTCGCGCCGAGTATCCCAGATGACGATGCCGAACTCTGTGGCGATCAGAAGAGAATCGCCACGCTTGACAAAGTCGATGATGGCTCGTCGTGGGTACTTCGTCGCCCTGCGGATGTCGCGAATATTCGTCCACGTTCCCTCGGCCCGATAGATATCCAGAGCGCCGTCTTGCTGTCCGACATATACTTCCGAGCGGGAGAGGTCGCAGAAGATTGCCGAGCAGTCGAGTGTTTGCAGGGCGTTGACGTTCCGGAACTCCTTGATGCTGCCCGATGCTGCGTCATAGCTCACAACGCCGCCCGTGGTGGCGGCCCAGCATCGACCGCTGGCATCAACGTCGATGGAGTTGACCGTGTACAGAGACGAGAGGGTGGTCCAATCACTGAGTCGGATCTCCTGAGCCGTCAGCTGTCCCGTCGGTGTCAGCAGAACCAGCGCAGCAATAAGAACTGTGAGCATGCTCATTCGAGGTCGCAATCGAATTCGTGTCATTACCAAGTGATCCGGTGTTGGAACGATCGATCAGACAACGATTCGACCATTCATTTATGATTTCGAAGAAGGGGCGACTGCCTCAATCGAGGCCAGGAGTTGCAAAGCTCCGAGAGCAGCCTCGCGTCCCTTGTGGCCATGCAGGCCACCACAACGCTCGCGAGCCTGCTCCATGTTCTCGGTCGTCAGGACGCCGAACATACACGGTACGCCGGTGTTCAATGACACGTCCATGAGTCCGTGGGCAACCGGAGAGGCTACATATTCAAAATGAGCGGTCTCGCCGCGCACCACCACGCCAAAGGCAAGCACGGCATCAACCTTTGCGCGTCGGATGAGGTGCAAAGCCGCAACCGGAAGTTCGTAGCTGCCGGGACAGTCGATACTGATGATATCCTCGGATGCTACTCCGTGCTCGACGAGGGTAGCAACGGCCCCCTTGCAGAGCTCGTCAACAAGTTCACGATGCCAATTGCCGGCGCATATTCCGATGCGCTTGCCGCGTCCGGCATCACCGATGGGGACTGTCCTGGGCGTGCTCTCGGTCATCAGTTTGCCCGACCGCTACTCTGCCGCGAGATCTTGCTTTCGAATTGCTCAAGTGCTTGTGGCGTGACCCCGAAAACACCGAAGTTAGCCTCGTCATATTCGCGGGATCCGTGAAAGTCCGAGCCCCCCGTGATGAGGAGTCCGTGCTGCTGACAGAGCACCCGATAGAACTCACGGGTAACATGCCAGTGTGATGGATGGTAGACCTCGATGCCATCGATACCCGTATCGAGAAGCGGCAGAAACAGCGTCGGATCGGTGAAGTATCGTCCGGGATGCGCTACTGAAAGAACCCCGCCTGCCTGATGAATCATCTCGACGGCCTTGGCAATCGGGAATGGCGTCTTGGCCGCATAGCCGGGTTTTCCTTGATCAAGATAGACGTCGAAGGCTGCTTGGATGGACGAGACAAAGCCTCTTCGTACCAAAACCGAGGCAACGTGGGGTCTGCCGATCGGTGCTCCGGCTGCTTCGTCCACAACCTCTTGGATGGAGATCGGTGCGCGTGCGCGATGCAGATTCTCGACCATTTCTTCGGCTCTGCGCGCCCGATCACCGCGGTAGAATGATTCGTACTGCTGGACGCTTGGATCGTCAACGTCGACGTTATACGCCAGGATGTGTACTTCACGTCCAAAGTCGTAGCAGGAAATCTCTACCGCGCTGATGACCTTTACGGGGCCATTGTATCCCTGCTTGCGAAGCAGTCGGTAGGCATCGAGATTGTCATGGTCCGTGATGGCAAGTGCTTGGAAGCCGCGTTGCTCGGCCTTAACGACAAGCTCCATTGGTGACAGTAGACCATCCGAGCATGTTGTATGCGTATGGAGGTCGGCAACGATTTGGATGGGTGCGGTACTCATGCGGTCGTCTCTCTGAGAAACCATGCACGCCGGATCTTGCCGTCGCAACATTCGTACGTAGCTACTGCATGCACCTGTCCGGAGGGGGCGAGCCCGCTGACATCTTCCTCATCGATCACATATGGCGGACATACGATGCGAGAGATCAGACGGCAGTGCAGATTCGGATGTTCAGAGAACTGGCGCCCGTATCTGGACCTCAGCTCATCGATGCCACGGCAGAAGACGGAGCCGGTGGCCAGATCGATCAATTCAACATCTTCGGTGTAGGCGTGAGCGAATGCATCAATGTCGCGAGCATTGTACGCGTCAAGTTGCGCCTGGGCAGCGGCGGCAATCGAATGGTTAGGTTTACTAAGAAGCACCCGCAAAGATACGGCTCGGAGTCGGCTCGTCAGCATCTATGATTGCACATACCATGATCTCCATGGTGAGCCGCTTGTCGGATGAGCTTCTTAGTGCTCGCTCAGCTTGACGTATATGGTGCAGAGCCTGCTCAATGCGACGCGGTCCGAGGGCTTCGAGATGCTGGAATGCCTCTGTTACAGCGAATGGTTGAAGGCCGCTTTGGCGTGCGATGACCGATGGATCGTTGACTCCTCGCAGGTCGATCAGGGCGTATAATGACGTGAAGTGTCGTGCTAGCATGGTCAATATCATTATCTCTTGCGAGTCCGCTTCGAGCATGGCATTGAGGATCCGAAGAGCTGATGGCGCATCGCGCCTGCCTATGGCTCTCTGCAGTTCAAAGACATTGAACTCACGGGTACTGCCGGCAAGTCGGTGAACGTCTTCGAGAGTTGCCGCGCCCCCTTGGCCAACATAAATCTGAAGCTTGTCGAGCTCCATGGCGATTTCGCGAAGGCCCGTACCGACCTTGGCCATCAGAAGGTCGGGAGCCTCTGCCGGAAGCACCAGTCCGAGGCTTGATGAGTATTTGCCCATCCAGGAGCGAACCTGCGCTTCACTCTGACGCGGATATTCATCCCACGTGGCGGCTGCGATGAGTCGGTTCAGAGGATAACGCACCTTGGAAAGCTTCTTCTTCAACGCATCGGGCCGTTGTCGGAGTCGTCCAATACCGTCGGCTGCAGCGATTGTGGCAGTGAACAGCAGCACGGTCGCCGCCGAAGGGTCGGCCAAGTATGCTCCGAGAGCATCGGAGCCCTTTGATTCGCGCGCTGAAAGCTTCTCTGCCCGTCGCACCCAAACCACACGTCGATCCGACATCATGGGAAAGGACCGTGCGATCGACAGGACGGCATCGAGTGATGTCTGCTCGCCATCCAGGACGTCCGTGTTCATACCCGTTGCGTCCTGCTTGGCAGCGGCATCGAACAGACGTTGAGCGCCGTGTTCAACAAGAAAATCCTCTTCTCCGAAAAGAAGAATAGCGGGTGGGAAATTGCCGGAACGGAGGATCTCGTCTATCATCGCTGACTCGTCTTTGGATCGAATGCATCACGGAGACCATCTCCGAAGACGTTCAGTACAAGCACTCCAATGGCCATGGCGATACTCGGAAACAGGGTCATCCCCCAATTCGTACCAAGCGCGATGTAGCCATATCCATCCTTGATCATCTGACCCCAAGAGGCGGTAGGGGGCTGAACGCCCAGCCCAATGAAACTCAGCGAGGCTTCGGCAATGATCGCCGTGGCAAAGCCGGCTGTTGAAAGAACGATGATCGGACCCGTTGCATTCAGAAGCATGTGACGAAAGATCGTTCGCATCGGACCATACCCAAGTGCTCGAGTGGCTTCGATGTATTCCTGCTCGCGAATACTGAAGAACTGCCCTCGAACGATGCGTGCAATGTCGACCCATGATGAGATGCCGATGGCCACAAAGGTCTGCCAGTAGCCCTTGCCGAGCAGAACTGAGAATGCCACAACCAGAAGAATCGTTGGGAACGACCAAACAACATTGACCAGCCACATGATCGCGTCGTCAACCCATCCGCGATAGAAGCCCGCGATGGCACCAAGAAAGATCCCGATCAGAAGGGCGATGGACTCCGAGATGAGGCCCACGCTCAGAGACACTCTCATTCCATAAACGAGTCGGGTGAATAAATCGCGACCGAAGCGATCGGTGCCAAGCCAGAATGTTGGCGTGGCGACGAAGTCGTCTGAGGTCGACCCAACCAGTCCCGCCCTCGCTATACTGTAGTGCTCTCCGGACGGATCTTGATAATGGACCGTGTCTCCGACGAGTTGCCACGTCGAGACGGCGATAATCGATGGCGTCTGTGGATCTGCAGGGTTGCGTTTGTAAAGGATTGTTCCGCTGAAGCCGGCCGGCTTGACGCTGTACTCAAGGATCTGCGTCGTCGGATCGAACGGTGTGATCCAAGGAGCGGCCAGAGCCGCAACCACCATGATTCCAAGGACCACCATTGCGATCACAGCGCCAGTGTTCTTGCGCAGGCGTCGCATTGCAAGGCGAGAGGGGCTTTCGACACGATGAACGCTCATGACACCCTTACCTTCGGATCGATGAAGCCGTAGAGAATATCGGCCAGAGTATTTACCGTCACAAAGATGATCGCCGTAAAGAGCACCGTGCCCTGGATCATCGGATAGTCGAGCTTTTCAATGGCACTAAAGGCTGCAAGCCCAATTCCGGGCCAGTTGAAGATGAACTCCACAAAGTAGGTGCCCGCCAGCAGACCGGCGAACCATGCGCTTACGGTGGTTACGACCGGGTTGAGCGCATTGCGAAGAGCATGCTTGACGAAGACCGAGGCGTCGGAAAGCCCCTTGGCCTTTGCCGTCCTGACGTAGTCCTGTCCCAAAACATCTAACATGCTCGAACGGGTAACGCGGGCAATGATCGACAGGGGGCGAATTGCCAGCGTGATCATCGGTAGCACGAGATGCTCGGCGCCACGGTCGACGTATCCGCTAATCGGAAACCACTCAAGAGCAACGCCAAAGACAAGAACGAGCAGAAGGCCCACGACGAATGCCGGCAGAGAAATTCCGAGCAGTGACGTCGACATCGTCAGCGTGTCGACCCATGTGTTGGGACGCCATGCGGCGATCACGCCGAGAATGATTCCAAGTATGGTAGCGATGGCGATCGACGTAAGTGCCAGCAGTGCTGTTGCGGGCAGGCGCTCGAGGATGGTCTCAGCCACCGGGCGATTCGTCGCGATGGAACGGCCCATGTCGCCCCTTCCCAGATTGGTCATGTACGTGCCGATCTGATAGGCAAGGGGCTTATCGAGGCCCAACTGTTGCCGAAGAGCAGATACAGACGCCGAGTCTGCACGCTGACCCAGCAGGACCCGAGCCGGGTCGCCGGGCGGACGAATGAAGAACGTAACCAGCACCACACCGGCAAGCACCAGGAGTGTGTAGAAAACCTTGCGAAGGATGAAGGCCGCCATCACCGAGGCCCGCCGCTTTGGATCGAATCCAGACTCACGCGCACCGGCTCATCAACTCTGCGTCCGAGAAAGGTCGAGGCTAGTGACGTGAATGCCGGGGTGTTGTCGGTGACGTACATCGACACACGTGGCGATCGGTTCCCTGACTGCGTCGGTTCAACAAGTGCCTTTGCCTGCCGTGCAGTGCACTCACCACAGTCGACCAATGAAGCTCCTGGTAGGAGCTGACCCAGCACCGGAGCGATGATCGGGTAGTGTGTGCATCCGAGAACAAGAGTGTCAATGCCGGCTTCGCGAAGCGGGCGCACGTATTCTTCGGCGATCAGCCGTGTGGCGGGCGTGTCGATCCAGCCTTCTTCGACCAACGGAACGAACAACGGACATGGGCGAGAGTGTATGGACACAACCCTATCGTCGGCTGCATCCTTTATGGCCTTCTCATACGATTCTGAGTTGATCGTAGCCCTCGTTCCGATGACGCCGATCGAACCACTGCGCGTTCTTCGAACGGCTTCAGCAGCGGCAGGCTCGATCACTCCCAGCACCGGAATCGTGTGCTGACGTCGAAGAACTTCCAAGGCAAGCGCCGAGGCCGTATTGCAGGCTACAACGATCATCTTCACGTTGTGCCGAACGAGGAACTCGGCGCACTGCGATGCGTATAATCGCACCGTTTCGGCTGACTTGTTGCCGTATGGAACGCGGGCTGTGTCTCCGAGGTACACGAAGTCTTCCTCGGGCATGAGCTCGATCAGGTGCCGTAGCACCGTCAGACCTCCGATTCCCGAGTCAAACACTCCTATGGGGCGCTGATCTCTTTGCATCGTCGGCAAAGATAGAATCCCGAATCATGGTCTGCATTGTCTGTGTATGTTCGAGGCCGTGAAGCTGACTCTTCGAGCTAAACTTGCCCTTACCTACGGCACCATCGTCGCCCTGACGTTGGCAGGATTTGCTGCCATCGCCTACGTCACGGTCAGCAATGAGCTCCTGCGGAACCTTGATGCCTCGCTCCAGCGCGCCGGAACGTCCCTGCTCGACATTATCCGCAAGGAGCAACAGCAGGCACGCAAGCCTCTTGCGTCTCTCAAGTCTCGACGCCGCATCTCCTCCGGCGATGCGCTTCGTGTGGATATTCTGGATCGACCGAACATGAGGAACTTCGTCGGTCCTGTTCTGAACAGTGAAACGGTCGAGCCCGAGGATCCGGTCTGGTCGGCTGTTTACGAACACATGCTGCTGAACTCCTCCAATACCGCACTTCAGCTTGCTACCCTTGAAGGGGGCGTCGCATGGAAGTCGGAGCGCCTCGGCACCGACAGTCTGCCAACGTTCGGACTGTTTGCCCGAGAGGCCGCCTCGGCTACACCTGCGCCGATTTTTTCGCATTACTGGCTTCGCGGTGAACGCTACCGAATTGTTATGATCGCCAACGACGTGGCGTCCGTCACCGCAGCATATCCTCTTTCGGAGGTCGACCAGACCCTTCGAAGGTTGTTCTCGCTTCTGCTCTACGGTATGCCACTTGCACTGGTAGTGTCGGGCATCCTTGGATGGTTCATTGCGCGGAGCTCGCTGAAGTCGGTCGATGATATCACGCAGTCGGCGCGAAGCATAACGGCCAGCAACCTCCAGCTGCGCCTACCCAAGTCTCCCAACAATGATGAGATCGCCCGCCTGATCGATACGCTCAACGATATGATTGCGCGCCTTGAACAGTCCTTCGCGCAGGTCCGGCAGTTCACATCCGATGCATCTCATGAGCTTAAGACGCCCCTTGCCATTCTGATGGGTGAGCTTGGCGTGGCACTTCGGCGCCCAATGACAGCGCAGGAATATCAGTCAACGCTGGCAAGTTGTTTAGAAGAGGTTGAGCGCCTTGCCAATGTTGTGCAGGGTCTACTTGAGATCAGCCGCGCTGAATCAGGACAAGTGACCATCGAACGAAAGCCCCTTTCTCTCAGCGGCCTTGTAGGTGACATCTGCGACGACATGCTTCTGATGGCCGAGAGCAAGCATGTTGGTTTCACGACAGACATCGCGCCGGACGTCAAGATCGTGGGTGACAAGACGCGACTTCATCAAGCGGTATTGAACATCGTTGAGAACGCCATCAAGTACACTCCCGAAGGTGGTTCGGTGCGCGTTGAACTGCTGGCCATCGATGGGCGCGCCCGTCTTCTTGTGAGCGATACCGGCATCGGCATTGCTGCCGAGGATCTGGCACACATTTATGACCGCTTCTTCCGCGTCGACAAAGCACGGTCACAGAACATCCAAGGTACCGGCTTGGGTCTGTCGATCGTCAAATGGATTCTTGATGCTCATCAGGCCACGATCGATGTAGTGTCGGCCGAAGGTTCGGGCACGACCTTCAAGATCACGTTTGTAACTTTGTGAGTTCGATCACCTGGGGCCACTTTAGAACATGTTTCAACCTCTTCCTGACGATTTTTCCTATCCGAAGCAAGAAGAGTCCATCCTTGAATACTGGGAAGCGAACGACATTTTCGCGCGCACTCAGGACCTGAGAAAGACAGCTTCAGCCTTTACTTTCTACGAAGGCCCCCCCACGGTAAACGGCAAGCCCGGTATCCATCATGTGCTGGCCCGAACCATAAAGGACTCTGTCTGTCGCTACAAGAACATGCGAGGGTACTTCGTGCGACGTCAGGCCGGATGGGACACGCACGGACTCCCGGTCGAGCTCAGTGCCGAAAAGGAACTGGGCATAACCGATAAGGCGCAGATCGAAGTACTGGGTGTTGACGTGTTCAATGCCGCATGCCGCGACATCGTGTACCGTAATATCACGATGGAAAGCGGCTGGCGCACACTCACTCGGCGCATGGGGCACTGGATCGATCTTGATTCGGCATATGTCACATGCACCAATGAGTACATCGAATCGGTATGGTGGGCGCTGAAGCAGTACTTCGACAAGGGGCTCATCTATCGCGGCTACAAGGTCGTACCTCAATCTCCGACGCTTGGAACGCCCCTTTCATCGCACGAACTGTCGCAGAATTACAAGGAAGTCCGCGATCCGAATGTGTACCTCAAACTGCGGGTCACGGAATCTCCCGTTGATGTACTTCGCGGAGTGAACATACTGGTGTGGACCACCACACCGTGGACGCTTTTTGCCAATGTGGCGCTGGCAGTCGGGCCTGAGATCACCTACGTACGCGTTCGAAATACTCGTCAGGCAGGGGAGTCGACCGTCAGTGAGGAACTACTCCTTGCAGAGTCTCGGCTCTCGATCCTCGACGGCGACGTTGAAATCCTATCCTCGCACAAGGGAGCCGATATCGTCGGTTCGAGATACGAGCAGATATTCACCGATGTTGCCCTTGACTCGACTACTCATCCGAATGTACTGTCGATCCTTCCGGGAGAATTTGTCTCCACCGACGACGGTTCGGGGATCGTTCACCTTGCCCCGGCCTTCGGCCAGGATGACTTTGAGATGTCGAAGTTGTTCGGCCTTCCAGTTCCGCAGCCGGTCGATCCGACGGGTCACTTCACAAACGAGATCGGTGACTTCGCCGGAAGGGCTGTAAAGTCGTTCACCTATTCAGATCACTCGGAAGAAGGGGCTGATCGCGAAATCGTAAAGTCCCTTAAGATCTCTGGTAAGATCTACAAGGCCGCCTTCGACTATTTGCACAGCTACCCACATTGTTGGCGAACAGACAACCCGGTCATTTATTATGCTCGTGACTCCTGGTTCATTCGCTCGCCGCGTTACAAGGATCGCCTGGTCGAACTCAACCGTTCGGTGCACTGGCACCCGGAAGAGATTGGAGAAGGGCGTTTTGGAAACTGGCTTGAAGAAGTAAAGGAGTGGTCCATCTCGCGCGATCGATATTGGGGAAGCCCCCTTCCGATCTGGGTGAGCGAAGATGGTAGTTCGATGTTTGCCATTGGCTCGATCGAAGAACTCAGTAAAGGGGCGTACGAACGCGAGGATGGTTCTCGTGTGCCCGTTACAGAGTGCGGTGTCGACGTCGATCTGCATCGCCCTTTTGTTGATCGGGTGGTGTTCGAGCGTGACGGTATGACATTCAGGCGTACGCGTGAAGTTGTTGATGTGTGGTTTGATTCCGGCAGCATGCCTTTTGCGCAGTTCCATTATCCTTTTGAGAATAAGGAACTGTTTGAATCATCATTTCCTGCCGACTTCATTGCTGAAGGGATCGATCAGACACGAGGTTGGTTCTATACACTGCACAACATATCGACGGCCTTGTTTGATGCGCCAGCCTACCGCCATGTGGTGGTCAATGACCTTGTGCTCGACAAACGCGGGCAGAAGATGTCGAAGTCGAAGGGCAACACTGTTGATCCGTTTGAAGTAATGTCCAAGTTTGGCAGCGATGCCATCCGTTGGTTCCTCATGTCTTCTTCTCCTGTTCACAAACCCAAGCTTTGGAACGAGGAGGATATTGCCAAGACAGTCATCGCCGACTTCTTCCGGTCGCTGACCAATACATATGAGTTCTTTGCGCTCTATGCGAACGTCGATGGATACTCGGCGTCAGAGGAGCTCATTCCACTTGCAGACAGGCCTGAGATCGATCGATGGATCATCTCGCGTCTGCATACACTGATGGCCGGTTACCTTGCTGCCATGGATGATTACGATCTTACGAGGTCCTGTAGGTTGCTACAGGAGTTTATGATCGAGGAAGTCTCCAATTGGTATGTGCGCCGCAACCGTCGTCGGTTCTGGAAAGGCGAGTATGATGCAGACAAGCGCGCTGCTTACCAGACGCTGCATGAGGTGCTTCTGCGCATGACGGAAATGATGGCTCCGATCGCTCCATTTTTAGCTGAGTCACTTTTCTTACGATTGCGTTTGCACGAAGAACATTTCACTGTTCATTGTATTATATTGCAAGAGTGCGATGCAAAAGTTATTGACCATGATCTTGAACATCGCATGCAGCAAGCGCAGCAAATTGTTTCACTTGCTCGTTCTTTGAGAGAGAAGGCGAAGATCAAAACACGACAGCCGCTGAGACGCATTCTCGTTCCGGTTGACAGTCCGCAAATGCGCAGACATATTCAATCAGTTGAGGATGTAATCACGGAAGAGATCAACGTCAAATCGATAGAGTACGTTTCAGACGACACGAACATCGTACGTCGAAGTGCTCGGCCTAACTTCAAGATCATTGGCCGAAAGTATGGAGCAGATACTCAGCCGGTCGCCAACGCGATCAAGAGTATGACTCACGAAGACGTGCGGCGGCTTGAGCAGACATCGGTCTTGATGATCGACATTGGCGGACGAAACGTGCAGATCGATTTTGAGGATGTGGAGATCATCAGCGAGGATATCGAAGGATGGCTCGTTGCCAGCGATGGTGGCGTGACGGTTGCCTTGGATACCGAGCTGGACGAAGAGCTGGAGCGAGAAGGTCTCGCACGGGAATTCGTAAGTCGCCTTCAGAAGCTCCGCAAAGATTCCGGATTTGATGTGACGGATCGGATTTCGGTTCAGTATGAAACCGATGATGATACGTCTCTCGCACTCGAATCAATGCGGTCGTACATTGCAATGGAAACGCTGGCGGAAGCGCTCGAGCGGGGGGGACAGTTCGAAGGGACTGGACTCGAGATAAACGGGCGTCACGTCAACGTACGCGTTCAGCGTGTTTGATGATGGTGCGTCAAGGTGGCGCACGCGTTTTCATGTTTCACTTTTTTTGAGGTACTCTCATGGCAGCAGCAAAGAAAGCCGCCAAGAAGGCAGCAGCCAAGCCAGCCAAGAAGGCAGCGGCCAAGCCAGCTAAGAAGGCAGCAGCCAAGCCAGCAGCGAAGCCAGCCAAGAAGGCAGCGGCCAAGCCAGCTAAGAAGGCAGCAGCCAAGCCAGCGGCAAAGCCAGCCAAGAAGGCTGCAGCTAAGCCAGCAGCCAAGAAGGCTGCAAAGCCTGCTAAGAAGGCTGCAAAGCCTGCGGCAAAAAAAAAAGCCAAGTAAGGGTAACCCCTAACTCGGCGAAACAGTCGAAAACGTCGAAGGTAACTGCGGCTCCGAATGGAACTGCGCCTGTTAGGGCGACAGCGTCCGCGTCGAAGAACAGTTCGGCAAAAGCCAAGAACGTTACGGAAACAGCAGCAGCAAGCGGGAAGATGACGAACCCGAAGCCGCTACCCAAGACAACGACTGTGCAGGACAAACCCGCATCGGGGGTCGGACAGACTGCCGGTGCGGGTTCTATTTTGTCACCAAAGCTATCCAATCCCATTATGGCCAAAAAGGCCCCTGCCAAGAAATTGCCTCGATATAGCGACGCTGACCTAAAGGCCTTCCGCGTGAACATTGACCGCGCTAAGGTTGATGCCCTTGAGGAGCTTCGTATGTTACGGGAGCGTCTCGAGGACCTCACCAATAGCGAGGCGAACGAAGATGCTTCGATCTATTCGATGCATATGGCCGAGCAAGGCTCAGAAGCCGCCGAAAAGGAAAAGACATACGCGCAGATTCAGCGAGTTCAAGATTACATCAGGAAGCTGGATGAGGCTCTGATGCGAATCGATGATAAAACGTACGGTGTGTGTCATATGTGCGGAATATTGATCGCGCGTGAACGCCTCTTGGCTGTTCCGATCACAACGCAGTCGGCTTCGTATAAGATCCGTAAGCGTTGTCCTGATGACGGCATCGATCGCATCCTGGCCAAGGGTTCGAACTGAGCGATCCGACGCCTCCTATGCATTCGATTCGTTGGCCTGTTTTCGCCGCTGGAATCCTTGTACTGATCGACCAGATCACGAAGGTGCTCGTTAAGGGCTTTGACCTCTTTGGCGTCAGCCATGAGGGCATGTTTCTTGGCGAGAGTCGCCCCCTTATCGGAGACGTGGTGCGGCTGACGTTCGTCGAAAACCCCGGTATGGCCTTCGGAATAGGTTGGGGTGACGCGAAGATCATTCTCACGATCCTTACTATTGGAATTGTGGTGCTCCTTGTGCGGATGCTGATGCAGACCCCTGCCAGTGCCAAAGTGGTTCGGGTTGCGTTGACATTGTTGCTGGGTGGCGCCGTAGGCAACCTTATTGATCGCATGTTCTATGGGGTGCTGTACGATAGCGGGCCTCTCTTTTATGGCAAGGTGGTGGATTTCCTGCAGGTCGATATCCCCGATGTGACCGTGTTTGGAGAGCTCTACACGCACTGGCCCGTGTTCAACGTAGCCGATTCCTGCGTTTCTATCGGAGTGGTGATGTTACTGGTCGCCTCAACCTTTGGCGCTCAGGACGTGCCGTTGTTCCGTGTTCGCAATGAGCAAGCCGATTGAGCCATCAGCAGTAGGGCAGCGCTCGGCCGTAGAGTGGAATGAGCATACCTACGAATTCACTGTTGCCTCCGGTCAGCGTCCGGAACGTGTCGACGCGTTTCTTACGCACAGCATCGTACACGCAACGCGAACGCGCGTGCAAAAGGCGATCGATGCCGGTGCTGTGACCGTCAATGCCCGACCTACGAAATCGAACTATAAAATCCGTCCCGGAGACGTGATTCGTGTAGTCGTCATGCGGCCGCCCCCTTTGCAGCTGATTCCGCAGGACATACCGTTGTCGGTACTCTACGAAGACGAGCACCTTATGGTCATCGATAAGGCTGCCGGCATCCTGGTTCATCCGGGGCTGGGTAATCGCGATGGAACACTCGTCAATGCCGTACTATGGCATCTGGGACAGCGCGACCCGCTTCGGGTTTTGAAGGCTCGTGAGTCATGGGGCGACTCCGGCGAAGAAACTGACGCGGAACAAATAGAAGACTCGACAGAAGACGAAGAAAACTGGGGCTCCGAGGAGCTTGGTGCCGAGGAGGTAGCCGGTCTGCGCCCGGGTATCGTCCATCGTCTGGACCGAGACACGACCGGAGTGATGGTCATCGGTAAGAACTATTCAACCACGATGCACCTTGCCAAGCAGTTCGCCGATAGAACCGTTTCGCGTCAGTACATTGCCCTGGCCTGGGGTGTGATAGCGCAGGACAACCGGCTTATCGAAAGTGAGCTGGGCCGATCACCACGTGATCGTACGTTGCGGGCTGTGGTGCGCACGGGTGGAAAGTATGCAGCCACTGATGTTACGGTACTTGAACGATTCGACTGCGCCTCGCTGATCGCCTGCTCACTTCGCACGGGACGTACCCATCAGATCCGGGTGCACCTTAGCCACACCAAGCACCCACTTGTAGGTGACGCTGACTACGGTGGTCGTGAATCAGCCGTTGCAGGTCTTCACACGGCGTATCGGCCGCTGGCCACCAATATGCTCTCGAAAATCCATAGACAGGCTTTGCACGCGCGTATGTTGGGATTTACCCATCCGGTCACCCGCGAGCGGATGAGCTTTGAAAGTCCACTTCCGTCAGATATGCAGGCGTGCCTCGATCTACTTCGGGACCGGCACGCCCATGCGTCCGCGAATCCACGAGGCCCTGCGTAATGTGTACGCGCTAGGTGCAACAGCACTGAAACGTCTCGGATTGGGAACAATGGCTGCGAGCCGCGCCGATTGGTCACGCGTCAGATCCTTGGCCTCGACACCGAATGACACCTTCGCCCCCTGACCGATTCCATAGACGCCATCGCCCCATTCGATCATGTTCAGATATACCTCCAGGATGCGCCGTTTGCCCCAAAGTGCCTCGGTAACATAAACGAAGTACACCTCAAAGGCCTTCCGGATCATCGACCGCCACGGAACCAGGAATACATTCTTGCAGGTCTGCATGGTGATAGTGCTCGCCCCGAGAGGGGGCTTGCCACGCTTTGCTCGTGAGGCATTGACGCGCTGAGCACGCTCAACCGAGTTCCAGTCGATACCATTGTGGCGCATGAAACCGGCATCCTCGCCCCCCACGACTCCTCGTGCCACCCATGGCGATATGTTATCGTACGACGTCCAGCTGTGCCGGATAAGCATCGATCGGCCCGTGAAAGGGGCCTGCACCAGGCGCCATACCATCAGTGGCGTGATCGCCGGCGGGACAATGCGCAGGAGGCCCACAACCATGACGGAGCCAAGCAAAAAGGCTACCGCCGATCGCAAAGTCCAGAGGAAGATATTTTTCAACATAGGCTGACCCAGCTTTGAGAAAACCTTACGAACGTTAAGTTTGCCGTCGGCAAACTTAACAAACGTATCAATTGGCGATGAAAGAACTCGACCGAAACATCTGCACTTTACTCCAAGACAATGCGCGGCTGAGCTTGAGTGAGATCGCCGAGCAGGTGGGAGCATCCGTTCCTACGGTAAGCGAGCATGTACGAAAGCTCGAGCTGGAGGGGACGATCCGAGAGTACACGGCGCTGCTGCGAGCGTCTGATTTCGGGTATGATGTGACGGCATTCATCTTTGTTGACATGGATTCGAGCGCAAACTACGATGGGTTCCGCAGGCAGTGTCGCGCTCGCAAGGAGATCCAGGAATGTCATGCCATTACAGGTGCGTCGTCGCATCTGTTGAAGGTGCGCGTCAGCAATACCACTGCGCTGGAGCAGCTGCTCTCGGTGGTGCAGCAGTGGAAGGGCGTGGCCAAGACCACCACCAACGTTGTGCTGAGCACGCACAAGGAATCACCCTCGATTGTCATCTAATCACTGAACCAAACAACTGATAGGAACACGACATGGCTAACAACGTAGACGTTTCGACCGTTGCGCGAAACTGGAGACTGGAAGGGATCGATCTACCGACACCATCGGACGTCGTCAATGAGGTCTTTGCAAGCGACGTGCTCACGATGGAGGAACTGCGGCAGCGCCTCAGCAAGCCGGTTTGGAAGTCACTTGTTGCCACCAGCGAGCGCGGTGCCCGCTTGGATTCGGCCATTGCCGATACCGTTGCGTTAGCAATGAAGACCTGGGCGATGGAGAAGGGGGCGACGCACTATACGCACTGGTTCCAGCCGCTGACGGGGCTTACGGCTGAGAAGCACGAGTCGTTCGTGACGCCGACGAGCGACGGCTCGGCCATCTCGCAGTTCTCAGGCAAGGAATTGATCCAGGGTGAACCGGACGCTTCGTCGTTCCCGAGTGGTGGTCTTCGGGCGACATTCGAAGCGCGCGGCTACACGGCATGGGATCCTACCTCACCGGCCTTCATCATGCGCCATTCCAACGGTGCCACGTTGTGCATTCCGACGGCATTCGCTTCGTGGACCGGAGAGGCTCTCGATAACAAGACGCCCCTTATGCGCTCAATGGAATGCGTCAATACGGCCGCACTGAGGGCGCTTCGGCTCTTCGGTGATCAGGAGTCGGCACGGGTCGTGGCAACCGTCGGTGTCGAGCAGGAGTACTTCCTCATTGATGAGGAGTTCTATTTCCGACGTCCGGACCTGGTAATGTCGGGTCGCACGCTCTTCGGCGCGCAGCCGCCAAAGGGTCAGGAGCTGGAGGATCACTACTTCGGATCGATTCCCGATCGTGTGCTGACCTTTATGACCGACGCCGAGCACCAACTCTATGCACTGGGGATCCCGGTTAAAACGCGACACAATGAAGTAGCACCCGGGCAGTTTGAGATCGCTCCGATCTTTGAACAGGCAAATATTGCGGCCGACCATCAGCAGCTCCTGATGCAGGTCTTCAAAAACACAGCCCGCCGATACGGCTTGGTATGCCTTCTGCATGAGAAGCCGTTTTCCGGTGTCAACGGCTCAGGCAAACACGTCAACTGGAGTATGTCCACAGACGGCGGAAGCAACCTTCTCGAGCCGGGCGACACGCCGCACGACAACATGCAGTTCCTGTTCTTCTGCGCCGCAATGATAAAGGCTGTGGACGATCATCAGGACCTGCTGCGCACGTGCGTGGCGTCGGCATCGAATGATCACCGACTTGGGGCCAATGAAGCGCCCCCTTCCATCATGTCAATGTTTCTTGGCGAGCAGCTATCGGAGATATTCGAACGCATCGTCTCGGGCAAGGGCGGGTCATCGAAGAAAGCCGGTCTTCTTGGACTCGGAACGCAGGTGCTTCCGGCGCTACCTCAGCACGCAGGAGATCGAAACCGCACATCGCCGTTTGCCTTCACGGGCAACAAATTTGAGTTCCGTGCCGTTGGCTCCTCGCAATCGGTATCATTCCCGATCACGGTTCTGAACGTCATCGCAGCCGATGCGATCAATGACCTTTCGCAGCGCATCGAAAAGCGCATGAAGAAGGGGCAGTCATTCGAAGCTGCATTGTCCGAGGTGATCAAGGAGGTTTATTCGTCCCACCAGCGAATTGTCTTCAACGGAGACGGATACTCCGATGATTGGCATCAAGAGGCAGCGCGAAGGGGGCTCTTGGCCCTTCGTACGTCGCTCGACGCGATCGAGACCCTTGTCAGCCCAAAGAACACGAAGCTGTTCTCCGACAGCAGCGTGCTGACCGAAAGGGAACTGGCGGCGCGTCAGGAAGTGATGCTCGATCAATATTTCAAGAGCGTCAACATCGAAGGTGAGACCACAGAGTGGATCGCTCAGACACAGATACTGCCGAGTGCCATGAGGTCACTGCGTGAAATGACGTCGATCGGCGTCTCACTGCCAGCGATCGATAAGGCCACGGCCGAACTGGCTGGGGTGACCAACGAGCTGGCACTGGCCATCGCGGCGTTGCGTGCACAGAACCAGGAGCTGGGCGGCGATACCGTTCATAGCAAGGCGCATCACATGCGCGATAACGTGCTGACGGCAATGCAGCGGGTTCGTAAGGCTGCCGACGTGCTTGAACGACTGACGGCATACGACCATTGGCCGCTGCCGTCCTATCGTGAAATGCTGTTTGTGAAGTAATCCGGACGGTCCGTCAGGGCCAGCCTATTTCTTCGTCGATTTCTTGGCCGCGACCTTCTTGGTTGCGGCCTTTTTTGTTGCGGTCTTCTTTGCGGCTGTCTTCTTGGCAGCTGTCTTCTTGGCAGCTGTCTTCTTGGCGGCTGGCTTGGCCTTCGTTGCAGATTCGGAACTTTCTGCATTGGCCTTTGCGCCCTTCTTGCCCTTGGCAGGGGGCTCTTGCTGCTGTGCCAGTTGCAGACAGTCCTCAAGAGTCAACGTGGCTGCTTCTGTGCCCTTGGGAATTCGCACATTCTGCTTACCGACGGCGATGTAGGGCCCCCAGCGGCCTTTGAGGATCTTCACATTCGGGTCCTGCTCGAAAACCTTGATCGTATTCTCGATGATCTTCTGACGGCGAGCAAGGATGACTTCGATTCCGCGAGGGCCCACGATCGTGTAAGGATCATCCTCCTTCGGCAACGTGTAGAAGGCCTTGTTGTGTTCGATGTATGGACCGAAGCGACCGAGCTTGACCTCCATCGGATGATCCTCATACGAGCCGATCACTCGGGGGAACTTGAACAGCTCCAGTGCTTGCTCAAGGGTGATGTTCTCCATCGTGACGCCACCGGTGAGCCCCTTCTGACGTTTCTGCTCATCGTCGGCATCGCCGATCTGTGCGATCGGTCCATATCGAGCCAGCCGCACATACACATTCTTTCCCGAGGCAGGGTCGACGCCGAGTAGGCGCTCGCCGCTTTGCCGTTCAGCCGTTTGGCTGGTGCGCACGAGGTCTTTTTCGAAGGGCTCGTAAAACGACCGAATCATCTCGGTCCAACGCACCATTCCTTGAGCGATCTCATCGAACTGCTTTTCCACGGTTGCCGTGAAGTTGTAGTCCATGATCTCTTGGAAGTGCTTGACAAGGAAGTCGGTTACGATCATTCCAATGTCGGTCGGAAACAGCTTCGATCGTTCGGCGCCCGTGTTCTCGAGCTCGACTTTGCGCGCGATGACGTTGCGCTCCAGAGATAGTTCTCGGATCTCGCGCTGGCGTCCATCGCGGTCTTCCTTGACCACGTAGTTGCGTGCCTGAATGTTTGCAACGGTCGGCGCATACGTCGATGGTCGGCCGATACCAAGTTCTTCCAGTTTCTTGACCAGAGACGCTTCGGTATATCGCGAAGGGGGCCGATCGAAACGCTCGCGGGCGAGCATCCGGATCAGCGCGGGGCGCGCTCCGATGGTCAGAGGCGGGAGCATCTTCGAGGACTCTTCGTCGGATGATTCCTCGTCGGTCGACTCAAGATAAAGTCGCAGAAAACCATCAAACCGTATTACCTCTCCGGTGGCGATGAGTTCATCGGGGCGCGTCGAGATCGAGATCGTCGCCACGGTCCGCTCGAGTTGCGCCTCGGACATTTGCGATGCCAGCGTTCGCTTGTAGATCAGATCATACAGTCGCTGGTGGGCATCCGTGGCACCTGCCGAGCGCAGGGAGAAATCCGTCGGACGTATCGCTTCGTGAGCTTCCTGAGCCGAAGCGACCTTTGTGATGTAGTTGTGCGGTCGACTGTAGGCCTGACCAAAGGTCGAGACGATCTCCTGGCGAGCCCCCTCAATGGCAAGCTCGGACAGGTTCACCGAGTCGGTTCGCATATACGAGATATGTCCGGCCTCGTAGAGGTCCTGCGCAAGTCGCATCGTGCGCACCAACGAGTAGCCAAGCTTGCGGCTGGCCTCCTGCTGCAGGGTGGATGTTGTGAAGGGGGCCGACGGCGATCGCTTGGCGGGCTTGGTCTCGAGATTGCTGACCGTAAAGTCGGCGCCGACGCATGACTCCAGGAACGCCTGTGCCTCCTGCTCGGTATCGAAGCGCTTCTGAAGCTCGGCCTTGAAGGTCTTACCACCCTCGTTGAACTCGGCTGAGATGCGGAACTGACTCTTGACAGTGAATGCCTGGATCTCACGCTCGCGTTCCACCACCAGACGCACCGATACCGACTGAACACGTCCGGCCGAAAGATTCTTCTGAACCTTACGCCACAGAATAGGGGAAAGACCGTAGCCAACGAGACGGTCAAGCACACGGCGTGCCTGCTGAGCATCGACGAGGTTGACGTCGATGCCGCGCGGATTGGCAACTGCCTTCAGGATCGCCGGCTTGGTGATCTCGTGAAAGACGATGCGGCGTGTATGCGCAGCATCAAGCTCCAGCGCCTCGTACAAGTGCCACGCGATGGCTTCGCCCTCGCGGTCTTCGTCAGATGCCAGCCAGACGAGTTCGGCCTGACGTGCTCGACGCTTGAGTTCCTGGACAAGTTTCTTCTTGTCCTCATTGATCTCATAGACAGGCGTGAAGTCATTGGCAATGTCAATGGCCTTGTCATTGCCCGGCAGATCACGGATGTGACCCATGCAGGAGGTGACCTCGAAGTCTGCTCCGAGGTACTTCTGGATGGTCTTGGCCTTCGAGGGAGATTCTACGATTACAAGGTTTTTCATGAGTTTGCTCGCGTTATTCCTGCGTATTGTGCGGGCAGGACAGCGGATCGTGACATGTGGCAAAAATTTGGAGCGAATGTGCCATCGGTCTGAACCCAAGCCGCTCCGATACGCCATTACGGATCTCATCGATTCGCTCTTCTCGGAACTCCTCAATGCGGCCGCACTCTACGCAGATCAGGTGATCATGATCAGGCATCCTGCTGGCAAGCTCAAAGTGCGCACTGCCACCCTGAAACCTGTGCTTCATGAGAATGCCGCACGTGGTCAGAAGATCAAGCGTCGAGTAGATCGTAGCTCTCGAAATCCTGTCGCCACGCCCGTTCATGTAAAGGTACAGATCGTCGGCGTTGAAATGACGGTCAAGTTCGCTTATGCGATCGATAACATTGAAGCGTTCCTGAGTGCCTCGGTACTTCTTTCGCTTGAGGAACTCTGCGAATTGCTTCTTGAGAGATTCGTTGTCGTTTGAAACAGTCATCGGCACAAATATACTTGTGCGTAGTTTTGCGCTTCGATTTTCCACGAATACGTGAAAAGGGCCTATGCGCAAATGGCGCGTTGAGGACTCCCTCGAGGTGTACAACGTCCCCGGTTGGGGTATCGGGTACTTTGGTATCAATTCCAAGGGACATGTCGTGGCTGCGCCACGCAAGTCCAAGGGGCCCCAGATCGATCTCAAAGAGCTGGTCGACGAGCTCTTGCTGCGCGACGTCAGTTCGCCGGTATTGCTGCGGTTCCCGGACATTCTCGATGACCGCATCGAGAAGATTTCGGACTGCTTTGCCAAGGCCGCAGCCGAATACGACTACACCGGCACCTACTACAGCGTCTACCCGATCAAGGTCAATCAGCAGCGCCCGGTCGTTGAGGAGCTTGTCCGTCATGGAAAGCGTTTCAATATCGGACTTGAAGCCGGCTCCAAGCCGGAACTCCACGCCGTGCTTGCCATCATGGACAATAGTGAGGCGCTGATCGTCTGCAACGGCTACAAGGACGAAGAGTTCATCGAGCTGGCTTTGCTTGCTCAGAAGATGGGTAAGCGCATCTTCCTTGTCGTTGAAAAGCTCAATGAATTGCGATTGATCAACGACGTGGCCAAGCGCGTAGGCGTCCGCCCGAACGTCGGTATCCGCATCAAGCTCGCCTCCAGTGGCAGCGGGAAGTGGGAAGAGTCAGGGGGCGACCAATCCAAGTTCGGTCTCAATGCTTCAGAACTTCTGGAAGCCGTCGAGTTCGCCCGGACCAATGACATGCTTGATTGCATCAAGCTGATCCACTTCCATCTCGGATCACAGATCACCAACATCCGAAAGATCAAGCAGGGACTCAGCGAGGTCGCCCAGTATTATGTCCAGCTCATGGCCATGGGCTGCCAGATCGAGTTCGTTGACATAGGCGGCGGGTTGGGAGTTGACTATGACGGTACCCGCAGCAGCGTTGCCTCGAGCATCAATTACTCGATCCAGGAGTACGCCAATGATGCCATCAGTGCTCTGACGCATGCTGCCGGCAAGGCTTCACTGCCACATCCGCACATCATCACCGAGTCCGGACGAGCACTGACAGCTCACCACTCGGTGCTTGTGTTCAATGTTCTCGAAACGGCAAGTGTGCCGACGTGGGGTTCCAAGGATCGCGTCTCGAAAAAGGACCACGAATTGGTTCGTGAACTTCATGAGATCATGTCCTCGCTCAACAGCCGCACCATGCTCGAGGCGTGGCACGATGCTCAGCAGCTGCGTGAAGAGACACTTGACAGGTTCTCGCTCGGCCTGATCGATATTCGGACGCGCGCGCAGGTGGAGCGACTCTACTGGACCATTGCTCATCGAATCTCTGAGATGGTTGTTGAGCTGAAGGTCGTTCCCGAAGAGCTGCGCTCTCTGCCGAAACTTCTTGCCGATAAGTACTTCTGCAACTTTTCCCTGTTTCAGTCATTACCGGACTCGTGGGCGATCGATCAGCTGTTCCCGATCATGCCGATCCACCGCCTTCAGGAGCGTCCCACACGAATGGCTACGCTGCAGGATATCACGTGCGATTCGGACGGCAAGGTGGATCATTTCATCGGATCGCGTGATTATACGTCGCTTCTGCCTGTGCACCCGCTTATCGAAGGCTCCGAGTACTATCTGGCAGTCTTCCTCGTCGGTGCCTATCAGGAGATCCTTGGCGACTTGCACAATCTGTTTGGCGATACAAATGCTGTGCACGTGACGGTGCGCAATGACGGTTACGAGATCGATCAGATCATCCACGGCGAAACGGTCGCCGACGTCCTCGATTACGTGCAGTTTGACGCAAAGAAACTCGTTCGTACCATGGAAGCGTGGGTGAGCGCTTCGGTCAAGGCTCGCAAGATCAGTGTTCAGGAAGGCAAGGAGTTCCTGGCGATCTATCGGTCGGGTCTGTACGGTTACACCTATCTTGAAGATTAGACAACAAACTGGCAACGGAATCCCATGCTATGTGATCTGAAACGCGGTTGTCTGGCGGTTCTCGCCTTTGCCGCCGTATTGTTCGCGACGGCGTCTGGACAGCCCCTTCCAGTGGCCGTCTATGATACGTTCGACGAAAACGTAGGAGGGTGGATCGAAGGGGGCTCGCTCGGACGCAATTCAAGTCTGGTAAACGGAGTGTATCGTGTCGATCAGCGTTCGGCACCTGCGGACTTTCTTGCCGATGTGGGTTACTTCGTCGACTACGGTAAGGATTTCGATATTGAGATCAAGATGCGTCAGGTCAACGGCACGACCGCCTCTGCCTTCGGTCTGTTTTGGGGATCACGCGAGGGCTACAGCCACAACGCATTGCTCATCAGCGGGTCGGCTCGATATCGCGTGTATTCGCTGCGCAATGGAGCGGTGACGGACATCCAACCGTGGACGCCGTTTGACGGTCTGCCGCCAATGCAAAACTGGTTCACGATCACCATCAGAAAGCGTGGACTGGGGATGAGCGTGCTTGTTAACGACGCAACGTTGTTTGCCTTCCAGCAGCCACCGATCTTTGGCAGCAAGATCGGCGTCATCGTTGGACCTCAGCTGACCGTTGAGTTTGATGACCTGTACATCCGTCAGTTTCAGGACTCTATCAAGACCATCGACGACGAGATCGTCATCGGTGAGCCCGAAAGCCTCGGCCCGCAGGTCAATAGTACAGGCGGCGACATCTCGCCTGTGATCACGGCCGACGGAAAGCGTCTCTACTTTGGACGGTACCCGCACAAGGATAACATCGGCGATACGCTGACAGAGGACATCTGGTACACGGACCTTCAGCCTGACGGAACATGGGGTCCGGCCAAGAACCAAGGGCCTCCGCTGAACAATTACAGTTCGAACTTCCTGGTCAGTATTGCGCCGGACCGCAACTCTGCGATCGTCGGCAACACCTATTACTCGAACGGTGCGCCAAAGGGATCGGGGATATCATCAACGTTCATGACCGAGCGTGGGTGGAGTATTCCGACCGAAGTGAAGGTTGACAAATACTACAACGAAGACGAGTACTCCGAGCTGTGTCTTGATCCTACTGGCATGGTGCTGATGATGGCCGTGCAACGCAGTGATGGCCTTGGACAGAAGGATCTGTACATCTCACGCCGCAAGGCCAATGGCATGTTCACCGAACCTGTCAACTGCGGACCGTCGATCAATACGTGGGGAAATGAGATATCGCCCTTTATCTCCGCCGACGGCGCAACGATCTTCTTTGCTACGGATGGCCGCAAGGGATACGGCGACATGGACATTTGGATGTCGAGGCGACTCGATGACACGTGGACAAACTGGAGCGAGCCCCACAATGTTGGTCCGGTGATCAACACACCTACTTGGGATGCGTACTTTACGATTCCTGCAAGAGCGGATTATGCCTACTTCAGCGCCGCTAGCCCTGATGACGGGAGTTCGGATCTATACCGCATCCGACTGGCCAAGGGACTGAAGCCTCTGCCTGTTGCTCTGATAAGCGGGCGAGTGCTGAACGCGGCAACCAAGAAGCCCCTTGCCGCAGCCGTCACGTATGAAAGTCTTACCAAGGGTAAGGAAGTTGGCATCGCGCGTTCTGAGCCTACCAATGGCGCCTACTCGATCGTTCTGCCCGTTGGTGACATGTACGGCTTCCGTGCCGAGCTCGATGGATTCTATCCGGTCAGTGACCAGCTCGACACGCGAAAGCTCACGGAGTACTCCGAGATCACCAAAGACCTGTTGCTGGCACCAATTGCGAAGAGTCAGGTTGTCACACTAAACAATCTGTTCTTCGAGTTTCGCATGGCAACGATCCGTCCGGAGTCCTTTGCCGAGCTGGATCGCTTTGCGCAGTTACTGAAGAGTCGCCCCAAGATGCTTGTCGAACTTGGCGGTCATACCGATAACGTCGGAAGTGCCGCTGCGAACAAGGAACTCTCCCGGCAGCGCGTCATGTCAGTCAAGGATTATCTTGTAGCCAAGGGCATTGAGGCGTCTCGTATGGCGGTCATGCCGTATGGTGCTTCAAAGCCGATCTTCGACAATGCGACCGAAGAAGGTCGCCGACGTAATCGTCGTGTTGAGTTCACGATATTGGCTGACTGAGCATCGTCGCATCATGAAGACACGATCCATGGTCGTAGCTCTTCTGCTGGGCATGGCCGTTGCGGCCTTGGCCAGTGATCTTCATGAGGAGAATCTGCCCGACGATCCGGGGCATCGCAGAGCTCAATGGTATCAGTTGATTGAGGCAGATCATGCTAACGTGCATGACGTCATCAGACTTCTGCGTCTAGATTCCACCGTCTCGACCAGCAAGCCAAGCCGTCAGGTTCAGGAGTGCCGACGTTGGATCGCGCGAAACCTACCGCATGCTGATGCTCTCGGGAACGTGGGTCCACTTACCCCATCGCTGAGCGAGATTCTCGGTGAAACGGCGCGGCGACCAAAGCAGTCCGATGCCGCCCAAGGTGGCCCGGCACGGTGGCAACCCTTGGGGCCTTTTGGCTGGGACACGGCGGCGGTGCTACAGACCGGCTCGCAGGGTATCGGAGTTGTTCGAACGCATCTTGTCTGGCCAGGATCACCGTCGATAGTTCTTGCCGGAACGATCTCGGCCGGAATCTGGCGCAGCACAGATGCGGGACGCACCTGGACGGCCATCGCCCAGGATGAGCCGATACAGGCTGTTTCACGGTACGCCGTTTCCCGCGACACGGTTTACGCAGCAACCAGCGCAGGACTTTACGTCTCGACTGATAAGGGGCTGACCTTTCGACGTCTTTCACTGGAAGGCGACCTTGCCCTGACCAATGCCGTTTCGGTGGATCTCTGTGCGGTCGATCCGAACAATCCCAAGAAAATCGTCATCGCCACCCTTGGCCGTTTGTTCCTCTCGGTCGATGCCGGCAAGACCTGGAAGTCGGCCAGCAATATGATCGGCACGTGGTGGGATCTTTGCTGGCACACATCAAGCAGTGAAATGGCCTATGGACTCGTACAGATAGAGTCTCATATCAGCTTTGTCCGATCGTCCAATTCCGGGGTGAAGTTCAATCCTACCGGGCAGGGTTATCCGGCACCTCGTACCGGAACTTCCATGGCCCGCGGTCTGATCGGGCTGACGCCGGCAGCGCCAAAGATGGTCAGCGTGATGCTTGCCGGCTCGGCAGGAGATGTTGGTGGCGTCTACGGACTTTATGTCTCCACCGATGAAGGGTCGACCTTTGAGCATCGCTGCTGCGGAAGTGTCGATGGACCGGAGTCACCGAACCTTGACGCGAATCCCAACCTGTTCGATTACGATATCGTCGGCAAGGGTCTGGGGCAGGTGACCTGGGACATGGGCTTTGCTATCTCTTCTCGTGATCCGCAGTTCATGGTTGCCGCAGGCATCTTCCCATACAGATCAAGCGATGGCGGGCGCACCTGGCGCAGCCTTCCGCCGATGCACTATGACATTCAGTCCGTCTCGATTGTCGGTGACTCGGTCTGGCTCACTCACGACGGGGGGGTGACTCTCAGCGCCGACCGTGGCAACACGATCTCCGGAAGAAGCTTCGGAATAAGCGCATCAGAAGTCTGGGGGTTCGATCAGTCGCACGATGGTAGCATCATGGCTATGGGTGCATATCACTTGCCGACATTCTTTCGGGATTCGACCGTGTATGCCCCGCAGTTCCCATTCAATGGCTGGTATCCATGGGCCGGTGCTGATGCCATGGGAGCGAACGTCAATCCAATCGCCACGGAATGGATCTACGCCAAACCGTGGAGCAACGTGCGCGTGCAACGAACTCGCAGCAAGCTCATTCCTCCGTTGTCTTCGGACCTTGGAATAGACCTCGGCTATCTGACGATGAATAACATCGAGTTCGACCCCATCCTCTACAACCGCATAGTGGCCATCGATCATAGCACGCAGCGCGTGGTCATCAGCAATGACAATGCATCCACATGGGCCCCTTTGAAGCAGTTTGTCAACTGGATATCCCGTGTACGCATCCACCCGGCCGATGGACGCCACATCATGGCCATTGCCGATGCACAGCTGTGGCGAAGTTCTGATAGGGGGCTGACGTGGACGTCGATCACGCCGCCAAGCAACATTTCACAGGGGCAAGGAATGGCCGATGTTGCTTTTGATGACCGGCAACCCGACCACATTTATGTGGCCTTTGGCGGTAATCAGCTTCGCGCGAAGGTCGCCGAGTCGACCGATGGCGGACAGACCTGGACCTCTATCTCTGAGGGGCTGCCATCCTTTGCGATCTTCACCATGGTACATCGCCGCGGCTCGAGTGATGAACTTTACGTTGGCACCAGCTATGGGGTGTATAGGTACACTCCGGCAACGAACTGGGAGCTTTTTGGAACGGGGCTACCGCTGTCGGATGTCAACTTCCTGCACGTCGACGATCCGGGGGCGCGCCTGCGTGTTGCCACAAATCGCGGACTGTGGCAGATCGACCTTCCTCTGACGACCAGGCCCCATGCATTGATCTCACTTGACGCTGACACGATCCGCTGCTCGCGCACTCCGGTGCGATTCGGGTGCCGGTCTGCAGCAGTTGAGACAGCCGGATTCCGCCGAACGTGGAAATTCCCGGCTGGTATTCCAAGTGAGTCGAGTGCGCCGCTGGTTGACGTCCGCTACCCCGTGCCCGGATCCTACGACGTGACGCTGATCGTTGAAAATGAGTCAGGCAGTGATACGATGATCCTGCGGCGGGCTGTGACGGTGCTTCCGAGTCAGTGCGATGTGTTCTCCACGGTTGCCGGCAATGCTGCCGACCTTAGAGCACCGCAGGACCACGTCTCGCTTGGACGCTACATCGGCGTCACCAGAAATTTCAGCTTCACGGCATGGGTAAAGCCCCTTGGCATGCAACCGAACTTCTCTGCGATCCTCTGTACGGATGCCGATCAGGGCGTCTCGCAAGAGATCGGACTGCAGTTTGTCAACGATCAGAATGAACTCGGCTATCTCTGGACAGGGGGCCGATGGTGGTGGGCATCGGGGCTTAAGCTTCCAAAGGATGAGTGGTCTCATGTTGCGCTCACTATCGACAGTTCGGGTGCGACGGTGTACGTCAATGGTATCGGCAGCAAAGATGCAGTACCATTGCAGGCTCAGGATCTTTCGAGGCTGGTGTTTACTCTTGGCACATATCACTACTGGAGCGAGCGAAATTTCAGCGGACTTATCGACGAGGTCGCCCTGTATGATCGGACGCTGACGCAGGATGAGATTCGACGCGCAATGCACCTAACACGACGTGGCGCTGAGCCCGGCCTGTTGGCGTATTACCAGTTCAATGAAGCTGCCCGGGGTGTGATCTTCGATAAGGTCAGCGGCAGTGATGGACGATATCACTCCGGTGCCGGGCCGACCGAATCGGGAGCACTTGTTGGTTCCGGATCAAGTCAGATCGTCCGAATCAAGCCGGAAACGAGGACGGTCGCTTTCGAACAGCTTGGTGACACCATTGAACTGTTCGCAGCAGCTACGGAGTGGTTCGATCTGGTCATGACAAGGTTCGACCGCATTCAGGATACTGCCGGGTCAACTCGACCGTTTCACCTCGAACACAGCTGGCGCGTGCTCAACACATTTGGCTCACAGCGCAGTCTTGAGATCTCTTCACTGAGCCTGTCATGCGATCCGCGAGCTCTTGCCACCGATGCTCAGGACCGGCGCTATGGAGTGCTCACGCGTGCCTCGTGGAGTCCCTCCGAAGCATGGTCTGGTGCCCGCATGAGCAATAACGAGAGGCTTGAACTTCGAGGGGGCTCGGTGGATGTACGTGCCGACCGTGGACTGTTGACGCCGCTGCAGCTTGTCGTGACGTATTCGGGTCCGCTTGTGAACGTTGCCACCGATGATCAATCCGGTGATCTCACGGTCAAACCGAATCCGGCGTTCGATATGGTAAGCCTGCGATCGGGCAGGGGGCTCGGACGCATTACGATCTCGTCCATGGAAGGCCGCACGGTCGTTGCCGTAGACTGCGCACCGGATCAGTTAGAGCACGGGATCGACGTCTCAATGCTCCCGCAGGGAACCTACGTTCTGTCAGTCGGGCAGCTGCGCCGGCTGTTGGTCATTCATCACTGAGAGAGCCCTCCGGCAGTGATGGTCGGACCATTATGGTCTGCTCTCGTTCCAGCACGACTGCGCCGATGTTCGCCCCCTTCGGCTTGCGGACAAATTTCCGCTGTGTGTAAACAACCGGCACATATGACGCATTGCGGGCCTGCGAGTAGTAGGCCGTGATGGCTGCCGCTGCTTCGAGGATGGGCTTCGGGATCTTCTCGCTGCGCACGCCGCGTAGGACTGCGTGTGATCCGCTGGCCCCACGCACATGTAGCCACCAGTCCTGCTGTCGTGCAAACTTCATTGTCAGTTCGTCATTGTTGGCCGCATTGCGTCCAACATACAGTGTGTGCGAATCATCGAGAGCGAACTCCCGAAACTTCGGCGCGGTCGAAGACGGCTTTTGCTGAGTGTCCATAGCTTCTGTCAATCGGGGGAGTTCATCCAATGTCGTTGCAGATTCCACGGCTTGGCGCTCCCGCGTCAGCTCCGACAAACGCCGCTCCAGCTCGGGAATGCGCCGTTCGCGCTGCCGCGCCGCCATCACGGCGTTGCGCGCCTTGGTATAGAGCGAGGTGGCGTTATCTAGGAGGTTGACCTCAGATCGAAGAGGGATGCGTTCCATGGCAGAAGTCGATACATTGATCGCATCGATGTGGTCCACCCCCGAGAGATGGACGTTCTCCTGGGCCATGAGCGTGTCGGCCCATGATCGATAACGTTCGGGTCTGGACGTTGCGGCATGGTCATCCTGAAGAGCTTGCAGCGTCCGCCGCAGTTTTCCCGAAAGCTGATCGATCATGCGGAGTCGGCGTTGCCGTTGCTCTTGAAACGCCTGCATAGTGCGCCGACGCGTCACTACGTGCTGAATGGCTTCGATGACCGAATCATGATGAGCAACGATCTGCCATCCATGCAGTGGAGTCATGGACAAAATCACATCGTCGTTTGCCGACAGCGTAACAAACTCCGGTTGCTCTCGGCAGGTGCGGACAAACTCTAGAGCTTCAGAAAGAACACGCGTGCGCTGCTCGGAGGTTAGATCGGCGACTCTGCTCATCGCAGGGATTCCGGCACGATGACAGACTTCGGCGGCATAGTGTTTGCCAAGATGAAGTGCGCACGTCGACAGGTCCTGTGCGAGGGTCAACTCGTGGCGAATAAGTGGTCCACTCGCTGTGTCGGCCGCAATGTGGTAGGATGCTCCGAGCCGATCTGCGCGTGCGCGCAAGGCATCGGTCACCGTGTTACTTCGGCAGAGGACGATGTTACCTCTTCCTGCGCTGAAGAGTTCCACATGCAATACCTCATGCTCGAACACGAAGGTGATCACACGATCTGCGTCGACTTTGACCACAGCACCTAGCCTCTGCCCCAATAGGTCCGGGAACACATCGATGCTATTGCGCAGGGCTCTATGTACGGTCTTCCTCGTAGTGATCGAGGCATCACGCGGGGATACGTCGATCACCACAGGTATCTGCTCTGCACCGACCTCGAACACAAGGGTTGCAACGTACTTGCGCTGCGACCATGCGCCGACGAGGCGGCCACCGGACAGTAGCGTTCTCAACTCACTGACCACGTGCTCAAGAGTCAGGAAATGCCCGATCACCGACGAGCCCGTTTCTTCTTGCCGGTTCCTGCAGACGCCATGATTGCCGCCAGGGGGCGAGGCAGAGATGCCGAGAAGCGCCCAACGTGTTGCCTGTCATGAACTGACTGTCGACTCCACCACGAGCTGAACATTGCAAGGTCGCCAGCCGTGGTATCGGCAGCCAACAACAGGCGAAGTACTGAAGGCTTTGACCTTTCGTCGGTGTGCCCGCCAATGAGCGCAAGGATCTGAGACATCGGACGCTTGCCAGCCTTGATGAGGCCTTCGATAAGGGCCATGCGGACGATCTGAAGCGTGTCACTCAGAAGTCTCCGGTGATGCGTCGAGTCACTTGGAAGCAATCTGGAGTGATGATACGCCGCCCTTTGTCGCACGTATGGATGCTCGTCGATGCAGGCCCCCTTCAAAAAACGAACTGCCTGCGTGTCACTCACTTCACCGATCGTAGCGGCAGCCAAACGACGTCGACGCCACGAGGCATCGTTGAGCATTTGCTGAAGATCGGCAAGCAGCTCTACGCACTTGACCTTGCCAATGATTGTGGTGGCCGTTGATACGGTTGCGTTATCCGACGAACGAAGCGCCCTGCGAAGAAGCTCGATGGTTGAGTCGCGGTCGCTCGCATAAAGGTCCGGCAGAGCGGTCTCAAGGGTGATCCGTTCACGTGGCATTTGAGTCGAGAACTTGGACTCAAGGAACTTCAGGGCTTCGATTCCCCGACGTCCGATCTCTTTACGTGCCGGTGCTACGTCGCTTTGAAACCGCAGGTGAGAGGCCGATGCCTGCACAAAGAGGCTGTCGATACGCGATGTCAGTGATACGGGCCGTGCCTGAGCCGCTGGTTGCTTGACTTCGGAAGCGCCAACAAGCTCGGCATCGAGCATCAGGCCGTAGGTCGACCTTACAATCGCTGTGTCATTGCGAATGGTCTCGCCATAGACGTCGCCTCCAGCCGCATCTATGAACAGCCCGATCATGCCGTAACCGCGTCGCATGTCCGAGTAACCGAGCGTATTGCCCGTGTTCAATGCACTGTAGCTGTCATTGCCCGATTCATCGTAGAGGATGGAGACCGCATTTGCATTGCCGGCACCCAGCGAAAGGCTCTCGCACACATAACTGTCATCACCCTCATGGTCGCGAAGAAGTCCGGTCGCAATGTCGTGTCCGCATCCTTGCGAAACTCCGTGAGAACGATACACATCGTCTCCGCGCGCGTCGGTCAGAACACCCACGGCAAAGTGCACACCGGACCCCTGAGCGTACTGGTAGGCATCGTAGCGGTCATCGCCACCGAGATCGATCAAGGCGCCAAGCCCGAACCAGTAGCCGGTGCCTTGACCGTAGATATCGCACGAGTACAGGTCATTGCCCGCCGCGTCGACAAGAAGTGCTGTGCCCCCGGACATGGTAGGGCGCGACCCTAGTGCGGCTCCTTGAACGAACGACACCTGATGGTCATCGTAGCGAAGCACATCGGCAAAGGGGCTCACGGCGATATATCGATCGTTACCGGACAGGTCGCTCAGAACGCCAACGCCGTTGGTCGCCGCAAATGCCTGCGACTGCGCAGCGCAGATGTAGAGGTCATGTCCCGCATCATCAAGAAGCAACCCAATGCCAACCACACCGGCCCCCTGAGAGTTGGAGCGACTGCGATATACATCGTTTCCCGAAGCGTCCTGTACGATCCCGAAACCGTACGTCCCACTTCCAATTGAGAAGTCGCGGGCGGCGTATGTGTCGTCACCAGATTCGTCGATCAAGATGCCAACACCAAATCGTCCCGATCCGAGAACATGGTCGCCGCCACGGTATAGATCATTGCCATCCAGATCAATGACGACGCTCAGTGATGGTGTCATGGAGTCGACAACCGAGGCTGCTTCGACATCATAGGTGTCATCACCGCCCACATCTATGATGAGCGCATATGAACCGGAGTAGGCGTCATTGCCGGCACCTCCGAT
The DNA here is from genome assembly GCA_018882895.1 of Candidatus Kapaibacterium sp. Classification (GTDB taxonomy): domain Bacteria; phylum Bacteroidota; class Ignavibacteria; order Kapaibacteriales; family Kapaibacteriaceae; genus UBA10438. Next base: position 45,534 of record VERF01000001.1, read on the forward strand.
AGCCACACGGCCAAAAGGCATTGAAAGAACGAAGCTGCTGAGCGAATCGCGCGACGTGGATACATCACCATCGAAGCGATCCAATGCTTGACGCAGTTCGACGTAGAGTGAGTTACCGATAGAGCAGATATCCGACACGAGCAGTGGATCGATGTTTGCGCTGACGGACTTGGTTACGCCTGTGCCGCTGATCTCATTATCGTGTACTTGCCAGAGTGTGAGCTTGTCGTCTTCTTCCGAAGGCGACCATAATGAATCAAGTGCCGTGAGAAACGAACCGACAGAGCCGATAGACCCGTAACCCAACTGCGGTGAGTGGCGGGTTGCCAGGGAGTCCTTAGCGGTGATCACAAGGCCAATGCACTCGGCCAGTAGCCTCTTTACCGGCATCGAACGAGCTTTGTTGCCCATGCGTCCAACTACCTCAGATGCTGTTGAATCGGCAGTCCGTCCTAGGCTTAATGTTCGCGGAGTGGCGACATCCAATCCGGCAGAAGAGGCAAGCTGAGCGATGGCTCCTCGAACAACATTTCCGTTTCGAGACAGCAGAGAAGCGGCAACCGAATCGGTCCACGCAACCGAAGCAAGAGGATCGGTAAACAGCTGATCATGAAAGGGGCTGCGGTGTCGGTCCCGATCCAGCATATCCGATGGCATTGAAAGGTCCGCCTTACGCATGCCGAGCAGGGAAAGGGACGTATCAACGGCGTGCTGCAGTCGCAAAAAGCCGTTGCCGAGGTCAACCGGACTCTGAACCTGTGCTACCGAGATGATCGGCAGGAGGACGAAGCCGGCTACCAGAAGCGCCGCAGCGAAGGCAGGATGTAGAACAGGACGCATCAATGATTCATGAACATGCGCAGATCATTGGCCAGCGACGGAGAGGTGCGCTCCAGGATGTCGATGATCTTCTCAGCGTCACTGCGGCGTCCGTTGCGGGCAAGACATCGCGCAGCTTCAAAAAGCACTGTTGGGCTGTCTTGAAATCGGCTAACGTCATCATCTATGAACCCGGCGGCATCAGCACATCTGTCGGCATCGAAACAGGTTCTCATGCGTTGAGCGCGGCAGATCTGGGAGGTGTCGCTGAGGTTTACCGACTGGCTATGTGCCCGCAGAGCATCAGCAAAGCTGCCTGCTTTGCGATAGATCAGCGCAATTCCCAGATAGGCGTTCGATGCAAGGTTGCCGCCGGTTGCGGCACAGCGACGATATGCCTGAATGGCATCTTCGCTGAAACCGAGTCCGTCGTAAACACGTCCGAGATTGTAGTATGCCTCCGGGTAGTTCGGCTTCAACGATACTGCGCGCTTCAGTGACTTGAGAGCCGAGTCGAGACGCGAGGTTTCGATCTGCAACAGCCCTACGTTGAACCAGCCTTGAGCATCTTCCGGTGCGAGCTTGACATATGACTTGGCAACCTCGGCGGCTTCTGCGGTTCGCCCCCTGTCTTGCAAAGCAACCGTCAAGAGCAGGTGAGCAGAAGCGGTCCCTTTACCGTCGGCGATGGACTGTCTCAGAAATGGAATCGCATCTTCCGGACGACCTGCTGCCATCGATGCCTCGCCGGCAATCAGCTGCAGATTCGGATCTGCGGGATTTAACTCGGCCGACCGGATGGCAAGCTCGGCCGCTTCGGATGCTCGCCCAAGCCGAAGGTAGCATCGTGTAAGCTGGCCGGCGATCGTCATGTTTCCCGGCTGACGAAACAAGGACTCCTCGAGGTGGGTGATCGCCTCATCGCACTTGCCGATGCCAGACATCAGCATGCCAAGTGCCATTGATGGACCGGCCGAATCCGGTGCGAGGTTCTTTGCCGCCAGAAACAGCCCGATCGCCTTGTCAGGCTGGCGCAGTCGAACTTGGCACTCGGCTGCGATCATATGTGGCGCATAGGCTCGGGGAAACTGCTCGATGGCCTGCATGGACTGATTGAGCGCGGATTCCAGACGACCCTGCCGCATCAGGGCAACGGCAAGAAGGGTCAGTCGATCAATGTCCTTCGGGGCCGAGCGCAGTTCCTTGCGAGTGATCGATTCGACCTGCTTCCAATCCTGGCTACGCAGAGCCCGTTGAAGGGGCTCCGAGTATTGTTGGGCTGGCACGTTGGCGGCACAGAGTACCGCCACGAAAGCCACTACGCATGTGCGAAGGAGGGTCATCGACTGCGAACATACTGCACGTGGACATCTGAACCCACCTGCAGCAGCTGACGCAGATTCCATCGACGAAGCGGTGTGTCGAGAACCCACGTCGGCCCACTGCCGATCATAATGGGTGCGGCATGAAAATGCAGCTCATCGACAAAGTCTTCCCTCAAAAGGCGCGCGGCAACATATGGGCCCCCTTCGGCCAGGACAGACGTGATCTTCTTGACCGCCAGAGCCGCTAACAGGTCCTTCGTGGCGATGGTCGTTCCGTCGCCCGTCGGCAACACCACCACATCAACTCCACGGTCGCGCAGTTCTTCGCGTACATCGCGATCAGACCTGTCCGAGCAGAGAATGATGGTAGGCGTCTCACGGGCAGTCTCCACGAGTTTTGTGCTTGTAGGAAGTCGGCACATTGAATCGATTACCACGCGCACCGGGTTGCGGCCGGGGCACAGACGCACCGTTAGCTCAGGATTGTCATGCAGTGCGGTTCCGATTCCGATCATGACTGCATCTACGCATGAGCGGAGCTTGTGGACGTGATATCGACTTTCAGCCGACGTAATGTACCGTGGCTGGTCGACGGGCATTTGTGCACGCGAATCCAGTGACGTGGCGATCTTGAGCGTGACGTGGGGCAGGCCGGTCGTCATCCAGTGCGCGAAGCGACGGTTGAGATACTCGGCCTCGTCACGAAGCACGTCCAGAACGACCTCGATCCCAGCTTCTTGCAGAAGGCGCACACCGCGTCCTGAGACCACCGGATTCGGATCCGTCATGGCCAGTACAACGCGTTCGACACCGCTGCGGACGATGGCATCGACGCACGGAGGTTGCTTGCCGTAATGGGTGCAGGGCTCCAGATTGATGTACATCGTGGCACCGCTTGCATTACCGCCAAGATGGCGCAGGGCATCTGTCTCGGCATGCAGTTCGCCGTATGCGGCATGCCAACCCTCGGCTATCATCACGTTTTCCCGGACGATTACGCAGCCTACCATAGGGTTAGGGGCCACATGGCCCGAACCCAGTTGCGCGAGTTGAAGCGCGCGGCGCATCCACTCTTCGTGTGCCATTGCTGTGGTCATTTCAACGGAATCGTGATGTCCAAAGTTGTCGAATAGGACGCGCGTCTAACAGGTAGCAGGAAGGTCACGCGATACCGTCCGGGGCGCAGCGGCTCACCATCCAGCGTGATGCCGTTCCACTCCTGCTGATAGACGTGTGAGGAACCTTTCTGCTCGGGCTCCACGGGCATGATCACGGTCAGATACGCCATGCCATGATCGGATGACCAAACGGTCGCCCCTTTGGCGTTGACCACCGAGATACGCAGCTGTTCGGACGATGGAAAGTACTCTCCTTCGACCACGCGTCGGCGGGTTGCGCGAAGTGTGAATACGTATCCTGAGTCACTGCCTTGGGAGATCTCCGGCATCAGTGCCAAAGCAGCTGTGTCGACGTTCGTGATCACGCTGTAGAGGTGCTCGCGGTCACCGATCGTAGCAAGAATCCGAAACGAAGATGCGCGACGAAAGACCGAAGCGGCAATGTCAGCATAGGCCGACGCTGTTAGCGTCTCTGACCGGCCGGGTGCGCCCATGGTGGTCTTCGTAATGGGGAGGCGAATGACGCCAGTGTCAGCACCGTAGACAAGAACGTCAGTTGTCGAGGCGTCGATCAGCGCCTTTGCGGCATCTGGCGACAGGACAAGCCGGAAGGAGGAATCGGTCGATGCCGGCACGACCGTAAGTGCATGCGGCTCAGTATGGACGACCTGTGAGGGGGCATCCGAGCGTTGGCTGGCCGAAGACGAGCATCCAATGAGAAATGCAGAAGTGGCCATGCAACAGAGCACGGCCACCGGCCACCTCAGCCGTTGCCGAGAATGCTGGAAAGAAAGCAGAGTTGGGGGGTGCATGTTCGGAGTTCAAATGTGCCGCAGCACAGGCGGCGATGGACGCGCAAAAGTATTGTGTATGCCATCACCAGACAAGTGCCAAGTTGAGCGCACGCTGAAGACGATCCGATGCTGATCTGGATGCTCTGAGGACGTCATCGTGGTCAAGTATCGGTAGGGTAGCATCTGAGAGCATGTTGGTCACAAGCGACAGAATCACGGTATCAACGCCGAGCTGCCAAGCCTGCTGTGCTTCTATAGCGGTGGACATACCGACTACGTCTGCGCCGGCCCTGCGCAGCATACGGACCTCGGCTCTGGTCTCGTAGCTGGGGCCGAGCATTTGCGCCAGAACACCTTGATGCAGGCGGATACCGTCCTGACGACATCTGCGTAGAATGGCATCGCACCATTCTGTGGGTCGGCGCCCTGTTCCGAGACGGGGAGATTGCGTGATGACTGTTCTGAAGGTCAGGTCCAAGATGTCATCGACCAGGACGATGTCACCAACCGACAGTGAAGGGTTCAGCCCGCCGACGGCATTCATGAGAACTGCGCGGCGGACGTTCAAAAGACTTGCGATCTGCATGAAGATCCCGCACTGCTCGGGCCTTAGACCCTCGTACATGTGCATGCGTCCGGAACACAGCAGAACAACTCGGCCCATCACATGAATGAGCCGAAACATGTGTGCATGTCCCTCTACGCTGCCGACGGGCATGCCGGGCACCAGATGGTAGCTGATCGGATCGCCAAGTTCTGCGCCAAATGCGTCGACACTGAATCCTGACCCGGTGACAACGACCGCATCAATGGACGTTTGCCAACGTTCAGAGAGAAATCGTGCTGCAGCTTCGGCTGCTTGCGTAGGCAGGGAGAACTTGACCATGCGACCATCAAGATACGTCAACGTTTCGATGGTCACCCTCATGAGGGGGCGTATCTTTGCCGTCATTTCACAAGTAACACCGGGAAGAAGTATGATCCGCAGCATGACGGGATATGGCAAAGCTGAAATGAATGTTGGCTCCGCCCCGTGCACCATCGAGCTTCGCTGCGTCAACGGAAGATTCCTCGAGGTTTCGGCAAAGATCCCTCGGGAGTATTCTGATAAGGAGCACCGCATCCGTGAGTTCATCAGAGCGCAGGTTTCAAGAGGATCCCTGACGGTGTCCATGCGACGAAATGAATCTCAGCAGTCATCAAACGTCGCCGTCAACTACAGCGTTGCCGCATCGTACGTAGAGTCACTTCGAGACCTGCAACAGAACCTTGGTATCGGCGGTACGATCAGTATCGAGCAACTGGTGCTGCTTCCGGGCGTGCTTTCGCCCCCTGACAACGACGAAGATGAAGAGCAAACATGGTCCCAGATCCGTGACGGCCTTCAAACGGCGTTACTGGCCCTCAATACCATGCGAGACAAGGAAGGGGCGGACCTTGCACTTGATATTGAACAGCGCCTGGCAGTCATCGAAAGGGGGCTGGCCCAGATCGAATCAACGGCTGCACAGCGAGTCGAGAATGAGCGCACGCGCCTTCGCGAACGTGTAGCGCAGATCGTCGGTGAAGTTGGCATTGACGAGACACGGCTGACGTTGGAGATCGTCCTCTTGTCGGAAAAACTGGATGTTGCTGAAGAGTGCGTGCGTCTTCGCAGTCACATCAAGCACATGCGTCAGTACATGGCCGCGCAGGAACATGCAGGAAGAAAGTTGAACTTCCTCTTGCAGGAGATGAACCGTGAAGTCAATACGATAGGGTCCAAGTCAAACAACGCCGACATCGCCATCATCGTTGTTGAGATGAAGGAAGAACTTGAACGCATCCGCGAACAGGTGCAGAATGTCGAATAAGAAGCACCTCATTGTACTGAGCGCCCCCTCCGGAGCAGGCAAGACAACGGTGGCTCGACACCTTCTTGCAACGTTTCCGCAGCTGCGCTTCAGTGTCAGTGCCACAACTCGACAGCAGCGTCCCGGTGAGGTTGACGCCAAGGATTACTTTTTTCTATCACGCGATGAGTTTCGTCGTGCGATCGAACAATCAGATCTCATCGAATATGAAGAGATCTTTGGCAACTACTACGGCACGCTGCGGAGCGTGGTCAACGAGGCGGTTGGCCGTGGCGAGTTTCTCGTTTTCGATGTCGACGTCAAGGGGGCTCTTTCTCTAAAGGCGGCATTTCCTGACGACACCTTGCTGATCTTCGTTGCACCGCCATCACTTGGATCCCTTCGTGAGCGTCTGACGGCGCGACATACCGAGACGCAGGAGCAGATCGATACGCGTTTATCCAGAGCGGAAATGGAGATGGCGCACCAGGACATGTTTGACGTCGTGCTGGTTAACGCAGACCTTGGGCAGACCCTTTCGAGGTCAGTCGAAATTGTTCGCGAACACGTCGAAGGTTCTCCACATCAGCCTTCTCTCTTCTCGGAGCCGTGACAGAGTCGTAAATTTGCCGTCTATGAAGAAGAGCAAGAAGGTTTCGGACGATTCGCTCCCGGCAGGTCTATCACCGGAAGACATCCTCAATGACTACCGCCTGGCCGTTGTCAGCCGCCAGGCATCACTGCTTGGCCGCAAGGAAGTGCTCACGGGCAAGGCCAAGTTTGGGATCTTCGGTGATGGCAAGGAGATCGCACAGCTGGCCATGGCCCGGGCCGCGCGACCCGGTGACTGGCGCAGCGGCTACTATCGTGATCAGACCTTTATGTTCGCCATTGGCGAGAGCGATATTCAGAAGTTCTTTGCCCAGCTGTACGCGCACACGGACATAGAGGCCGAGCCAGCAAGTGCAGGTCGGTCCATGAATGGTCACTTCGCGACGCGTTTCCTCAACGGTGACGGTTCGTGGCGATCTCTTACCTCGACGATCAACGTTTCGGCCGATGTGTCGCCAACCGGTTCTCAAATGCCGCGCCTTGTGGGACTTGCCTATGCTTCACGGCTCTTTCGCGAGGTAGAAGTCCTCGGCAACATGCCTGAACTAAGCGACTCCGGCAACGAGGTTGCCTTCGGCACGATCGGCAATGCATCAAGCGCCGAGGGCATGTTCTGGGAAAGCGTCAATGCAATCGGTGTGTTGAAGGCGCCTGCAGTCATCTCTATTTGGGATGATGGCTACGGCATCAGTGTTCCGAATGAGTTTCAGGTGACGAAATCCAACGTCGGCGAGCTTCTCCAGGGCTTTGCTCGGCGCGACGGCACGCGGGACGGCTTCGATATTCATGTTGTGCGTGCATGGGACTATGTATCGCTTGTCAGTACATATCGTCAGGCGGCCGAAACTGCTCGCCGTGAGCACGTGCCGCAGATCATCCATGTGATCGATGTGACGCAGCCACAGGGCCATTCGACGAGTGGTTCCCACGAGCGGTACAAGTCCAGCGAGCGGCTTGACTGGGAACAGCAGATGGACGGTATCACGCGATTCCGGCAGTGGATCCTGGACCATGGGGTCGCGAGCACCGAAGAGCTTTCAGCTATTGACGATGAGGCCGTGCGCCATGTCCAGCAGTCGAAGCAGAACGCCTGGGACGCTTATATCCAACCTATCCGCGGTGAGATCGCAGAGTGTGTGACGGTTCTTCGCGGAGCTTCAGAGGCCATACGGGCAGCCGGTTCGACCGAGGTCGCCGATGAGATCGCGCGCGTTGCCGATGAGCTTGAGCGTATCCGTGAGCCGTTCCGTCGTGACATAATGACATCCACACACAGAGCGTTGATCGTTGGGCGTGGCTACACCGCAACGCACATGGCGGAACTTGTTGCATGGAGGCGTGAGCTCGACCAACGTGTCCGCCCCCTGTATGCTTCGCACCTACATAGTGAGTCGGCCCATAGTCCCCTGGCAATTAAGCATCAGCCAGCAGAGTATGCCAGTGATTCCCCGAATGTCAATGGCTCCGAGGTCATCCGGGCCTGGTTTGATCACGCACTTTCGACTGACCCTCGAGTGGTGATCTTCGGTGAGGATACCGGCAAGCTCGGCGACGTCAACCAAGGTACAAGCGGACTCCAGGCAGTGTATGGAGATCTGCGAGTGAGCGACGTGGGCATCCGTGAATGCACCATTCTTGGCCAGGCCATTGGCCTTGCCATGCGAGGTCTGCGTCCGATCGCTGAGATCCAGTATCTGGACTACTTGCTGTATGCGCTCCAGCTCATGAGTGATGATCTGGCCACCGTGCAATGGCGTACGCGAGGGGGACAGAAGGCACCCGTCATTGTGCGCACTCGCGGACACCGACTTGAGGGGATCTGGCACTCCGGCTCGCCGATGGCTGGCATCATCAATCTTGTTCGCGGCGTCCACGTGTGCGTACCCCGCAACTTTGTGCAGGCTGCCGGTATGTATCAGACCCTTCTTCAGGGAGACGATCCGGGGTTGATCGTCGAGGTACTCAACGGCTATCGACTTAAGGAGACGATCCCATCAAACATGGGCGCATATTCCGTGCCGCTCGGAGTTCCTGAGATACTTCGGTCGGGATCGGATGTGACGCTCGTTACCTACGGGGCGACCGTGCGCGTGGCGCTTGAGGCGGCTTCAGTTCTTGAGCAGTTCGGCATCTCCGTAGAGGTCATCGATGTTCAGACGCTGCTTCCATTTGATACGACAGGCGTGATCGTTGAGTCGTTGCAGCGTACCAATCGACTTCTGGTGGTCGACGAAGACGTACCCGGTGGAACAACGGCATACATGCTACGTGAGATTCTTGAAGTTCAGAACGGCTTCCGCTGGCTTGACTCAGCCCCGGTAACGCTTTCGGCCCAGCCACACCGTCCGGCTTATGGTACAGACGGAAACTACTGGTCAAAGCCCGAGGCAGAGCACATCGTTGATGCCCTCTATGGCATCATGCACGAAGCCGATCCCGGGCGATTCCCGCTGTTTGCGTAGTCCCAAATGATTGCTTGCCCCTTGCATTTGCAAGGGTTTGGCCCTATTTTAGACAAAAGAGTCTGAAATCTGCATTCACTACGGGGGACTCCGGCATGCTTTCCAAGTCCTGTATCTACGGCATTCAGGCAGCCATCTACGTGGCTGCAAATGCCTCCCAGGAGTTCGTCCCGATCAGCCAGATCGCCTCCGAGCTCAAGATATCGTTCCACTTTTTGACGAAGGTCCTGCAGCAGCTCACTCAGGCTCGCCTCATGAACTCATATCGAGGACCCAAAGGGGGAGTGGCGCTGGCCAAACCTTCTACTGAGGTCACGCTCTATGATTTGATCGGCGCCATTGATGGCACGGCGATCTTCACCGAATGCATGCTTGGACTTCCCGGCTGCGGTATCGCAGAACCGTGTCCGGCGCATGAGCATTGGACCAAGGTCAGAAGTGAACTAACCGTGATTGCAAGAAGGCTCACACTGGATAGTATGGCCAAGAAGGCCGGTGAACTTAATGTCCGCTTGACAGAAGAGTTTCGCTATGCTCAGACCATGTTCCCGGCAATTCGACCTTTGAATGGTAATCATTGATGGGCTCGCAAACGCACAAAGACGTGTGTTATCACTGCGGAGCAGAGTGCCGCTCGGGATCTGTGCAGGCTGATGCTCATTCCTTCTGTTGCCATGGATGCGCCGGTGTCTACGAGCTCTTGCGGGCTCATGATTCCTGCACCTACTATGATGTTGAGGCGCACCCAGGTCAACGGCCTGAGTCTGATCATGCGTCACGGTATGACGGCCTGGACCTGTCCGGTGCCTTTGTCTCGTCAGGGGGCGCAGTGGGACGATCGATCCTGCAGGTTCAGATTCCTGATATGCACTGTGCCAGCTGCGTCTGGCTTTTGGAACGTCTGACACGGTTTGATGAAGGGATCGTTTCGTCGCGGGTCGATCTTATGTCGCGGACGTTGACTGTGGATTTTCGTACAGACCGCACCACTGCTTCGCGAATTGCCATGCTTCTGACGTCGCTGGGTTACCCTCCGGTGACGCAGGCCGAAGCCAACGATGGCAAAGCCGTCAAATCAGGTCGTCGTAAACTCTACACGCAGCTTGGCGTAGCCGGATTTGCTTCCGGCAATGTCATGATGATCGGTCTTGCCAAGTACGTTGCCGGACCCGGGGGAATGTCGCCGGATGTGGAACTGACATTGCGTTCCATCGAGGTAATACTCAGCATCCCAGTGTTGCTGTACTGCGCGCAGCCATGGCTCCGCTCGGCGTGGGGAAGTCTGCGGCGTGGCGTGGTCAATTTGGATGTGCCGGTTTCAATTGGAGTTCTGACGCTCTTTTTCAGAAGCTTTGTTGACATCTTCATTACACGTGGAGATGGATTCCTGGATTCATTCACCGGCTTGGTCTTTCTGCTTCTGATCGGTCGACTATTTCAGCAGCGTGCCTTCCAAGCCCTCGAGTTCGATCGCTCCATGCGATCATTCTTCCCCCTGTCGGCTACGAGAATTCACCGTGGTACGCGGCACGATGTTGCCATCGAGGACCTGGCCGTCGGCGATCTGATCTTCGTACGCAATGGGGAGGTCATCGCCGCTGATGCAATCCTTCTTCAGTCGTCGGCGGTGGTCGACTATGCCTATCTCACCGGTGAGTCCGAGCCTGTGGAATGCGCGCCCGGTGCGATGCTGTATGCTGGTGGCCGAATCCTTGGCCGTTCAGTTCAACTGAGCGTCGTCAAGCCATCGACAACCAGCTACATGGCCTCGCTTTGGTCACGCCAGGATACTCACACACAACGCACAAAGCTGGCATGGACCAGCGAACGGTTTGGTCTGATCTTCACGATCGGTGCATTGGGCATTGCACTAGCCGCCGGAATTGCCTGGTTGCCAAACATCGAAATGGCACTGACGGTCTTCTCTTCGGTGCTGATCATTGCCTGCCCCTGTGCCCTGACGCTGGCCATGCCCATCACGTATGGCACGGCCATGACGATGCTTGCCGGCAAGGGCATCTTTCTCAAGAACGTTGCGGCCATCAGCGAGCTCCAGAGCGTCGGCCACGTGGTTTTTGATAAGACCGGAACGTTGACGTCGCCAGACAAGGTCGAATACGTTGGCGAACCACTTGCCCCCTGGCAAAGAATGGCCTTCGCATCGATGGCACGTCATAGCACTCACCCGGTTAGTCAGGCGATCGCACGGCAGGAAGAGTCCTTTGAAGCCTTGATGATCGATGTTGAAGAGATCTCGGGTAAGGGGCTTGTCTGCACCATCGGAGACGTGCAGTTGGCTCTTGGTTCGGTAGGCCTTGCAACGGTGCCGATGACCGATGTGAGTCCTGATGTGAACCGCTCAGGCAGTCTGGCCATCATCGATGGCCGTGCCGTTGGACGCTATTTGATGCGCCATACGATGCGTCCGGGTGTGGAACAGATGGTCCGCCGGCTTATGCGGCGATCGACCAATGTGAGTGTGATCTCCGGCGATAGTCCGGCTTCAGGAGCTGTCCTGTCGCGACTGTTCCGCCCAGAGCAGGTTCAGCTTTCGGCAACCCCTGAGGAAAAGGTCCAAAGGATCCATGAAGTGCAGAAGGCCGGTGTTCGCGTCCTGATGGTGGGAGATGGCCTGAACGACATCGCAGCAATGTCTGCGGCCAATGTATCCGTCGCCGTCAGCAATGGATCGAGTCGCATCGTACCTGCCTGTGACGTCATGATCGATGCGGGACGTGTTCCCGTGATCGACCGCATTCTTGAGTATGCAACCGCCCAGAGGATTGTGGTGCAGATAGCGTTCTGGTTCACGATGGCATATAACGTGCTCGGCATCACCCTTGCCGCCAGCGGACAGCTCTCGCCCGTCATCACTGCAATCATGATGCCGGCAAGTTCGCTGCTGGTGATCGCCATCAGCGTTGGTGGCGCAAGGTGGACATTTCGGAGGATGCCATGGGAGTGATGCCCATTATCATTCTGCTGAGCCTTGTTGTGGCAGGGGGCTTTGCCATCGCATTTGTCGTTGCGGCCCAGCGCGGACAATACGATGATGTTCAGACGCCATCAATGCGCATGCTTTTCGACGATGAAACCTCGCAACCGACGGTGAAGCCATCGGTGAGAACAGACAATTTGAACTGATCATTCATCAATCATAATCTGCACGGGAGGGTGTAAGACCTCATGAGTACAACCATTCAATCAGAGACCGGACAACAGCATCTGGTCCGATACGACAATGACATCGTGAAGATGTTTGCCATTGCGGCACTTGGTTGGGGGATCATTGGATTCCTTGTCGGTCTGATCGTCGCCATCAAACTGTATCTGCCGGACTTCCTGGGAGGAATCGACTTTCTTTCCTACGGCCGTCTTCGTCCGCTACATACAAATGCGGTGATCTTTGCTTTTGCAGGCAACGCGATCTTCGTTGGCGTCTACTACTCATTGCAGAGGCTCTGTAAGGCAAGGATGTTCAGCGACGTGCTCAGCAAGATCCACTTCTGGGGCTGGCAAACCATCATCGTCAGTGCTGCTCTCACGCTTCCGCTCGGCATCACCTCAAGTAAAGAATATGCGGAACTCGAATGGCCGATCGACATTGCCATCACACTCGTGTGGGTGATCTTCGGCTGGAATATGATCGGAACCGTTCTTCGGCGGCGCGAGCGACATATGTACGTGGCTATCTGGTTCTATCTGGCAACATTCATCACAGTTGCGCTTCTGCATGTGGTAAACTCGCTGGCCTTGCCGGTTCACCTTTTGAAGAGTTATTCGATGTATGCCGGAGTCCAGGATGCTCTGGTACAATGGTGGTACGGGCATAATGCTGTTGCATTCTTCCTGACCACGCCGTTTCTGGGAATCATGTATTACTTCATTCCCAAAGCTTCGGGTAGGCCGGTATTCTCATATCGCCTGTCGATCATTCACTTCTGGGCGCTGATCTTTCTCTATATCTGGGCAGGTCCGCACCACCTTCTTTACACGGCACTTCCTGATTGGGCGCAGTCACTGGGTGTGGTCTTTTCGGTGATGCTCATTGCTCCATCATGGGGCGGCATGGTCAACGGCCTGCTCACGCTGCGCGGTGCGTGGGATAAGGTTCGTATCGATCCGGTCCTGAAGTTCTTCGTCGTTGGCATCACCGCTTACGGTATGTCGACCTTCGAAGGTCCCATGATGTCGCTTAAGAACATCAATGCGCTGACGCATTACACCGACTACATCATCGGTCACGTGCACCTGGGGGCATTGCTCTGGAATGGCGGTCTGACCTTTGCGATGCTCTACTACATCATCCCACGGATCTATCAGACAAAGCTGCATTCTCTTTCACAGGCCAACATGCACTTCTGGCTCATGACGCTTGGCGTCGTGATCTATGCCGTGCCGATGTACTTCGGAGGAATCACACAGTCGCTGATGTGGAAGCAGTTCCTACCAGACGGAACCCTGCAGTACACCAACTTTCTCGACACCGTTACGCAGCTAATTCCGCTCTATATCATGCGCTCCATTGGTGGCACGCTCTACCTTGTTGGCGCGTGTGTCGGAGTTTGGAACCTGTACAAGACCGCCAAGAGCGGCTCTCTTATGGCCAATGAGGAAGTTTATGTGCAGGCCACTGAGCCAGAGCATGTGCCACAGACGAAGGAGCACTGGCACCGTAAGATCGAAGGACGGCCGGTTCGATTTGCCGTCTACGTCTTTGTGGCCATTCTGATCGGCGGTGTCGTTGAGTTCATTCCAACTGCACTAGTTCAATCAAACGTACCAACGATCTCCTCCGTGACGCCGTACACGCCCCTTGAACTTGAAGGGCGCGACATCTACGTACGAGAAGGCTGTTACACCTGTCACTCGCAGATGATTCGTCCGTTCCGATCCGAAACCGAGCGTTACGGTGAGTATTCGAAGCCCGGTGAGTTTGTGTATGACCGACCATTCCAGTGGGGATCGAAGCGAACCGGACCGGACCTGCACCGAGAAGGGGGCAAGCGTCCGGATGCATGGCACTGGAAGCACATGATGGAGCCGAGGTCGACATCACCAGGATCGATCATGCCCAGCTATCAATGGCTCTATTCGAGTGCCTTGGATGTGCGGCATACCGAGGGAAAGATCCTGACGATGCAGAAGCTCGGCGTTCCATACGCGGAGGGATATGCCCAACAAGCTGTTGCCGATCTGCAATCGCAGGCAGAGGGGATTGCTGAGTCGCTTCGTTCCAGCGGAATAGAGGATGTGTCGGCCGATCGTGAGATCATCGCATTGATCGCCTATCTGCAAAGACTCGGAACAGACATCAAAAAGACGCCCGCTACGGCGTCAATGAACTGAGGTTGCCATGTACAAGAATGTTCTCGCCAGCATACCCGGCATTGAGTGGTATCCAATCGTTGCACTGGTGCTGTTCTTCGGCTTTTTCAGTGCACTCCTGATATGGTTTGTGCTTGTCGACAAGCGTCGGCTTGAGCACCTTTCCATTGCTGCCCTTGAAGACGGTGAGCCCGTTGGGCAGGTGTCACCAACAACATCAATCGGAGAATAACGGACATGTCAAACGAACAGCAGAACCACGAAGAAAAGCTCCTCGATCACGACGCAGATGGCATTCGGGAGCTCGATAACAATCTTCCACGCTGGTGGCTATATGGCTTCTATCTCACGATCGCTTTGAGCGTGATCTACATGTACTATTACCATGTTTACACAGGGCCGGACTGGAATATCCTTTGGTATGGCCCGAGGACATCGGAAGCAGAATATGCAGCCCAGGTCAAAGAGGCAGAGCTCATGATGGCCAATGCTCCGAAGTCGAAAAAGGAGCCAATTGTACTTCTGACTGATGCGGCATCGTTGGCAAAGGGAGCTGAGATCTTCAACGGCATGAACAGTCTCTGTTATACATGTCACCGCGAGGATCTTGGCGGTCAGGTCGGCCCGAATCTCACCGACGAATACTGGATTCATGGATGCTCACTCGAGGAGATCGTTGCCAGCATCACATCAGGCTTCCCTGAGAAGGGGATGCTTGCGTACGGTAGCGGCAATAAACTCTCCGATAGGGAACTGATGCAGGTTGCCTCGTACATCATATCGAAGAAGGGCTCTAATCCGGAGGATCCAAAGCCCATTGAGGAAGGCCGCGAAGTTCTGTGCAGCAATCAACCGGCTCAGTAAGAAACTCGTTTCATAAGAGCAACAACAATGTCAATCGTTGACATCAATACCATCGAAGATCATGAGCGCTTTCGCGCCGAGCTGGCGAGCATTCGACCCGACGGCCGTCGCAAGTGGATCTATGCGCGCAAACCTCGTGGACGATACACGAATTGGCGTACAGTTCTGAGCGTTTTTCTGATGGCCTTTTTTCTGCTTGCCCCTTACGTGAAGATCAATGGTCACCAGTTCATGCTTCTGAATATCATCGAACGAAAGTTCGTGTTCTTTGGGATGCCGTTCTGGCCGAGCGACTTCTACCTTGTAGCGTTGATGTTTGTGACAACGATCGTGACATTTGTCATAGCCACGGCCAGTCTCGGCCGCATATGGTGTGGATGGCTATGTCCACAAACGGTCTTCATGGAAATGGTGTTTCGAAAGATCGAATGGCTGATCGAAGGTAGTCCGGTCGAACAAGCCAAGCGTCATGCCGGTCCATGGAATCGTGATCGCATTGTGCGTGCCGGAGCCAAGGTCCTTCTGTTCTCGGCAATGAGCTTCGTGATCGCCAACACGTTCCTGTCGTACGTCATCTCAAGTGATGTGCTGCTGCGTTACGTCGCCGATGGCCCCTTGGCGCACCTCGAGCTGTTTCTTGGTCTGATCTTCTTCACCTTTGTGTTCTTCATGGTATTCTATCGATACCGCGAGCAGGCATGCCTGATTGCCTGTCCGTACGGCCGATATATGTCAACGCTGGTGGATGAACGGACCGTGACGGTATCCTATGATCATCTGCGAGGGGAGGGTCGTTCCAAGTGGTCTCGCCAAGACGTTGCGGCCCAGAAGAAGTCATCAGCAGAGGGCGAAAAGTTCAGTCGGCCAAGCGGATCAGGTGATTGCCTTGATTGCCACCAATGCGTTACTGTTTGTCCGACAGGTATCGATATACGCAACGGTATCCAACTTGAGTGCGTCGGCTGCACCGCATGTATTGATGCGTGTGACGAGGTAATGGACAAGGTTGGACTTGATCGAGGATTGATCCGGTACGCCAGTCTGAATTCCATTCGTACTCGTTCACGCACCGGCTTGCTGACCCGGCGAATCGTGGCCTACGGTGTTGTTTGGATCATCCTTATGTCCACAGTGGTCACACTGCTTGCAATGCGTTCGTCTCTCGATGTGGTGATCCTGCGTCAAGCTGGCACAACGTGGGTAATGACCACTGACGGCTTGGCCAACTTCTATCAGATCCGTCTTATCAACAAAACATCGGCCGACATGCCGATCAATGTGCGTGTTCGCCAGCCCCATGGCATGATCCTGCAACCTCTCGGGCTTCCGACATCTCTCAAGCCGGAAGAGATCGTTACGGCACGATTCATCCTAACCCAGCAGAGCCGTAGTGACGAGGATGACGATGAGCAGGATCGGATGCAGGGGGCTGAGCAGGTTGTGATCGATGTTGAGACGCCAGATGGTGTGCAGTCATTCAAAACCTCATTTGTTGGTCCGTAAGGAGAGATCGAAGCATGAACTGGACCAAGAACACGTGGGGACGCAACATCGTCATCGTCTATGCGCTGTTTGCCTGCGCAACTCTGGGATTTGTTGCCTTTGCCATGACCCAGCGCGTTGATCTGGTTAGTGAGCACTACTACGAGGATGCTCTCAACCACGACAAAACAGCGGCTGCGCGCTATCGTGCCCGAATCATGGGCGCGCGTTTTGTGCTCGAGCCCACACAGCTAAGGATGCTGCTTTCGCAAGGCAGTATCGTAGACGGAAAGGTAGTGGTCGACCTTCAAAGGCCGGATGATCCAAGACTGGATTGCCACGTCGAATTCGAATCTGCCGATCTTGATTCACTTATCTTTTCGCTCAACAACCTGCGTGCGGGTGTTTGGAGAGTTGGGGCCAGATGGCGCTCCAGGTCACAGGATGTGCGTCTTGATACTGTTATTCGGGTGATCCGATGACTCTTGCAATCATCGCAGGTGCAACGCTAGGTCTGGCATCGTCTCTGCATTGCGTCGGGATGTGCGGTCCTTTGATGTCAATATTCGTCCAGGTAAACGACAAGGGTGCTCCTTTACGACGTCGTCTGGTGCTTCATCATCTCGGCAGAGTGCTTACTTATTTGGTGTTGGGTCTGTGCGTTGGCGCAGCTGGCGATGCATTGCAGATCTTCAAGCTCGGTTCTTCTGTGTCAATTCTGACGGGAACTGTTCTCATCGTGTTTGCAATCGGACAGTATTTCGGTCGTTCGCCACATCTGCCTGCACCTATGGCAGATATCATGCGAAGAATTGGCCGATTCGTGACGACTTCTACTGCCGGCACGCCACCATCTTTTCGTCCCGTGACCATGGGCGTTATCAATGGACTCCTGCCGTGTGGAGTCTCACTCACGGCGATCATATCTTCGGCAACAATCCCTGATCTGGCCACTCGCGCGGCCTTTCTGTCGGCATTTGGCGCTGCAACTGTGCCGGCTCTGCTCGGTTTTGGGATAGTTATCCGCCGGCTTGGACGCCACTGGACAGCGCGTCTCAACTCGGGACTAGCAGTCGCAACCATTGTCGTCGGTATGCTCATCATCATGCGCGGTCTCTCACTTGGCGTGCCGTTGATATCTCCACACATTGCCGTCGCAGAAGATGTACACGTCCACAGTGGTTGCTGTGGAAAGTAAAGCAGGTTTGCAGTGGCGATAGGAAACAAATATCTTGTATTTCAGACAAAGATGTCCGATATTGCAAGTGCTCAATTCACCAATGATTCAAGGGAAAGAAACAGTATGAATCGGCTCATTATGATGGCGGCCTTTGTACTTGTGGCGATGGGTAATGCATCTGCCGCAGATGATAAGGCGAAGCTTATGGCTAGGGGACAGCAGGTTTATAACGAATACTGCAAGACATGTCATCAAGCCAATGGTCAGGGCCTCGGTGCTGTGTATCCGCCGCTTGCCAAGAGCGACTATCTAAAGAATACACCCATGCCGCAGATCATCAAGGAAGTGGTCAATGGCAAGAGTGGCAAGATCAAGGTCAACGGCAAGGAGTATAATGGCGTAATGGCGCCGCTTCCAAAGAAGTATAACGATCAAGACATCGCATCGGTCATCACCTACGTGTACAATAGCTTCGGTAATTCCGGTCCTACGGTATCGGTCGCAGACGTAAAGAAGCACAAGAAAAAGTAACATCGTGCCCCAGCACGATACGCTCTGCACGCCCCCTGATAGCTACCGCTACAGGGGGCTGGCGTATTTTTGCACGGTTCCATCACTTTGATATCGACAATGGCACGAAAGAAGACAGTCGGCATCCCGGCAGAGTTTCGTCGAGAGATGCTGCGTTATATGCTCATGGCGCGTGAGTTCGATACGGCCATGTTGCGTCTGTATCGTCAGGGCAAGGCCTTTGGCGGAGTGTATTCACAGTTGGGCAACGAGGCCGTAAGTGTGGGCAGTGCATTGGCACTTGATCGCACGCGTGATGTGTTGTTCCCGATGCACAGGAATATTGGCGGTCACTTCGTGTTCGGTCAAACACTTGATCAGTTGATGCTCAATCATCTGGCTCGTGAAGGAAGTCAGATGCGCGGCACGGACGGAACGGGTCATTATGCCGACCCAGCCCTTCGCATCTATGGAAACGTCTCGCACCTTGGGGCAATGATCCCGGTGGCAGCAGGTTTCTCAATGGCAGATGCCATGCGCGGAATCACCACCGTGTCGATGACCTACATCGGTGACGGAGGAGCGCAGGTTGGCGAAGTACACGAAGCCTTGAACTTTGCCGCCGTTCACAAGCTGCCCCTAATTCTGATCATTGAAAACAACCAGTATGCATATTCGACGCCGAACTCGCTGGAGTTTGCCTGCGAGCGCCTCAGTGACAGAGCGCTCGGGTATGGAATGCATGGCGTGACGATTGACGGCACAGATGTGGAGATTGTCTACGACACCTGTCTGGAGGCGGTGCAGCGTGCCAGGCGCGGCGAAGGACCATCTCTGATTGAGACAGTGACAATGCGCATGCGAGGACATGCCGAGCACGATGACTTTTCGTATGTGCCCAAGGAGCTTCTCGAAGAGTGGGCCGCCAAGGACCCCGTTGAGCGTTACATCGACAGGCTCGATGCCGGCGGCGTGCTCTCGCGTGCACAGGCAGAGGAAATGCGTACCGAGATCCTTGCTCAGATGATCGAGGCGATCGATCGCGCTCTGGATCGGCCATGGCCAGCCGCCGAGGAGGGATTACGTAATGTATTCATGACGCCAACAGGGGAGCAGCGCTGATATGCAAATGACTTACCTCGAGGCAATCGCTGATGCCATTCGACTTGAAATGCGCCGCGATGAAAGGGTGTTCCTCATCGGAGAGGACATCGGTACCTATGGTGGTGCCTTCAAACTCACGAAGGGTTTTCTCGACGAATTCGGGTCCAAGCGCGTGATTGATGCTCCCATCAGTGAGGCTGCCATCATCGGAGCATCCATTGGTGCGGCACTCAATGGCATGCGGCCCGTTGTGGAGATGCAGTTCATGGACTTCGTGACCAACGGGTTCAACCAGCTCGTCACTGTTGCCGGTACAACCGCCTATCGATGGTCGATCCCTGTCCCGATGGTGGTGCGCGGTCCGTCCGGTGGTGGTGTGGGAGCCAACCCCTTCCATAGTCGCAACTCGGAAGCCTGGTTTGCTCACGCTACGGGACTGAAAGTTGTCTGTCCCGCCTTCGCAGATGATGCCAAGGGGCTCATGGCCGCCTCAATGCGTGATGATGATCCGGTGGTGTTCTTTGAGCACAAGGGGCTCTACAGAAAGATCAAGGGCGAGGTACCAGAGGGTGAGTACATTGTGCCGCTGGGCAAGGCCCGTGTGGTTCGTCAGGGAATGCACTGCAGCATCATAGCCTACGGTTCGGCTGTCCACATGGCACTGGCAGCAGCCGAAGAGGTTGCTAAAGAGGGCATTGACGTTGAGATCGTCGACATTAGGACGCTCGTGCCGTTTGACGAGGAGACGGTACTGGAGTCAGTTCGTAAGACTCATCGTGCCATCATCGTTCACGAGGCAGTTCTTACGGCAGGCTTCGGTGGCGAGATCGCAGCTAGGATAGCCGATAAAGCATTCTCATACCTGGATGCTCCCGTCAAGCGTGTTGCGGCATTTGATGCACCTACCCCGTTTGCACCGACACTCGAGCAAGCTGTCTTGCCAAATTCCACTGTTATCGCAAACACGATTCGACAAACTTGTTCGTTTTGATGCCTGCGTGTTGAAAAGTTCGGCGTCGCCAGCTCTGCGCCGAGCCGTAAATTTGTGCTCATTTAATCACGAGGCCCACGTACATGTCGAAAGTTCTCTTCAGCGTATCGTATTCGATTCCTGACGGCAAGCGATCTGAGTATCTGACAGCGGTTGCCTCTGTGCGCGACTTCTACGCAAGGTCTGATGTAGCCTTTTCGTTGTACGAGACCAAGGGTAAGCACAACCACTTCCAGGAAGTGTACGTTTATCCAAACGCCGAGGCGTACGAAGCATCGGACGATCCGGCAACAACAGCGGCTATCGCCACGTCGATCGAAAAGATCTACGCTCTAGCCTCGAACGTCACCTACGACGTTGCCAACGAAGTGGCCTGACTAGCCGTCGCCCCGGAGCTATGAACGTTGCGTTTGATGCCAGCGCCATCCTTGGTCGCAGCGGAATCGAGCGCTATTCACGGGAGCTCATAAAGGGGCTCCTTCGAACACATTCGGTTGACTCCGTAACGCTTGCCACTGATGCGACGGATGGCGGTGCGGTTGCGAGCTATTTTTCAGAATTCAGCGGCGTCGGGGTTCGTCCGTGCCTGACGCATGAGCGCCGTCTGGGCGCGCCAATGCGACCGATTATGAGAGCGTACCGGCGGCATCAGTTGTCCTCTGCCGTGCGGGATGCTGATCTTGTCCATCTGCTCGCACCCGGAAAGATCATTCCTCAAGGACGTCCGGTCGTGACGACCATACATGATCTTTTCCCGATGTATCCTGACATGGGCATCGAGGGACATCTTGCTCGACGTTTTCCCGGACGAATTCGGCGACATTTGCAAGCATCAGATGCCATCATGTGTCCGTCCGCCTACGTTGCTTCCACAATTCAGATATTCTTCCCGAACTGTGATCTGCCGATCCATGTGACGCCACTTGCAGCAGGAGACGAGTTCACTCCGACCCCGTTGTCAAGTGAAGTGAGGAGTCGGTATAGGCTCGACAAGCCTTTCGTGCTGTTCATTGGAAGAGTTGATCCACGGAAAAACCTCCATCGAATGATGTTTGCCTGGAAGTCACTGCCAGCATCGATCCGAAGGAATGCGGAATTCGTGCTTATGATGGCAGGTGGTGCCGATGCTATTGAGCGATTCCGGTCCGACAACGCATCTGTCATGGATGAGCCGTCTATTCGCATCATAAGTGATGTATCGACTTCTTCGATGGTGCAGATCCTTTCGGCAGCCAGGGCTCTTGCATTCGCCACTCTCGGAGAAGGTTTTGGTCTGCCGGTGCTTGAAGCTATGCGATGTGGTTGCCCTGTGATCACTTCGAATACTACGTCGCTGCCTGAGGTAGGGGGCTCTGCGGCGCTGTATGTGGATCCAACGACCGTTGATGAGATTGCACTCATGATGCAGCGTTGTATCGAAGACGATGAGCTTGTAGCCGCGCGCCGCGCAGAGGGCATCAAACACAGTGCAGCCTTCACGTGGGATGTCACGGCTCGAGCGACCGCGGCCGTCTACAACTCGGTGGTCGGGTGATCTTATGGCCGAATCAGCGATCAAGAAGATAGAACTGGCCATCCGACGTTTCTACAACGCCCGCGCTGGCGGCAATGCAGAGCCTATGGTCGTTGAAGCGCCGAAGGTGGTCCTTGACATAGCTTCATTGCACAGGGTCCTTCTTCTTCGGCAGGATCGGATCGGTGATGTACTGGTCAGCACGCCGATCATAAGCGCGCTGCGCAAGCATCTGCCAAGTGCGCGCATTGATGTGGTTCTGTCGACCAACAATATCGCCGTGCGCCAAGCCATCGAAGATCAGGTCAATCATATTCACGTGTTTCGTAAGTCGCTACTGCATCTGTTCATACTCCGGCGCATCCTGCGTCAGCAGCGATATGACCTGGTCATCGACATGATGGACAACGCGTCATCTACGTCGGCTTTGTTGATCTCGGGAGCACGCGCGCGATGGTCGATTGGCGTCGACAAGGTCAACCGTGGGGTTTATTCACATGTCGTACCCCTTGCTGATCAGACACGCGTCCATATCGTCGAACGTATTGCGCGGCTTCTCTGGCCCCTTGGCATTAGTCTGCAGGGCGACGATTTGCGACTATCATTTCCTCTGACCGCCGATCAACGTCAGCAGGCCAAATCCCTCATGACCGATCCACGTGGAAGACGCGTCCTTGCCGTGAACATCTCTGGCTCGGATGTCCATCGGATGTATCCCGAGGAGATGATGGCCAGGTTGGTGCAGGCCATCGCGGCGCGGTGGTGTCATGACGGGAAGGGTGGCCTGGCCCTTCGATTGATGTCGGCCCCAATGCATGCCGATATGGCTCGGCGCATTGGCCAGGCATGCGATGTGGAGGTTGTTCCCCCTCAACCGTCGTATGCCTCGTTTGCCGCATGTATCGCTGCGGCCGATATGCTCCTGACTCCCGATACATCAGCCGTGCATGCGGCAGCGGCCCATTCGGTCCCCAGCGTCGTCCTGTTTTCTCAGGACTCGCGCGGCCTGATGCCGTGGCTTCCGTATGCAACACCATGCTGGCCCTGCATCACAACTGCAGGAGCGCTGGAGACGATCGATGTTGCCGACGTTCT
This sequence comes from Candidatus Kapaibacterium sp., assembly GCA_018882895.1. Taxonomy (GTDB): domain Bacteria; phylum Bacteroidota; class Ignavibacteria; order Kapaibacteriales; family Kapaibacteriaceae; genus UBA10438. The sequence continues at coordinate 68,563 of VERF01000001.1, forward strand.
CAATGCCGTGGAGGCAATGATCGAATCCACGACCGAGCGCAATTCCGGTGATGCGTAAATTTCATCCCCACTCTTTCTGATCGATCCGATATGCAATTTCAAAAGCGAACAGTTTCCTGCGGTGAACTCCGCCCGGCCAACGCCGGTTCCGTCGTCACTCTTAACGGCTGGGTTAACGCCCGTCGTGATTACGGTGGAGTGATTTTTATCGATCTGCGCGATCGATACGGCATCACGCAGGTCGTGGTCGATACGTCTCACTCACCGGCTCTGGCATCAGCCATCGATCCGGTGCGCTCGGAGTACGTGCTCTGGGTGAAGGGAACGATCCGCCTGCGCGAGAATCCCAACCCTCGGATTCCTACGGGGCTCATCGAGGTGCTTGCTGATGACATCGGAGTGATCAACGCCGCAGAGGTGACGCCGTTTGAGATCGTTGATGATCTCGCCACCAATGAGGAACTGCGGCTCCAACATCGGTATCTGGATCTGCGACGCCCGGCGCTGCAGAAGAACTTCCTGATCCGCAACAAACTCTACCAGATAACCCACAGGTTTTTTGAGCAGGAGGGATTCCTGGAGGTTGAAACACCGGTTCTTACAAAGTCGACACCTGAGGGCGCTCGTGACTTCCTCGTTCCGAGTCGCATGAACAAGGGACGATTCTACGCCTTGCCACAGTCACCTCAGCTGTTCAAGCAGTTGCTGATGGTGTCTGGTTTTGATAAGTACATGCAGATCGTCAAGTGTTTTCGCGACGAAGACCTGCGTGCCGACAGGCAACCGGAGTTCACACAGATCGACGTGGAAATGTCCTTCGTCACACAGGAAGATATTCTGTCGCTGACCGAGAGGTTCATTTCGACGGCATGGAAGCAAATCCTCGACGTTGACGTACCTGCGCCATTCCCGCGTATGAGTTTTCACGAGGCCCTGAGCCGATTTGGATCGGACAAGCCCGATATCCGTTACGGGCTCGAGCTGACGAATGTGTCAGAGATCGCCGGTACAAGCTCATTCGGCATCTTTTCGTCTGCCGTTGCCGAGGGCGACGTCGTGATGGCCCTGAACGCCAAGTCCTGCGGTTCATTCTCACGCAAGCAGATTGATGAGCTCACAGAGCATGCCAAGAAGTATGGTGCCAAGGGGCTTCCGTGGCTCAAGATGGTCGATGGTGAAATCTCAGGGTCCTTCGTCAAGCAGCTTGAGGGCGACCAGGCGGCAAGTCTCTGCGCTGAGCTCGGGGCTGAAAGTGGAGATCTGCTTCTGTTCTTCCCGGGTTCGTGGGAACGGGCATGCACGATCGGTGGGGCAATGCGTTCTGAGATCGCGCGAAGGTGCGGAATTCTTGATGGGCTCGCTGGCACGTATTCATTTCACTGGGTCGTAGAGTTTCCACTTCTCGAATACAGTGAAGAGGAGTCGCGCTGGATAGCACGACATCATCCCTTCACGGCTCCAATGAATGAAGATCTGCACCTTCTGTCGAGCGATCCGACGCATGCGCGCGCGGTGGCGCATGACCTTGTGATCAACGGATACGAGGCAGCAGGGGGCTCAGTGCGGATCCATACTAATCCGGTACAGCAGCGCATGTTCGACCTTCTGGGCTTTTCCCGTGAGGATGCTGAACTGAAGTTCGGCTTCCTGCTCAATGCCCTGCGGTATGGAGCGCCCCCTCACGGAGGCATCGCCTTCGGCTTCGACAGACTCGTGATGCTACTTGCCCAAACCGAGAACATTCGCGATGTGATCGCATTCCCGAAGACAACATCGGGTCTGTCACTCATGGATGGTTGCCCGTCAGGTGTCGATGATGCACAGCTGGCAGAGGTCGGCATTCGTCGAGCGGTCAGCGAACAATGATGTTTCGTGCCCTTCTGATCGGTCTTGTCGTTGCATCCTGTGCCTCGTCGGCTCAGACAGAGTCGGTCACAGAGAACCGATTCCGTCAGGTCATGAAGGCGACTGCTGATTCGGCGTGGGTGAAGCTGCCGATGGGTGACTTCATTGCAAAGGTCGCTATGCAGTTCCTCGGCACACCCTACGTGGGCGGAACGTTGGAAGGAACCGGCAGCGAAGTGTGTCGGGTGGACCTCGGTGGGCTGGATTGCGTGACGCTGTTTGAAAACTCCTTGAACATTGCGCGAATCGCAAGACAGGGGAAGTCGACGTTGCCCGACCTGCGTGATGCCGTTACCTTCACGCGCTATCGCGACGGGGTTCTTTCGGGCTACACAAGCCGACTGCACTATACGTTGGAGTGGATCCGCAACAACGTCGCCAAAGGCACAGTCGTAGATGTATCAAGGTCACTGGGAGGAACTGCCACACTCTTCGGGGTGGACTTTATGTCGACGCACCCCCAGTACTATCCGGCACTTAAGTCTGATCCAAAAGCTACTGCCGAAATGGCGCGTATCGAGGAACGTTTGCGCCGCGACACGATGTACGTCATTCCTCGTGGTGGCATCCGAAAGATCGAATCAGAACTCCAGACGGGGGACATCGTCGCCATCGCGACTTCCAAGAAGGGGCTCGACTATGCGCATACGGGGCTGGTGATTCGAGATGGGATGCGCGCCCGATTGCTGCATGCTTCGTCGACACGAAAACAGGTCATCTTAGATGACTATTTGTCGGACGTCGTTCAGCGCGTGGAATCCTGGACGGGCATCTCAGTTGTCAGACCCGTTGACGGGCGTTGAGATAAGCGTTCCGTTGGCTGCCGTCCAGGCCATGATCGCCGTTACAACATCATCTGTGGTGATCTGCCTTGATGCCACCTGGCTCAGCGTCGTGCTTGATGCCATGATCGAACTGCGCAGTTTCTCGCGCTGATCTTCGTCGGCAATAATGATGTCGGCAAGTTGCTCATGGCCATTGCCGCAAAGGATTGATCCATGCTGCAGAACCACTCCGTCCAGCACCCGTTGGGCTGAGCCCACGACCTTGCGGCCCGATGAGAGGATCTCGGTTCGGGCATGTGAAGAGAAACACGCCTGACCCAAGGGACCGCTGGAGGCATAATGCGCGCGAAGGTCGGCGTCGAGTCCCGCAACCGACAGGTGCTCGGTCAGACCGGACAGTGCTTTGAAGATGATCATGTGTACATCGTGATACACTCGGCGTGCTTCGAGAGCATCGCCAACCGGCACACAGATGCAGTAGGTCACCTCATCGGCATGCAGCACGGCTCTGCCGCCCGTGGGCCGATGAACGATGTCGTAGCCTCGCTCACGCAGCAGCAGCTGATCCATCGTATCTGCCGATTGATGCTTGCCCAGAGAAACGCACCAAGGCTGCCATGTGTAGAGTCGCAGAGTGGCAGGTATTGCTCCTGAACGTACGTCAGCGCACAGGGTCAGATCACGCTGCATGTTTTCTGCACCCGTGGCCGGACCACTGTTAATGATCTCAAAGGTCATGAACCACTTATGCGCAGGAATCTGAGTTTGCCAACACGCAGGATCACGGGCGATGAGCAGTCAACGATCGCGGCAACGTCGACGATCTTGCTGCCATCGATTGATACGCCCCCTTGCTGAACGAGACGTCGCGCCTCACTCTTTGAGGCTGCCATGCCGGTGAGTGTGAGCAAGGAGACAATGTCATGTGAGGTGCCCGCCAGCTGACGTTCTTCGATCTCATCCGGCAGGTCTTTGCGAACAAACACCTTTTCGAACTCTGCCAGTGCTGCGCTTCCCGAACCCGAACCGTGATATCGATCGACGATGCTGCTGGAAACTTCTACCTTGGCCTGGCGTGGGTGCAATGAGCCATCAGCAAGGTCTGCTGACATCTTCTTGACCTGCTCGGCGGTAGCAAAGCAGGCATACTGGTAGTAGCGTGCTATAAGCGAATCGGGGATGGACATGGTCTTGCCGAACATGTCCTTCGGTGAGTCCGTCAGCCCGATGTAGTTGTCAAGTGACTTACTCATCTTCTCCACGCCGTCAGTACCCTCAAGGATCGGCATGGTCAGAATGCACTGCGGTTGCTGACCATATGCCTTCATGATCTCGCGGCCAACCAGGAGATTGAACTTCTGATCCGTTCCCCCGAGCTCGACGTCGCTGCGCACCGCCACAGAGTCGTAGGCCTGCGACAGGGGATAGAGAAACTCGTGCACGCTGATCGGCTCGCCAGCGCGGTATCTCTTGGTGAAGTCGTCGCGTTCAAGTAGCTGAGCCACCGTGTACTTGGCCGCCAGCGAGATCACATCTCGGAAAGAAAGTGCATCAAGCCACTGTGAGTTGTAGACAACTTCGGTCTTCGACATGTCGAGGATCTTCGAGGCCTGGGCAACATACGTCTTGCCGTTTTCGCGTGTTTCTTCCAGCGTCAATGCGGGACGAGTCTTGGACTTACCCGTGGGGTCACCGATCATCGCCGTGAAGTCACCGATGATCAGAACGACCGTGTGGCCAAGATCCTGAAACTGACGGAGTTTGTTAAGCACCACCGCATGACCGATGTGTATGTCCGGCCGGCTCGGGTCAAGTCCCAGCTTCGCCCGTAAAGGCACTCCGGTGGCAATGCTCTTCTCAAGCTTGCGCACAAAGTCCTCTTGCGGCAAAAGGTCAACGACTCCGTCGTTGAGTATGTCGAGTTGTTCCTTGAGACTTTTCATGGTCAGTGTGGGATGTTAACCGTATTCGTGTCCTCCGTCCTCCGTCCTCCGTCCTCCGTCCTCCGTCATCCGTCATCCGTCCTCCGTCATCCGTCCTCCGTCATCCGTCCTCCGTCCTCCGTCCTCCGTCCTCCGTCATCCGTCCTCCGTCATCCGTCATCCGTCATCCGTCCTCCGTCCTCCGTCCTCCGTCCTCCGTCATCCGTCCTCCGTCATCCGTCATCCGTCATCCGTCCTCCGTCCTCCGTCATCCGTCATCCGTCCTCCGTCATCCGTCATCCGTCATCCGTCATCTCTTCTCTTCATCTCTCTCTTCTGTTCACGCTCCTTGGTTGCAGCGCGTTTGTCGTAGAGTTTCTTGCCACGCACAAGACCCAGTTCAACCTTAACGTAGGGTCCCGAAAAATAGAGACTCAAAGGGACAACCGTGAGCCCCTTTTCCTCGATTCCCTCGCGCATGCGCCGAAGCTCATGGTGCTTGAGCAGGAGCTTGCGCTTGCGAAGGGGCTCGTGGTTCTCGCGATTCCCAAAGTCGTAGGGGCTGATGTGAAGACCCACCAGGTAGAGCTCGTCGGACCTTTTGTCCGGAAAAATGGCATAGGCATCGGCCAGGTTGACCTTGCCGGCGCGCAGCGACTTTACTTCCGTTCCTACCAGGGCAATGCCGGCCTCGAACCGATCAAGAACCTCGTACTCGAAGAGGGCCTTGCGGTTGGTGATGATGGTCCGTATGGTTCGATCATTGCTCATGGACGAAAAAAGCCCCGCGTTGGGAACACGGGGCTTCTGCGTGCGGAGAGGGAGGGATTCGAACCCTCGGTAGCGGTCTTAACCACTACGACGGTTTAGCAAACCGTTGCCTTCAGCCACTCGGCCACCTCTCCCGGGGAGGCAAATATAGCAAGTTCCGGTTTTAGAATCGTGAGCCCGTTGAGCTGGTGCCCGGTTCGTACTTTTGCGCCGTGAAAACGTCATCCGAGACGCCGCTGATGCGGCAATACCGCACGATCAAACAGAAGCACACCGACATGGTGCTTTTGTTTCGCCTGGGTGATTTCTACGAGACCTTTGGTGACGACGCTATCACCACGGCCAAGGCATGTGGCATCACATTGACGAAGCGCAATAATGGCGCTGCGGGGGACATCCCGTTGGCAGGATTTCCGCATCATCAGCTCGATACGTACCTGCCGAAGCTGGTTGCGGCCGGACATCGGGTTGCTGTCTGCGAGCAGTTGGAGGACCCGAAGCTTGCTAAGGGGCTTGTAAAACGTGACGTCGTAGAGGTGGTCACGCCGGGTGTGGTACTCTATGACAAGATCCTCGATGCCTCCAGCAACACATTTCTTGCCTGCATCGTCGCGCCGCGCTCGGAGAATGCCGCTTGGGGTCTGGCGGTGATGGACGTTTCGACCGGCTCCTTTACGGCCGGTGACGTGCCCTCGGATCGAATTGTATCACTTGTTGATGCATTCCGTCCGGCTGAGATCCTCGTCAGCAAGGACGACCGGCAGTACTGGGAGCCCCTTGTAAAGAGACTCCAGCAAGCCCCTTCAATTTCTCGACTCGAAGCCTGGCACTTTGCCGAGGATGCGGCCGAAAGAAACCTTCGTGAGCACTTTGCTACTTCATCGCTGAAGGGCTTCGGCCTCGACGGTAATGAGCGTGGCATCGTTGCAGCGGGCGTGGCCCTTCAGTATGTGGCCGATTCACAGAGGGGAGCATTGCGTCAGATAACCTCCTTGCGTCTGCTGCGATCGGACGATGTGATGGTGCTCGACGCGGCAACGCGCCGCAATCTCGAGATCAGTTCAACGATGTCAGGTCAGTCGTCTTCCGGCGCACTTGTGCAGTTCATCGACAAGACGTGTACGCCCATGGGAGCGCGACTTCTTCGGTGGTGGGTGCAGACTCCGTTGACGGATGCTGCGCGCATTTCCAAGCGACTCGGAGTGGTAGACGGCCTGGTGTCGGCACCGCTGATCAATGGTCAGATCCGCGAGCTATTGTCAGGAATTGGCGACGTCGAACGCCTTCTGACAAAGGTCATGACCGGACGCGCAACTGCCCGTGATCTTGGTGCTCTGCGAAGGGGGCTTGAACAGCTTCCCGGTCTTGTCATGTTGTCCGCTGCTGACATCGGATCCGATGTGGCAGACGTACTTCGTGGTATTCATCCGCACGACGATGTTCGACAGCTCTTACAGAATGCCTTGGTTGATGAGCCCCCGGTTGCCATTGGATCCGGTGGAATGTTTCGCCCGGGATACAATGACGAGCTCGATCAGGCTGCACAGGCACTTCTGAATGGGAAAGAGTGGATCGCCGAGTTTCAGCAGCGCGAGCGCGACAGCTCTTCGATTCCTTCCCTTAAGGTCGGATTCACGTCGGTCTTTGGATACTACATCGAGATATCCAATGCGCACGCCAATCGCGTGCCGCAGCACTATGAACGGCGGCAGACTCTGGCAAATGCCGAGCGCTACACGACCACCGAACTCAAGCAGCTGGAGCAGCGGCTTCTTACGGCAGAGGAGAGTGTTCGGTCGCTCGAAACCAATTTGCTGGCCGACCTGCGAGCCAAGATTGCAGCTCATGGCGAGGCTCTGCAGCAGACGGCTCAGCGTCTGGCCGTACTGGATGTGTTGAGCGGCTTCGCCACTGCTGCCGTTGAGTATGAGTACTGCAGGCCCGAGGTGCACGACGGAGCTCGCCTCGAACTGATCGATGCACGTCACCCGGTGATCGAGCGGATACTCGACCATGGAACGCGGTATGTTCCCAATTCCATTGTGATGGATGTGACGGAACGTCAGATCCAGATAATCACCGGCCCGAACATGTCCGGTAAGTCGAGCTACCTGCGTCAGGCTGGCCTGATCGTCTTTCTGGCCCATATCGGTTCATATGTGCCGTGTACATCGGCCCTCGTGCCCCTGACCGATAGGATTTTCACGCGTGTTGGCGCGCAGGACAACATACTGGCCGGCGAGAGTACGTTCCTGGTTGAGATGCAGGAGAGCGCCAACATTCTCAACAATGCAACAAAGCGCAGTCTCATCCTGCTGGACGAAGTTGGACGTGGTACGGCCACCTATGATGGTATCTCGATCGCTTGGGCCATTGCTCAGTACATCCATGACCGGGTCGGCGCTAAGACGATGTTCGCCACGCATTACCATGAGCTGACAGATCTGGAGACACGATTCGATAGGGTGGAGAACCTTCACGTGGAGGTACGCGAGATCGACGGCAACGTGCTGTTCACGCACAGGGTCGTTCCCGGACACACCGACCATTCATTTGGAATCCATGTGGCCTCCATGGCGGGCATGCCGCCCGAGGTGGTTTCCGCCGCCAAGCAGATACTGCAATCACTCGAATCGATGCATTCCGCCGCGCCGAAGGTCTCACCGGCTGCGGCTTCGACGAAGTTAGATTCATATCAGCCGACACTATTCATGGTCGAGGACGACCAACTGCGGCGCGCGATCAGGGGGCTGAACCTTGATATGATGACGCCAATGCAGGCCCTTCAAACACTGAGCGAACTTCGAAAGCAGATCGATGACTGATCCTGTTAAAAAACTGTGGGCCCAGCGTGATCGCGTCACGCGTGCCATCACAAAGGATGGCTCATTCCGAGCGGCCGTGATCCACAACACCACGACGGTGCAGACAGCTCAGCGTTCACACGGACTGGATCCCATGGCCGCCATGGTGCTGGCCCGTACTCTGACGGGTGCGACCCTGATGGCATCATTCCTGAAGGGCGAAGAGAGAATCGTGCTGACGCTCGAAGGGGATGGTCTTGTCCGTTCGGTCACAGCCGAAGCAATGCAGGTTGGGGAGGTTCGCGGTTACATCAATCTCAATCGAAATCCGCAGCCGGATCGCGCAACGCCCCTTGGCAAGGGACTTCTCAGGGTGCAACGGATCCTGTATGGCGAGTATGAGCCGGCCATGGGTATCGTAGAGTTACGTCGAGGCGACGTCACCAGCGATCTTGGATACTACCTTACACAGTCAGAGCAGATTCCATCGGCATTTGTCATCGACGTTGCATTTGACGGCGACGCCATTCGCCAAAGCGTTGGCCTGGTGGTGCAGGCCATGCCGGGCGCGCGGGCCGAGGATATCTTTAGGCTGTATGATTCGATCGACTATCTGGACCGACTCACCGAATATGCCGACTCCGGTTATGGTCCGAATGAAATCCTCCATCAGATCATGCCATTGGAGATCGACATCGTAGCGTCCTCGCCAGTCGACTTCTTCTGTCGGTGCTCGCATGAGCGTTTCACGTCGGCGCTCATGACGCTGAACGTCGAAGAGATCATGCAGATGAAGGATGAGAATCAGCGTGAACTCGTCTGCCAGTACTGCTCGAAGCGCTACGAGCTCTCAGATGAGGATTTCGATCGGCTCATCAATCGCACATAAGCGCTGTGATGGCCGCCACGTGCACGATGTCCTGCGCCGTGCACCCTCGGGACAGGTCGCAGTAGGGACGCCGAAGGCCCTGCAGGATGGGGCCAAGTGCCATTGCGCCGCCAAGCCGCTCAGTGATCTTGTAGGCAATGTTTCCGGCATCGAGATTCGGAAAGATCAGAACGTTGGCAGCGCCTGCCAATGGTGATGAGGGGGCTTTGCGCGCAGCAACCTCAGGAACAAAGGCTGCGTCGAACTGAAGCTCGCCGTCTGCTATCACATCCGGACGTACCCGACGAAACTCGTCAAATGCCGTCTTCACTTTGTCCACCATCGGATGCTTTGCGCTATCTCGTGTGGAGAAGCTCAGAAACGCAACACGTGGATCGGCTCCGACGATACGACGGAAACTGTCGGATGCCGACGAGGCAATGTCGGCCAGTTGCCGTGGACTAGGGTCGGGCACAACACCGCAGTCGGCGTACATCAGCGTCTTGTCCGGCCATAGCATCAGAAAGAAGCTCGATACGGTCTCAATGCCCGCTTTCATCCCAACGGTCCACAAGGCTGCGCGGACCACGTCAGGCGTCGACGAAAGTGATCCGGCTACGGCACCATCGACGAACCCGGTTGCGACCATCGCGCCGGCGGCATAGAGCGGATCGTTTGCAAGCTCATGCGCAGCGGCGTCGGTGAGCCCCTTTGCCGATCGCATGGCCAACAGATGCTCAGTTGTGCGGCCTTCGACTGAGCCGCAGGTCACAACATCGATCTCGAGACCCTCAAACGAACTGCGCAGGGAAACGGCATCGTTCTCTGTTCCGGAAATGACAAGCACCGGATGGCAGACGTCATTCTTTGCGCAACTGCGAGCGGCCTCGAGGACGCGCTCATCGGATGCATCTGCAAAGGCGATACGGCGCTTGGTATGCCGCGCAGCTTGAATGATCGCTTCGATCATTATCGCACGATGCCAACCATGGATGTGGCAGCTGACGTGACCGGTAGGCGGTGAAGAAGCGCGTCGGCACTGCCGTTATACACCAGGATCGCCCCTTGAGCTGTGCTGACCTGACCGATGAGTTCGGCTCGGGCATCGTTGAACGTGATCGCCGAGAATTTCTCCGTTAGCGTGGTCGATACACGATTGCGCGTGCGTGTGCTTATCCGGAACATTCCCACCTGGGTCGGAATGAAGGCAACCTGCGTTGAACTTACGACCAAGCCGGTAGGGATAACCTGTGAAGCAGGACCAGATCGGGGAGTGATCTCAAGGGGCGACGAGATGTTCCGAGTTGAAGCGTCCAGAAACTGGACCGATGCGGCCGAGGGCGTATTGGCATCAACCTTGCCAGAGCCAAGACCAACAATGCAGAAGAAGGCGCTGTTTGGGTCCGGTGCAACAAACCAAGGGACCGGCGCGGTGGCGACCACCTTTTCGACGTCGAGTGAGCGTGTGTCGACAATGGCGACGGCATTCGTATCGGGAAGTGTAACGCATAGCTGATTGCCGTTGACGGCCACGTGCATTGGCCGGCTTGGCATCGGAATGCTACGCGCCACGGTGTTAACCGTCAGATCAATAACAAGCAGGCTCCGAAGTGTCGGTACCGTAGCAAAGGCCGTGGTGGCATTAGCAAATGCGATCGATGTTACCGGGGCAGAGCCGAGGTCGATCGTATCAATTGCGCGCACCGTGTCGGCGTCGAACACCACGATCCACGGACGTTGCCCGTGCAGCAGATAGACGCGGTCACGGAATCGTTCAAGTGTGTTGCGCGATGAGTCGCTGGGGTCGGACCACACCACGGTTGACTGGCCTTCATTCGGCACGGGAAAGCTGAGGACTTCGCCGCGTTGATTGCTCACCAGAAGGCGCCAACTATCATCAAAAGAGTTGATAAGGGGCTCTTCCGGGCTGCATGAGATCAGCAGAGCGCAAGCAAGGATGGGTAGCCAGAGGATACGGTGTGTCATGGTAGCGAGGCGATAACATCGGTGACAAGATTGGTCAGCACTGGTTCGGCCATGGCGGCTGCCTCCAAGACGTGTTCAAGGTGTACAGGTTGTAGTGCGTCGGGAAAGCACTCGTCGGTGATGATGCTCACACCGAGCACATCCATGTGCATGTGGCGCGCCACGATGCACTCCGGTACCGTGCTCATGCCGACCACGTCGGCGCCGATCAGGCGCAGAAATCGGTATTCGGCGCGTGTTTCGAGATTGGGTCCCGTGACTGCTACGTACACGCCACGGTGCACCTTCTGAGCGCGTTGAAGGGCGCATCGTTCGGCGATCTCCAGCAGGCGACGCGAGTACGGCTCGCTCATGTCCGGAAAGCGCGGTCCGAGCTTGGGCTCATTGGGTCCCACGAGGGGATTGTCTCCAAGCAAATTGATATGATCGTCGATCAACATCAGATCGCCCCGGCGGTACAGGGGATTTAGCCCACCGCAGGCATTGGAGACGATCAGCGTCGACACGCCGAGAGCCTTCATCACGCGCACAGGAAAGGTGACCTGCTGCAGAGTGTATCCCTCGTACTGATGGAACCGTCCCTGCATGACCACCACGTCCTTGCCGCTGATGCGTCCGAAGACAAGTCTGCCGGTGTGTGACTCGACGGTGCTGACGGGGAAGTTGGGGATCGACTCGTACGGGATGGTCGTGTCGATCTCGATTCGCGATACAAGCGCGCCGAGTCCAGTACCAAGGATAATCCCGATTCGCGGGCTTGCGGATGTCGACTGTCGTATGGAGGCAACAGCTTGGTCGATCTGTTCAAGGAGCGTGCTCATGCCGTCTCTGTTCGTTGGCTGGTTGAAGATTCTCGAGGGGGCTGACCGGGATACCAGGGCCGCTCTGGTGCTTCCATGCACGCGATAGAACACGCGCTATTGAACTGGCGTTCACACTCGGGGCAGGCAATGTGTTGCAGACGACAGCGGTAGTTGCGACAATTGACGTACCGCTCTGTCGGTTCGCCGCAATGATGACATCTGCCGATGACATGTCTGTCGTCGGTGTGGTTGATCTCAACGGTCACGCGCTCGTCAAAGACGTAACATAGGCCATCCCAGAGTGCCCCCTTCGTGTCAGGATCCTTGCCATAGGAGACGATGCCGCCATCCAGCTGATAGACGTCGGTGAATCCGTCTCGAAGCATGAACGACGTCAGCTTCTCACAGCGTATTCCACCGGTGCAGTAAGTAAGGATCGGCTTATGACGGGCATCGGCAAGATGCGTGCGGATCCAGTCAGGAAACTCGCGAAACGATTCACAGTCAGGCCGGATGGCCCCTCGAAAGTGTCCGATATCGTATTCGTAATCCGTGCGTCCATCAAGGACGATGACGTCACCCTTCTCGATTCGTTCCTTCCATTGAGCTGGCGTCAGTCGCTTGCCCGTGATCTCGTTTGGATCGGACGGCAGATCGGCCCTGAAGGTGACGAGTTCCTTCTTGACGCGCACGAAGAGCTTCTCGAAGGCATGACCCGATGCCTGGTCAACCTTGAAGACCATTGATGCAAAGCGCTGGTCCGACGTCACGGTACTGCGGTAGAGGTCGCACGCTTCTATGGGTCCGGATACCGTACCATTGAGGCCTTCCGGAGCAACGAGGATGCGACCTTTCAGGCCAAGCTCCATGCAGAGTCGGCGGTGCTCGTCGGCGAACGCTTCCGGATCGTCGATCGGCACGAATTGATAGTAGAGCAGAACGTTATACACTACCGCCATTGGGCTGTCGTCGGAAATTGTCACGTGCAAATCTACAAGAGCGAAGGCCAAAGCGTGCCGCTGCAGTTTGTAGATTTGCGTGCAGCTATTGAGGATACATGGGAACGTCGAGAGGCATGAAGATCATTCGCACGGTGATCAGCATCGTGTCGTGCGCGCTGGCCAGCGCCGGCATGTGCGGGCAGGACATTCTTATGCCTACGATGCCGAGTGCGATCATCGCCCGGCAGTCGCACAGGTATCTTGACCAGGCATTGTTGCAGCGCTCATTGGAGCGCCTCCGTGCCTATGGGCATGACTGGTCGCGGACGGCCTCTGCCGACCAGGTTTGGATAGACAGATCCGAGATCGATCGCCGAAGAGACAATCGCCTGGGTGCCTCGCGAAGACTAGCCGACTTTACCGAGAGGCGCGCCGCATCGCCCCTTGCCGCCGGTGCCATGCTCGAAAGGGGCTTCCTATCCCTTGAGGACGGAGATCATGCCGCCGGTGCCGAACTCTGCCGCCAGGCATCTGAGATTGCTGCTCGGTCGTGGGAGCGGACGGGCGACTCGGTCTACCTGCGCATCGGGCAGATGGCCGCATTTTGGCAGGCCACATCGCTGGCACATCAAGGGGCGCTCGACGAAGCATTGGTGGCCTATCAAAAATCAACAGTCGGAGACGATGACCTCGCAGCTCAGTCGAGATTCGCCATTGGGCAGGTGCACGAACAGAACGGACTGCAAGCAGAGGCCTTTGCTGCATACGGTGAAGTTTGGACGAATCATCCTCGGCATCCCTTGGCCATTGCAGCTCGCGTGCGTCAGGCGGTGATCTCACTTGGTAAGCGCCAGGCTGTGCGGTCGATCGATCTTCTCAACGGTATCGATTCGGCGATCGTTCGCCTGCTGAGCTCCACCGGTTCCGTCGACACGTCGGCGCTTGATCTGGTGCCAGTTGTTCGGCTTCAGGCCCTGGCCCAAGCGGGACTTTTTCAACGTTCGATTGATACGAGTGACGCGTTTCTTCGTCGGCGTCCGGGATCGGCATTCCGCTGGGTAGTGCACCTGACGGCAGGGTACGCACACCTTCATCTATCGCGTCCGGATTCGGCCCTTCGGCACTACGATGCGATCGTCACCGGCGACGCGGACGAAGGGTCGGACACTCGCCATCAGGCGCTGCTGTATCGTGCGCTTTGCCTGAAGCGTCTTGGACGCTCAGCAGAGGCAGAGCGCGACTTTGCCGGACTTGCCATGCAGGCAGGATATCCCTACAAGGCTCAGGCGCTCATCGAGGTAGGACAGGCGCAGTACGAACGGGCTGATTACGAGCGAGCTGTCAAGTCGCTTGAAAAGGCAGAGCGCGAGGCACAAGATGCAACGACGCTTCTTCGATCACAGATCCTTCTGAGCAGCGCATTGATGCACCGACAGCAATGGACCAGGGCCGCAACGGTTTTGGAACGCGCCGAGAAGATCGCCCTTGAGGCGAAGGAAGAACTTGTGCCGCTTCGAGTTCGATATCTGGCCGATGCTCGACTTCATCGCGGAATCTGCTTTGTCCAAGCCGGTGCGGCCCGCCAAGCCATCGCGGCTCTGACGGATTTTCTTGGCAATCATCCTGCGGAATCTCGCCGAGACGAGGCCACGTTCTGGCTTGCCGAGGCGATGTACAAGGAGGACATGCTTAAGAATGCACAAGAGCTCTACGAGGAGGTTGTGCGTCGGTATACAGCCAGCACTCGGCGTGAAGAGGCCATGTATGGTCTGGCGTGGACACATTTCCGTCGACGTGACTTCGACCGCTCAGCCAAAGTTTTCGGAGAACTGCTGTCGACATATCCGCAATCGCAGTATGCGACCGAAGCGATGGTGCGTCGCGCTGATGGCTTGTATATCGCCAAGCAGTTCGCCGCAGCTGCCAGACAGTACGAGCAGGCATCTCGACGTGATGTCTCATCGGATGAGGGGCAGTACGCGGCATTTCAGGCCGGACAAGCCTCATACCGAGCCGGTGAGCTCTCCCGTGCGCTCGAGTTGATGAGGGCCTTCGTGCAGAGATATCCAAAGAGTCGACTCGCCGATGACGCCCTCTACCTCATCGGATGGGTTGCATTCCAACAGCAGGACGACGCCGGTGCAATTGTCGAGTTCGAACGCCTTTTGCAGGCTTATCCTGACGGTGACCATGCGGTGCGGGCACTCTACACCATCGGTGACGCACGATTCAATCTCGGTGAGATCGATGCGGCCATTACGACGTATCGCGACGTCATGGCGCGATTTCCATCGCATCCGCTTGCAACTGAGGCGGCCCGCAGCCTGCAGGATGTGCTGGTCGGTCAGGGCCGTACCGAGGAGGCACTGGTCGTGCTTGACACGTTGATTCGGGCCAATCCGCAGTCGCTCGCTGCCGAGGAGTTTTCCTGGAAGAAAGCCGAGATCTTCTACTCCGGCAAGCAGTATCAGAACGCGGCCGGTGAGTTGCAGGCATATCTGCGCTCCTACCCGTCGGCTCAGCGCTCGGATGAGGCACTCTACCTGCTTGGTAAAACCTACCTGACAATGAACGACCTGCCTCAGGCCCTGGAGGCATTTGCCTCGATCTCACGCCGTGACGCCAAGAGTCGCTACATCGTGAGTTCTTCCATGGACCTTGCCGAATACTATACGCGCTCGGCAAACACCACATCGGCCGATTCGATATATCGAATCATCTTCGTAGCTCCGGATGCAGATACGACGGCGTCATCATTGGCCGGTTACGAGTTGGCCGAACATGCGCGCATGCGGCAGGATAGCATCGGAGCGATGGAGCTGTATCAGCAGACCGCCGATCGATTCCCAGCCAGTGAGTACGGAGCTCAGTCACGGTACAAGTTGGCGCAGCTGCACCGCAGGGCCGGACGTCTTGATAGCACGCGTTTTCACCTCAACCTCCTGGCGCAACGCACGGATGCCCCGTTGATCGTTGCAAATGTCCTCTACGACCTGGGCACGTCCTTCATGCGTGAACGCAATCACGCCGTCGCCGCAGGATATTTCGAACGCGTGCGTGACGATCACGCCGGCATCGAGGATTGGTATACGCTGAGCATGCTTTCGCTCGGTGAGTGTTATGAAGCGCTCGATCGCAAACCTGATGCCATATCGACCTATCAGACGGTTCTAACCATCCGACCCGATGACGATTATGGCAAGACAGCACAGGCACGACTGAAGCGTCTCACCGGAGGTCGCCGATGAGCAGGTACATCCGCACAATTTCCCGAGTCACTTTCTCTGATGTGGCATGGTTGCCAGGACTGTTGATTCTGTCTGCAGTGATGCTGTCCTCAGTGGTCGCATTCGCTCAGAACCCGACGCCACCGCAGCCAAATGCGCCGCTCGAGCTGCCTGATTTCCTTGTCACCGGCAAGGCCGTCGTGGACGTGGCTGCCGGGGCCAAGCACCTTCCGTCAAAACCGCCGACATTCTCTTTGGGCGAACTGGATTCACTGAACCCCACTGAGAAGCTGCCACCTCCATTGGCCGCGCGTCGCCCCTTGCCTCTTTTCTCCCGCATCGACGCATCGGTCCCGGGCTACGTGGCGGTCGACGCCGGAGCATACCTTACGCCGTCGGTGTTGGCAGGATACTCTGCGCGTTCCGGCGGGTACACGCTGGATATGTCCGGTGGACTCGAGCATTCTCAGGGCTGGGTAGATGGGGCAGGATACACCACAGCGCAGGCTCGACTCAACACGTCGTACGTCGCTCCTGATAAGTTCTTGTTCTTTGGCAAGGGGCTGACCGAGACTGATTTACGGGTGAGGAATCAATCGTATACCCTCTATGGCGACACGGCCATGCTGGAGCGATCAAGTCTTGCATTATCGGCGGCACTGACCACTGAGGCCAAGGTTGACAGTGTGTCGGTCCTGGGGTCCTTCGGATGGTCACGCCTGGGCCTGCAGACGAGTGCGAGTGATATGCTTCCTGGCGCAGAAGCAACGGACAATGCACTAAGTGCCAACATCTCTGCCACCTGGCTTGGTTCTCAGATTCACTCTTCGGTGAATCTCGACCTGCGCATGCAGTCTCTCAACGGTTCTTCATACTCGTTCTTTGAAGCAGGCTACGGTATGAGGATGCAGAGCCATGACTGGTCGGTGGCCGCATCGGCGGCGCCACAGATTGCATCAGCAAGCAGTGGGGACGGACGATATGGCTTGGCCCTGCGCGCCTCTGCAGAGACATCTCCGTGGCTTCACTCGGTGTTCCGGGCCGAGGTCAGCTCGGGCATGCGCAGTTCATCGTATGCTGAGCTGGCTCGCATCAACCCGTACCTGAGCGATTCGGTGGCCATAGACCATGCCTACGATCGCATTGCGGCCCGCGCGTCGCTGCGCTTCACGCCAAGCCTGGCAACGAGCCTGGTGGGTTCGATCGAGTTCCGATCCACTGCGCGTGAGCTCGTTTGGCAGGATGCACCGGATGGTCGGTTTACCCCGTCCTTTCGGTCTGTCACGTCTCTTCGTGCCGGCATTGAAGGGGCGATCTCGGTCACTCCGCGTGATATCGTAATGGGCGAGCTGAACCTAACTTCGGCAGCAACCGACTCATCGGGTCAGCAGACCTATGTACCGCTTGTTCAGGCTACTATTGGATACGAGCGACTCTGGATGACCGATCTGCGGTCGATGATTTCTTTGCTCTACGTGGGGCAGCGCTGGACAGACCTTGCCAATTCTCGCAGCATCGACGCGTTCATAGACCTGCGGGCATCGCTGACCTATACCATCAACAAGTCGTTCGATGTGCAGCTGACAGGGGAGAATCTCGTCAACAGCAGCGTGTTCCTGTGGAACAACTACCGTGGGCGGGGTATTTTTGTGAGTATTGGACTACTGTGGAAGTTCTGACCTATGGACACCAAAGATCCCGTCTGGGACGATGACGAACCCGGGTTGGTCGGAGATGGATTCCGACCCAGCCAGGAGACGTCTTTTCCGGAAACCGAACCGCCGATTGCCGCTGAGGAACAACAATCATCAGTCGAAGCGCCTGCATCTGATACCGAGCAGCCTGAGATCGGCAACGTTGAGCCCGCAGAGACTGTCCAGGATGAACCCTCGGCTGCTTCTGATTCTGTGCCGCCGGTAGTGTCGGAAATTCCCAAACCACAGTCAGGGCGCGCACGCGTGGAGTCCGTCAGTGGACTGAGCAATCCCGTTCCAGGGGGAGGTCGATCCTCGAGTTCTACGCGACGTGGCGGCGATCGGAGCTCGACAGGGCTGGTGATCATCGCACTGCTACTTTTCGTGATCAGCATCATCAGCGTTTCGGTCTATTTCTTCTCTCGCCCGGCCGAGAGCGGTGGCCAGGAAACGGTCGCCGATCAGTCCGCAACGGAGCAATCTGACGCATCCGGCGATGCGGCACAGAGCTCAGCGGGCACGTCGGCATCGTCGACTTCTTCTGACACATCAGCGCAAGCCCCCTCCGAAATAGCCGATCAATCAGTTCCGCCCCCGCCGGCTCCTGCCGGTGCCAACGCGAGCAAGTCGTCGGTGCCTGCTACATCAGCCGTAGATGCGTCGGCTCGCGAGTCAAAACCCTCAAGAATTGCTTCCCCAAAGGACTTGGCAGATCGGAATGCAGCACCAATGGATCGTGTGCCACCGGCTGCGCGTGAACAGCGCCAATCACAACCTCCCCAAGAGGCAGTGGCTCCCTTGAAGACTTCGAAATCGGCCGGTGCCGCCGGAGCTCAATGGGTTGTGCAGGTACACTCGAGCCCATCGATCGACGATGCGGACGAATGGCTGCAGAAGCTGCAGTCGCGAAATATCGCCGACGGCCGCATTGAACCTGTCACGCAGAAGGGTTCGGTGTGGTATCGTGTTCGATTTGGGCGATATCCCACACGTCAGGAGGCCGAGCAGGCAGCCCTGGAGATGGGCTACCGAAACGCATGGGTCGATAGGATTCGATGACACGGTACGTCGATCAGCCGACGATCAGCATTCGCCTTAGTTGGAGCCCGAACACGGTGCGTGGCTTTATCGGCGCCGTTCTGATCATGGGTGTCATATTGTCGTTTCTCACCTGCACGCGAATTGAACCCGATCCGATCTTTATACCCAAGACAACGCCGGTAACGTTGCTGGTACTCGGAAGCGGTGACGGAACCGGCCTGCGAAAGGGGAACCTAACTGCTGAAGGTGCCGCACAGCGCGGAGCCGAGTCGAAAGACCCACTAGTCGATGCCACGAAGAGTAGCGCAGGTGCATCAAAGTCGGTCACCGATCCTGCACTTGCCTCGAAGTTCATACCAAAGGATGACGCCGGTAGGGCTGGAAAGACAAGCACTTCAGAGTCTTCGGCGGATCAATCGATAGGATCTTCCAAAGGAACTGACGAAGGAACGGGGCTTGGAGAACTCGGTGTTGGCCGCGGCAAGGGTGATGGATTCGGTGACATCGACTGGGGAGGTGGAGGCAATCGGACGGTGGTCACGAAGATCATTCCAACCTTTCCTCCCGGAGTGCTCGACACGAAGATCAAGGTTCGATTCAGGGTCGCTCCCAATGGAACCGTCACGATGGCGTGGCCTGAAAAGAAGGGCGGCAACCGCATGGTGGAGCAAGCAGCGATCGCAGCACTCATGCGGTGGAGATTCAATCGTTTGACAACGTCAACCGAGATGGAGGGCGTCATCACATTTCTGGTCAACTACCGATGATCGCAGCGTTGATCACTCTCTACAGCACGGCACCGGAGTTCGTAAAAATCCTGGTCGTTCTTCTGGTGATAAGTCTTGTGCTGTCCATCATCAAGAAACTCGTCAAGATCGCACTCTTGGTCACCACGCTGATCGTGCTCATTTTTGTGGTCCGGTATCTGATGGCATCAATGCCCTAGTCAGGCCGGAACCACGATTCACTGCAAGAAAGAGACCCCATGTCGCATAAGGTTGCGGTCATCGGAACGGGATATGTTGGCCTGGTCACCGGAGCGTGCCTTGCCGACGTCGGAAACGACGTGCTCTGCATTGATGTTGACCCCTCGAAGATCGAGCGCATGCGTCGCGGAGAAGTCCCGATCTATGAGCCTGGTCTGGACGTTGTGCTGCATCGGACGTTGCGAGAGGGGCGCATCCGCTTTTCGCTTGACTTGGATGTTGCCGTTCGTGAATGTGATCTGTTGATGTTCTGCTTGCCAACCCCTCCGGGCAAGGACGGGCAGGCCGATCTCGACATGGTTATCTCCACGGCTCATCGCGTTGCCGAACTTCTCAACGAGCTCAACATCACCGAGCCCCGCATCGTGGTCAACAAGAGTACCGTTCCGGTCGGCACCGCGGCCCTGGTGCAGGAAATCTTTACGCGTGTGGCACCGAAGCGTCATGTTGATGTGGTCAGCAATCCGGAGTTCTTGCGTGAAGGCTTTGCTGTGGAAGACTTCATGAGGCCCGACCGCATCGTGGTGGGCACCAGCAGCAGTTACGCTGCCGAACGTATGCACAGTCTTTACCGGCCCTTTACGGACCGCGGAGCGACTCTCTTGATCTTCGATGAAAAGAGCTCGGAGGTCACCAAGTATGCTGCCAATTCCTTCCTGGCCACGAAGATCTCGTTCATGAATGACCTGTCCGAGTACTGTGAAGCCGTTGGTGCCGATATCGAGAATATCCGCATCGGCATCGGAATCGATCCTCGCATCGGCAGTCGCTTCCTCAATGCCGGAATAGGGTATGGTGGGAGCTGCTTCCCGAAAGACGTCAAGGCCATCATCCATGCAGCATCGGAGGCCGGTACGCCCCTTGAGGTGATCCAAGCAGCAAAGGTTGTCAATGACCATCAGGTGCGCCGGTTCACCGGACGCGTTGTTGCTCGGTTCGACGGTGATATGTCGGGCAAGCGCGTTGCACTCTGGGGTCTGGCATTTAAGCCTGACACCGACGACGTCCGCGAAGCCCCCTCATTTGTGATCATTGACCGTCTTCTCTCTGAAGGGGCCACCGTGGTGGCGTTCGATCCCGAGGCGCGCGAAACGACCCAAAGGGTTATCGGAGATCGCATTACGTATGCAGAAGATGCGTACGCGGCTCTTCAAGGGGCAGACGTGCTTATCATAGCTACTGAGTGGCAGGAGTTTCGTGATCCTGATTTCACACGAATGAGATCGCTGCTGACAGCCCCAATCGTATTCGACGGAAGGAATATTTACAACCCTCAGGAAATGGTCGAAAGGGGCTTCGAGTATCACTCGGTTGGCCGAGGATCGGTGTATCCCGAGAGCTGAATCAGACCTTTCGACGTGGCGCGAGATTCCTGCCCCTGAGAGCTCTGAATGCTCTCATCTGTCGGCGCGTGCGCCATGCACGAACGAGTTTGAGCCAGAAGATCCTCAGCAACAGCGCCAGAGACATGCGTTTACCGATGCTGCCGGAGTCGAGCATGTTGCGCAGCTGAGCACGCTCTAACTCACTGATTGGCATATCGTCGCTGCTTGACGAGGGTTTATTGAGAATATGGTCAAGCATCTGCTCGAGCTCTTGGGCAGCATCCTTGAATCGTTGAGCATCGATCTTGTTGTAGCGCATCAGCAGAACGAGGTGGTCATACAGGATGGCCGCCCTTTTGATGTCCTCCACTTGACGCTCTGAACGCAGGGATTCGAGTAATGACTCGGCAAGTTCCTCGAACTCGGCAACCTTCTCTTCAGGCAGGGAGAACATCTCATCCGGGGCGATGTCGTCGACACTCACATAGACAGTGCTCAGCTTACGGATCTCATCACCGTAATGTTCGGCCAGAACAGCCCCGTACTTGCTGGTCTGCTGTGAGATCTGATTTTGAACGTGACCGATCTGAGCGCGCAGCGAGTCCAGGCGCATCTTACCTGTGGTGGCGCTGAGCTGACTTTCGAGGTCACGGCGCTGCTTGAACAACTCGCGGATACGCACTGCCTCGGGTGCATTGGAGCTGGCCACCATGCCCTCGACAACCACTGCGTCGACCTGCAATCTTGCGCTGCCGATCTTGACGGTGTTGACCGTGATCTGCCCGCCCAGCTGTCCACGTAGGTGATCAAGATCGATATGCGCAACACCGTCGGTGACGACAAGAATCTGAGCATGACTCAGCTGGCTCTCGTGCGAGATGTCATCGATCGCCGTCTGCAAGGCCTTTTGCAATGACGTTCCATTACCGACGGCCTTGACGTGCATTACCGTGCTGATAAGATGGTCATATGACGGTATGTCGCGGGCCGTCATTAGTTCTCCGACCTGCAGATCGAACGTCCTGAAAAAGATCGTGCCAAGTTCGCGTTGGTTCTGCCGAAGGAACATGTAAACAATGGCCTTGGCTAGATGAATACGATAATGATGCTGCATCGAATTCGACGTATCGAAAAGGATGTAGACCTTCTGCTTGCGATCGTCCGGGGCAAAGCGATTCGATTCCGACTGATATCGGAAATTCCTGGGTTGCTTTGCGCGGGGCATCCACAAGGAGCGCTCGGCAAGCTTTCGAAGGAAGACGGTCTCGGGCAACAGGAACTGCGCCGGATAGATGTACCGCACCTCACTGACCGCCGCAATGAGGTCTGCCTCATATTCCTTCGCCTCAGGTACGTGCGGAACGAGGATATGCTCGGTCGAGGCATCCACGGCCGATGGATCATTCAGCTCCATGATCGGCGCCAGTGAGCGCGAAATGGCATGCGTCGCATCCTCGATGATGCGCGCTATCTCATAGATGATCGTGAACTCGTCGGGGAGATGCTCCTCGACGGTATCGAAGAACCCGAACTCCTCCATTCGTGAGAAAAACGTGGACGTTTCGAGAACGGAGCGAGCCATTTCAGTTGCGTTCGATTCGCTGCAGTTCGCGTTCGACGGTGATAAGCGTCGACTGAAGGGCGAGTTCAACAGAGTGCTTCAACTCGCGCACCTCGTCGCAAACCGGCACAAAGTCAGCAAGGAATTGCTCAAGGATCTTACGGTTCTGATCCTGTGGCTGCTCGGCGCCGAACCGTTCCCGCAACCATTCAACAAAGCTGCGCCGTACGGGAGAGTCCGCGAACTGTGATAGGGGGCGAAGCATCTTTGAAGGGTCTTCCTTTATCTCCTGAAGAAGATTTGAGAAGTCCAAAAGCATAGTCACCTGGTCAAAACCGCGTGAAGCAGTAAGGGAGTTGAGCACCGTTGTGTAGGCTTTTCGGAAAAGAGCCACGTCCTCGGGCAGTCCAACGGTCGAGAAGATGAAGTAGAGGCGAGAGGCATCATCATGCACCACATTGCTTCGCCCCTTGAGTAGGGCAAGAGCGCGGAGCAGATCCAATGACTTGGCCTGCGTTCGCGGGGAGATGTAGAAATCGCCTCCGGCTTGGGACTTGGCCTGTTCCCGGAACTGACGATTACGCAGGAACTCGAAATGCCTGATGACGATGTTGGTGAAATAGAGCATTTCGTTCGAGACGCTGATGGTCAGCTCATCGCTCTTTCCCGTAATGATGTTGTGCATGTGCCGAAGACGCTCGTACGAGATCTTGCGAGGCGGCTCTACTGTGCGACCACCGTGCATGAGGTATCGCTGTGAGATCTGGTACTGGACGAACGGATCCTTGTCGGGGAGAATGACGGCCTTGAACAGGAAACGGTCGAGCAATGCCTCGGTGACCTCGCTGATACGCAGATAGTTGGTTGCCGCGATGACCGTGTGCAGTGGGGAGGAGACATCCTGCATGCCGCGAAGCAGACGCCGTTCGTTCAGCAGAGACAGCAGGGCACGAAGTGTGAAGTCATTGGCATCAAAGATCTCGTCAATGAAGCCGAACTCGCTCTCAACCAGTGACCCTTCCGTGTTGTGGATGATGCGGCCTGCCTTGAGCTGCTCAAGATCTAGTCCACCAAAGAACGTGTCAGGCTGCTGCTCCTTGCTGGCCTGCACGCGAAAAAGGCGAGCCCCCTCGAACATCGAAAAGATCTGCTCAGCCAGAAGTGACTTGCCGACGCCGGTACGACTCTGCAGAAGCAGGTGCTCGGAGGTCAGAAGTGCGCAGAAGGCCTGTTCGATGACCTCTTCGCGATTGATGACGCGCTGCCCGATGAACCAAGCGGCGTCCTTGAGTTCCTTTGCGATCTCTTCGATGGATCCTGTTGCAGGCTGTGACTGCCCCATTGTGAGCTCCCGTAGGTGATGCTGCGACCAATATAGCAACGACATTATCCCAGCTGGGCATTTCCCGTAGTTTTGTCCTGTGGATCCTTTGGATCATAACGTCGTGCGCGACGACCGTCTGCATCGAATCGTCGAGGCCATGCCCACCAGGCCGGGCGTCTACCTGCACAAGGACGCGTCCGGAACGATCATTTACGTTGGGAAGGCAAAGAACCTTCGTTCGCGCGTTCGATCGTATTTCCAGGAGGGGCGGCCGGTCAATGCCAAGACGGTAGCCCTCATGCGGAAGATCGCCGACGTTGAGTTCATCGTCACCGACACCGAAGTTGAGGCCCTGCTTCTCGAGAATACGCTCATCAAGCAGCATCGACCGAAGTACAACATCCTGCTGAAGGACGATAAATCATATCCGTTCATCAGGGTGACCAAGGAGGCATATCCACGCATCTTCAAAACGCGTACCGTCATCAACGATGGTAGCACGTACTTCGGGCCGTATACAGACGGCACCTATCTGTACCATCTCTTGAAGACACTCCGGTCGGTCTTTCCGTTGCGATCCTGCGACTTGCCGTTGTCCGATGTCGGAATTGCCGAGGGAAAATGGAAGGTATGCCTGGACTATCACATCAAGAAATGTGAAGGGCCATGCGAGGGACTCGTCTCGGCCGCACGGTACAACGAGTATATCAAACAGGCCACACAGGTGCTGCAGGGTAAAACTCGCGAGCTCGAGACGCAGCTGCACGAACGGATGCTTGAACTTGCCGAGGAGCTGAGATTTGAAGATGCCGAAATTGTTCGGCAACGTCTGGACCGTTTACGCCAGCACACCGCAAAACAGAAGGTCCTTACCTCCGACCGCAGAGACCAGGACGTATTCGCGCTTGCCCGATCGGAAGCGACGGCCTGCAGTCTGGTGCTGACGATTCGTGACGGCAAGCTTGTCGGGAAGCGACATTACATCATTTCGTCCGTCCAAGACCGAACGGACGAAGAGATCTTGGCCACGACGATCGAGCGATGGTATATCGAATCGGATTCCGTACCCGAACAGATTCTTCTGCCGGTTGAGATCGAATCTGCCGATATCGTTGTAGAATATCTGCGCTCGAGACGGGGAAGCGCTGTCGAAATGATCATCCCGAAGATCGGCGACAAACGAAAGATCATCGCGCTTGCAGAACAGAACGCCGACATCCTGCTCAAGGAGGTGCTGGCACAAAATGCAGCAAAGGATCAGTCGGTCTCAAAGGCCGTTCTAGCGCTCCAGAAAGATCTGCGTATGGATCGACTGCCTAGGCGCATCGAATGCGTCGACAATTCGCATTTTCAGGGCACGGACTATGTATCGTCGGTGGTGTGCTTTGTTGATGGCAAGCCGCGCAAGTCGGAATATCGACATTATAAACTCCGCACCATAGAAGGTAACGATGACTTTGAGGCAATGAAAGAAGTGCTTGGCAGGCGATTTGCCGGAACCGACGAACACGGACAGCCACGCGAGGTTGTGCTGCCGGACCTTCTGGTGATCGACGGAGGTAAGGGACAGCTCTCACATGCGATGGAGATCATCACGTCACTCGGCTTGCAGGGGCGCTTTACGGTGGTGGGATTGGCCAAGCGTCTTGAAGAGGTCTTTGTGCCGCAAAGCTCAAGCCCGATACTCCTTCCGAAGGTAAGCCCGAGTCTACGACTTCTTCAGCAAGTCCGCGACGAAGCACACAGGTTCGCTGTTCGGTATCATCGCATCCTTCGCACGAAACGAACGCTCCAAACCGAGCTGACATCGATCAAGGGAATCGGTCAAAAGACAGCAACGCTGCTGCTGACAACACTGGGCTCTGTCGATGCTGTTCGCAAGGCAACCCGCGAGCAGCTTGAAGACGTTGTGACAGCCTCGCAGGCAGAGAAGGTGTGGGTACACTTTCATTCACCTGACGGTGACGCATGACCGGGAGCTTGGAGCGACTTCGTGAAGAGCTTGTTCGGATCGACAGGTTCCCACCCACGCCGTATTGCGTTCCCGGCCTGTGGGTCGGCTCTGCCAGTCCGGTGATCTACCCGTCGGCAAGCAGGTATTTCATCGATGTCTTGGACGGACTGACTTCGGGCACAACGCAAACCGTTGCGAAGCGGCCTGCGAACGGGGTGATGTATAATGCCATGGTTCGGCACGTAACCTCATATGAACATGGCCTGGAGGCACGCACGGTTGGATGGCGCTCGACGGGTACGTTCCTGAAGATGATCGCGCTGTTGCCGTATCTGCGAGAGCTGCATGTCGAGACCATCGTGCTTTTGCCGGTGAGTCCGATCGGCGCCGTCGGTCGAAAGGGGCAGCTCGGTTCACCATATGCCGTTCGGGATCCTTTCGCTGTCGAGGCGGCACTTGCAGAGCCCCTTATCAATCTGTCACCCGAGCAGCAGGCGCGGGCTTTCATTGAGGCTGCCCATCGGTGTGGCATGAAGGTCCTGACCGAAGTGGTCCTTCGAACAGCCAGTCTTGACAGCGTTCTTGTTCGTGACCATCCGGAGTGGTTCTACTGGATCCGTAGCCAGGATGATGGTGGAGAGGGATTCCATGCACCGGTGTTTTCCGATCATCAGGTACGCGAGATACGCCGTCTGATCGAACTCGGACGTCGTATCGATCTGCCCGAACCGTCAGCAGAGTATCGAAGGCGATTCACCGAGCCTCCAATGGACTTGTACCCCAGTCAAGGCGGCTGGAGGGGGCGCACTGTTGACGGTGAAGAGGTGTCCTTGCCGGGCGCGTTTGCGGATTGGCCACCGGATGACCCTCAGCCGGCCTGGGATGATGTGACGTATCTGAAACTCCACCGTCATCCGATGCTGAACTATATGGCCTATAACACCATCCGGATGTTCGATACAGAACTTGAAAAACCGGGTATGGAGAACGCAGGTGTCTGGAACATGATCGCCTCGGTGATACCGACGACCATGAGAGTTCTCGGTGCCGATGGTGCGATGGTCGACATGGGGCATGCATTGCCCGACAGACTCAGACGACGTGTCATAGAAGATGCCAAAGCCGAGAGACCCGATGCGGTCATGATTGAAGAGAACTTTCATCTCGACGAAGCGTCAGTCCGCGATGGATTTGATGTCGTGACCGGGTATCTACCGTTTGATGCCCACGATGCGGGCAGGCTACGCTCGTTCATCGCCCGAGTGTCGGATGCATCGGTGCCGGTGCGATACCTTGCCTGTGGGGAATCTCATAATACGCCGAGATGGGCCTCGCGCATCAACCCTGATCTTGTTCCGCCAACATGGGCCCTGCTGAGTCTGCTGCCCAAGGCCGTTGCGTTCATAGTCGCCGGCATGGAACTGGCCGAGACGCGGCCCATCAACACCGGGCTTGACTTCACGCCTGAGGAGATCGCGCTCTGGACGACCGATCGCCTCGCGCTCTTTAGTGACGTGCCCCTGCCGTGGGATACCTCGGCTGACCGACATGCGATGTTCATCGCGCAAATCGCAGCCATGAACCGGCTCGATGTGATGTATCATCTTCATGATGACGATGTCGTACGATCAGTAGAATGTCATGATCAAGACATCGTTGCGTTTCATCGACACTGCGCCGGCACACGTAGGGGAATTCTTGTCGTTCTCAACACCGCAGCTGCGAGGACAGAATGTTCATTGGACATTTCTGACATACCACTGGCTGCGCTTGCCGTTTCAGGCACGTGGGGTATGTCCGGCCAGACAGTTCAATGCCAAATAGAGGCCATGTCCATCGTGATCATTCCAACGTTCATAGCCCCCTGAGTCCTGACTGGTCAGGAGCGGCGGGCCTGAAGAAAGATCGTGCGCAGTTCCATCATCGACGTCAACATGACAAGCTGCGTTGGCATGAATCGCTCCACATCGGCCACGGCTCGCTCAATCACTCGGTAGGCAGCGTCAAAGTCGGCTCGCGCAAATGTCGAGGCAAATCGTTCAAGGGGCTCGCGCTGATCGGCATTCAAAAGTTGCACAGCCGAGCCTGCCTGAATGATGGAATACGCATCGCGCAACCATAAGAGCAGAGCACTGGCCACTGCCGTTGATCGCTGACGGTCTCTCTGGCCGATAAGATCGTGCACAGCGGCGGTAAGGGACGGTCGGAAGTCCTTGCCACGAAGCGCCGTTCGCAGCAGATCGACGGCCGCATCACGGATCTGACGCACATCATCGGCCAAGAAGGCTTCGGCTGCGATATAATCGCCCTGTGCGAGCGAGGCGGAAATCAGAGCTTCTTCGGGCTGATGGTTGCCTCTTTCTGTCAAGGCCCTACTGAGCGTCGTTTCATCAAGTGCAGGAACGGTGATGACCTGGCATCTCGAGATGATCGTCGCAAGCAGGCGGTCAGGTCGGGCACAGGTGAGAATGATGGTCGTATCGGCGTGCGGCTCTTCAAGTGTCTTAAGAAACGCATTGGCCGTGCTGACGTTCATGTCCTCGGCGTTGGCGATGATGGCAACGCGTCGTCCTCGCTGCGTCATTGACAACGACAGCTGCCGCGTCAGTTCGCGTATCTGAACCGTGCGGATCTCATTGGCCCCCTCCATTCGAGTCGGCGAATAGCCGTCGTGTGCCAGCTGTCGGGCCAGCTGATACAGACCATCGATCCATTCCTTTCGCAGCTCGTCGGCACCGTCAAGTTTGCCGGTGGGAATGGCCGATATGATCGAGATGTTGGGGTGCTGCAGGCTCCGAGCCTGATTGCAGCTCTGACATTCACCGCACGCAGTGACGGAGTGACCGTCGATAACGGGACGGTAGCAGTTGACCACGCGCGCAAACTCAATCGCCAGGGCCATGGTGCCGAATCCATCCTGTCCAACAAGCAGCATGGCCTGCGGAATCCGGTTCTGCGCGATGCATCGCTGCAGGATTTCCTGTACAGCATATTGTCCGATGATGCCTGGCCATTGCATGGCGGCGAAGATACGCCACGTCGTATTTTGCCGCATGCGGATTCTAGTTATCGAAGACGAGCGCAAGGTCGCCAGCTTCATCCGGCGGGGTCTCGAAGAAGAACGCTACATCGTTGAGACCGCCTCAGACGGTGAAGCAGGGCTCAACATGGCTCTGAACAACGTGTTCGATGCGATCGTGCTCGACGTGATGTTGCCGAAGCTTGATGGCTACAGTGTGCTTCGATCCATCCGCCAGGAAGGCCTGGCGGTGCCGGTGATCATGCTCACTGCACGCGGTACGACAGAGGACAGAGTGCAAGGATTGGATCTGGGTGCCGACGACTACCTGGCAAAGCCGTTTCACTTCGAGGAGTTAGCTGCCCGGCTGCGATCGATCTTGCGGCGGTCAACCAGTGAAAAGACCACCAAGCTTCAGTGCGGAGACCTTACGTTGGATCTGGTGACGCACTATGCGTTCCGAGATGACAAAGAGATCGAGCTTACGACCAAGGAATACGCACTGCTCGAATACATGATGCGCAACAAGGATCGCATCCTTTCCCGTTCCATGATCATGCAGCATGTGTGGAAGCATGATTTTGACCCTGAGTCGAACATCATCGACGTATACATCAAGCGTGTCCGGCAGAAGATCGAACGGCCGGGGCAGTCTCAACTGATCCATAGTATCCGCGGTGTTGGCTATCGCATGAGAGAATCGGCACCATCGGAAGGGAACGACATTGATGAATGAAACGATACATCCTCTGTGCGTGCATCTCTCGCAGGAGGTCAAGAGCGGTGTCGGCCCTGTGCAGAGAGCATTCGACGCCTATCAGCAAGAGTGTTTCATTGAGCGTCCGGGTGAGTTCTTCTCACTTGAACTCTGTGGTGAGGCCGGCGAGCTGGCAAACCTGGAAAAGAAGCGTTGGAAGGGTAACGAGATCCCTCATGACCGACTTGCCGATGAGGCAGCCGATGTGTTCATCGCATTGATGAACTACGCCAATGCGCGAGACATTGATCTGGCTTCAGCAGTTTGCGAAAAGCTCACGCGAATCCGTCCATCTCGACCCTGAAATCAGAACCAACAACGAAAAACGGCCCAGGGCATCTGCCCAAGGCCGCTTCTTGATTTTCAGTTTGCAGTCCGATCTGTAGCGAACAGGAACAGACGCTGTCAGGGGGCTTACCGAATCTCGCGGTGAACCGTGTGCCGACGAAGAAACGGATTGTACTTCTTCAGCTCGAGACGCTCAGTGGTGGTCTGCTTGTTCTTCATCGTTGTGTAGCGTGAGGCCGGCTTTCCTTCCTTCTTCGCTTCCGTGCATTCGAGCGTGATGATCACGCGGGCGCCCTTCTTTGCCATTTCAATTCTCCTTCGGTTCTCGCTGCTGCATGGCATGCAACAACGGTATGTCATTCATTGTGATTGGGATAGACTCCAAAGTTACGGTCATGCCGAAGCATTTCCAAACGTCAGTTTGCCGCAGTATGAGCAGTTCGGAGTGTCGCTCGCGAAGATCTCGGCGACTTCGGAGGATCGACGAACGCAATCTTCACGGCCTCATCGGCGTGAGAAACAAAGACGATCTTGAGACCACGCGTAACCTCAGCTTGAAGTTCCTCGACATCCTTTCGGTTTTCGGCAGGCACCAGCACGATAGTCATGCCGGCCCTGCGCGCGGCCAGCAGCTTCTCGTTCAGGCCTCCGATGGCCAGCACATTACCACGCAGTGTTACCTCACCGGTCATAGCCACATCTCCTCTGAGCTCGCGTCCGGTGGCTGCCGACAGAAGTGCCATGGTCATTGTGATTCCTGCCGACGGACCGTCCTTTGGTATCGCACCCTCCGGAACATGGATGTGGATCTGTCGATCCTTCGCGAACATCTCGTCAAGACCGAAACGACT
The DNA here is from genome assembly GCA_018882895.1 of Candidatus Kapaibacterium sp. Classification (GTDB taxonomy): domain Bacteria; phylum Bacteroidota; class Ignavibacteria; order Kapaibacteriales; family Kapaibacteriaceae; genus UBA10438. The sequence goes on from VERF01000001.1 coordinate 99,375, forward strand.
GTGGTTGCTGCGCAAATAGGACAGAGCGGCCATGGCCGACTCCTTCATGACTTCGCCGAGTTTGCCGGTAAGTGTCAGACGTTCCGCTCCAGGCATCATGGTCACCTCTACGGGGAGAGTGTCGCCGCCCATTGACGTCCAGGCAAGCCCCATGGCCACACCGATCTTGTTGCTGAGTTCCTCTGGCTTGACCTTGAACTTTGGAGCTCGCAGGAATCCCTCGACACTCTTCTCGTCGATGACCCAGCGTTTGTTCTTTGCAATTGACTGGAACGTGCGTGACGAGCGCATCTCGCCACCAACAGCGGTCTTGGAGCGCTTGCCGACAGTGTCGACGATATCGACGGCGAGCTTCCGAAGAATGCTGGCGACCTCGCGCTCAAGGTTTCGCACACCGGCCTCTCGCGTGTACTCGCGAACAAGTTTGCCCAATGCTCCTTCGGTGAAGGTAATGTCCAGCCCCTGCAGCCCGTGTTTCTCCAGGAGTTTCGGCACGATGTAGCGCTGTGCGATCTGAACCTTATCCGGCTCGAGGTAACTCGACAATTCGATCACCTCAAGACGATCCAGCAGGGGAGCCGGGATATCGTACTTGACGTTGGCAGTTGCGATGAACAGGACATTCGAAAGATCGTAGTCCACCTCAAGATAGTGATCGCTGAAAGTGGCGTTCTGTTCCGGGTCGAGCACCTCAAGAAGCGCAGAGCTTGGATCTCCTCTGAAGTCCATAGACATCTTGTCTATCTCATCAAGAAGGATAACCGGATTGTTGCTTCCGGCTCGCTTCATTGCCTGAATGATCTTGCCCGGCATCGCGCCTATGTATGTTCGGCGATGTCCACGGATCTCAGCCTCGTCGCGCACGCCACCGAGCGACAATCGGACGAAGTTCCGACCAAGTGCGCGGGCGATGGACTTGGCAAGTGATGTCTTGCCCACACCAGGCGGACCGACCAGACATAAGATCTGACCGCGAACGGAGCCAACGAGGTTCAGAACCGAGATATACTCCAGAATCCGCTCTTTGGGCTTCTTCAGGTCGTAGTGGTCCTGGTCGAGAATCGTTCGTACATGGTTGAGTTGAAGATTGTCGACCGTTCGATCTTGCCATGGCACTGTGGCGATCCATTCGAGCCACGTACGATTGACCCCGTATTCGGGTGACATCGACGGGGTGCGTTTGAGACGATCGAATTCTTCGCTGACCTTTACGCGAACCGGTTCGGGCAATTCCACCATCGAGAGTTGATCGTTGAGCTTCGACAGCTCAGGTCCGCCGTCATCGTCTTCACCCAGCTCAGACTGCAGAGCACGGATCTGCTCTTGTATGAAGTACTTCCGCTGTGACTTCTGGATCTGGTCCTGAACCTTGCTGTCAATCTCGACTTCAAGTCGAAGCAGCTCGATCTCTGCAGAAAGAAGCTGCACCAACTCGTAGAACTGATCCTTTACCGATGGTGCGTCGAGTATGCGTTGCTTGGCTTCAACCTTTTGAGGAATGTTTGCGGCCGCGTAGTAAAGTTTGCGGATCGGGTCTTCAAGATTCTGAAAGGCGCCAAGCACCTCTGGTGGCAAGTTCCGGTTGCCCTTGACGAACTCCTCAAACAATTCGGTAGCGTGACGCACCAGCGCGGCAAGGTTGCGGTCATTCATGTCGGCATGAACCGGCAAGGGAGAGATCTCTACTTCCAGATACGGTTCCGTGCGAACAGCATTCGTGATGCGGGCAGGTACCGTGCCTTCGACCAGTACCTTCAGCAGGTTGTTCGGCAGGCGCATCACCTGAAGGATCTTGGCAACAGTCCCAACAGAATGCACGTCGTCGATCGTGGCGTCTTCGGTTGACGGATGGCGTTGTGAGACGACAAGGATGAACTTGTCCCGCTCCATTGCCTCTGCCACAGCCTTCAGAGAAGACGACCGTCCGATCAGTACCGGAAAGATCATGTGGGGGTAAATGACAATATCGCGCAACGGCAACACCGGGAGGCGCTCCAAAGCGGGGTTGTTCTGCCGATCTGCCTGTTCGATTGAGTCGAGGACGTCTGATTGGTCGTTCATGGGCGCAAATGACGTTGAATGGGGGCGAAAATTACAACCACAGGAACATAAGAGCGCTCCATGTTTGGTCGTAAGCCTAAGAAAGCCCTATCTTTGCGTTCTTATCTGAAGACTCTTTCCACTTTAGCCGAAAGTCTGTTTGAGGCGTCCAAGTCTACCCTTACAGGGTCCGCGAGTTGAATCACAACGCAAGCACAAGATCAATGACGAGATCGGAGCCCCCGAAGTACGCGTCCTTGATTCCACCAATGCGCCACTCGGCATCTTGCCTCGGCGTGAAGCGTTGCGAATCGCAGCAGAGCGCGAGTTGGACCTTGTAGAGATCGCGCCGCAGGCAAATCCGCCTGTGTGCAAGATCATCGACTACGGGAAGTTTGTCTACGAACAACAGAAGCGGGAAAAGCAGGCCAAGAAGTCCCAGACACAGACATCGCTGAAAGAGGTTCGCTTCAAGGCCGGAACTGATACGCATGATTTTGATTTCAAGACGCGTCATGCACGTCAGTTCTTGACTGAAGGGCACAAGGTCAAGGCCACGGTAATGTTCAAGGGTCGCGAGATCCTGCACAAGGAACTGGGCGAGGTGCTCCTTCAAAGGTTCATTGATGCCCTGGCCGACGTTTCGAAGATCGATCAGCCGATGAAGATGGAAGGACGTTTTCTTGGTGTTCTCCTTACTCCAGAGTCGAAGAAGACACCGAAGAAGAAGAGTGAATCGGCACCTGCGGATGGAGCAGAAACCCCATCACAGGCACCGGCAGAAGCGGTAGCAGAATAATCGATTGTCACGAAGGAGATTTCGACATGCCGAAGATGAAGACGAACTCGGGAGCCAAGAAGCGCTTCAAGATCACCGGAAGCGGTGCTATCAAGCGTCAAAAAGCAAACCGTAGCCACATCCTGACAAGTAAGACCCGGAAGCGCAAGCGCAACCTGCGTCAGGATACGTTGGTAGATGCCAGCAACATGCCAAACGTGTTGCACTGCTTGGCTCTACGTTAAGCAGACGATTTTCATTCACCGTCGTTCAGGGACAAGCCGTTCTCCTGACGACCATCCACAAGGAGTTTTGACATGCCACGCAGTGTCAATAAAGTAGCGGCGCACCAGAGAAAGAAGAAATACTTCAAGCTCGCAAAGGGCTACTGGGGCGCCCGGTCCAAGGTTTGGACAATCGCCAAGCATCACGTTGAAAAGGGGCTTCAATATGCCTACCGTGATCGCCGTAACAAGAAGCGCACTTTCCGTTCGCTATGGATCGTTCGCATCAATGCCGCAGCTCGTGTAAACGGAACGACCTACTCGCGCTTGATGCATGGTCTGAAGCTTAAGAATATCGGTATCAACCGTAAGGTTCTTGCCGATATCGCGATGAATCATCCACAGGTGTTCACCACGCTCGTCAAGTCTCTCTAAGAGTAGACGTCGGCGGGGGATCGCCCATTACCGTCGGAATCGAACGGCGACAGCGAGAATTTTCACGCTGTCGCCGTTGTCGCATCTGACTAATTTGTACCATGACGTTGATAGAACAACTCCAGCAACTCCGTCAGATCATTGATCAGGAGTCCAGTCAGCTCGCATCGGCAGAAGATGCTGAAGCGTTCCGTTTGCGGCATCTTGTTAAGAAGGGGACCATACAGGCCTGTGTGGAACAGCTTCGCAGTGTGCCCAAGGAACAGAAGCCCGAAGTTGGCAAACTTCTAAACGAGGTCCGTGCTCTTGCAGACAAGGCCTATGAACAGGCCCATGACCGATACGCCTCAGCCTCATCAGTTGAGCGTATCGACGTCACATTACAGGGCCGCGGGCCGCAAATCGGAGCGGTGCATCCTATCACACAGACCGTCGATCGGCTTGTCGACATCTTCGCTTCGATGGGCTTTGATGTTGCTGAGGGACCGGACGTGGAGGATGACGCCCACAACTTCGAGCACCTGAACTTTGCTCCCGATCATCCTGCGCGAGACATGCAGGATACCTTCTTCGTTGATGCCCCCGGCCGCTCAGATGTTCTTCTGCGTACGCATACGTCATCGGTTCAGGTTCGGGTAATGCAGAGCATGAAGCCGCCGATTCGTTGCATCATGCCAGGACGTGTCTATCGCAACGAGGCCGTCAGCGCGCGTTCACTGGCTGAGTTTCATCAGATAGAAGGCCTTTACATCGATCGCGGTGTCAGCATGGCCGATCTCAAGGGCACGATCATGGCATTTGCTCGACGCTTCTATGATGCCAATGCCGAGTTCCGTTTTCGTACGTCGTACTTCCCGTTTACCGAGCCAAGCTGTGAGATTGACATGTCCTGCTTTCTCTGCAAGGGGGAAGGATGTCGGATCTGTAAGCACTCCGGATGGCTCGAGATCTGTGGCGCCGGAATGGTCCATCCGAACGTCCTGCGCGCCTGCGGAATCGATCCAGACGAGTACTCTGGATTCGCATTCGGTTTCGGAGTGGAGCGCGTCGTTCTGATGCTGACAGGGATCGATGACATTCGACTTTTGTACGAAAACGATGTCCGCGTCAACGGACAGTTCGCCCCATGATCCTCCGGGCAAGGGGCTTGGTGAAGTCATATCATGGAGTCGACGCAGCGCCGACGCGCGTGCTTCGTGGTGTCGATGTATCGGTTGATAACGGAGTGATCATCTCGATCATGGGGCCGAGCGGCGCAGGCAAGAGCACGCTGCTTCATGTACTTGGGTCACTGGATCGGGCCGACACGGGCACGGTTGAGTTATGCCATAATGACCGATGGATCGATCTGCAGACCGCAACGCCGGCGGTCCTATCAGAGGTCAGGGCGCATGCCATTGGAATTGTCTATCAGTTCCATCATCTACTCCCGGAATTCACTGCCGTCGAAAACGTCATGATGCCGGCCCGCATTGTGGGTGTCTCAAAGAGTGAATCGCGCAGTCGTGCTCTGAAGCTTCTCGAAAGAGTGCATCTTTCGCATCGCGCCGACCATCTCCCGTCTGAACTCTCTGGAGGTGAGCAGCAAAGGGTCGCCGTTGCGCGTGCACTCATGAACCAGCCACGGATCGTACTGGCTGACGAGCCCACTGGAAATCTTGATACCGAGAACGCCGAGCAGGTCAGCGATCTGCTCATCGAAATGGTCCGAGAGCGTGGCTCCTCCTGCATCATTGCCACACATAGTGCTGAACTCGCCTCAAGGGCCGACCTGCGGTATATCATGATTGACGGGGTGCTGACGCAATGTTGAGCACTCGCCAGGTCAGCACTCTTCTGATCGGCTACGGACTATTCCTGGTCGTGAGTGGATTGATCGGATACGAGATCACGATTGAACACAGCACGTCGGCGCTGTTCAATGGAAGTATCTTCGGTTCACTTATCGTTCTGCTGGGAGTTCTTCACCGGATGGGACGCATGTGGACGTTGCCGGCAAGCATCTCGGCGGCCGCGATCTTTTCGTTGACGTTCCTTTGGCGCAGTGGACTTCAGTGGATGAAGATCGCAAGTGAAACGACCGAAAGAACAGGAATCGCCGTCCTGCTTACCGTGATGGCCACCGTCAGCGTAGTTGTCTTCTTTGTGTTACGGCGTTCCTACAGACACTAGGCCCCGTGCGGTACCAAACAGATCGAACTCTGCGGCATCTTCGATCTCAACATCCACGAAGCTGCCCGTGGCAAGGGGCTTATCGGATCGGACGTAGACGTCATTGTCCACCTCCGGAGCGTCGGCTTGGCTTCGCCCCCTGAATTCGCCCGATATCTCTTCTTCGATAAGCACCCGCAGGGTCTGACCAATGCGTTGCTGGTTCATCTCGTAGGAAATCTGCTGCTGAGCATCCATGATGCGGGCTCGACGTTCTTCCTTCACTTCTGCAGAGATCGGATCTCCGAGAATGTATGCGTATGTATCGTCTTCCTGCGAATAGGTGAACACGCCCAGCCTGTGAAAGCGCTGCTTCGTGATGAACTCTTCCAGCTCGTCAACATCGGCCTCGGTCTCGGAAGGATAACCCACGATGAAGGTACTCCTCAGGACGATGTCCGGTACGGTCTGCCTGATCTCATCAAGTAGCTCCTCGGTGGCGCGCCGCGTGATCCCGCGTCGCATGCTCTTGAGGACGTTGGTGGAGGCATGCTGCAATGGCATGTCTAGGTAGGTGCAGATGTTCGGCGTATCGCGTATCACGCGCAGCACGTCTTTCGGAAACTGCGATGGATAGGCATACATACAGCGGATCCATTCAGCGCCGCTTTCACCGGCAATTCGCTCAAGTAGGGAAGCCAGCGAGCGCTGCCCCACAGTGTCCATGCCGTAGTAGGTCAGATCCTGAGCCACCAGGACGATCTCTTTCGCCCCCTGAGCAACGATCGAGCGAGCCGAGTTCACCAGCGTGTCGGCATCAATGCTGCGATGGTTTCCTCGCATCACCGGGATGGCACAGAAAGAGCAGGGGTGGTCACAACCTTCGGAGATCTTCAGGTATGCGTATGGTACGGGAGCAGAGAGGATGCGATCACCCAGAAGCGCATACTTCAGGTCAGGCGAAATGGCCTTGATGATCTGCTCGTAGGCCTCCGTTCCGAAGAAGTGGTCGACTTCGGGAATCTCCTTGCGAAGGTCGTCACCATAGCGTTCGCTCAGACAACCTGCCACAACAAGCTGCTTGAGCTTGCCTTCACTTCGCATGCGTGCGGCCTCGAGAATTGCACTGACGCTTTCTTCCTTTGCCTGATCGATAAACCCACACGTGTTGATCACCAGCGTGTCTGCATCATCGAGGTCAGTGGCAAGCTCAAGCGAATTAGCGCGCAGGTGTCCGGCAAGCGTTTCACTGTCAACCGTGTTCTTGCTGCATCCGAGAGTAAGGATGTGGACCTTCATGAGAACTTCTTGGTAAGGCGATCGGCAACGATCGGCGGGACGAATTCGCTGAGATTCTGGTGATATCTGCTCAGTTCTCGGATGATACTCGAGTTCAGATAGGTGTACTTTTCATGGGGCATGAGAAAGATGGTGCTCACCAGCGGCTGAAGCTTGCGGTTCATGAGGGCTATCTGAAACTCATATTCGAAGTCCGTCACTGCCCGAATTCCGCGGACGATCACCGTCGCGCCATTCTCGATCGCGTAGTCGACCACCAGGCCTGCATGGACCACCACGCGGACGTTTGGCAAGTGACGAAGCGACTCCGAGGCCATCTCATGACGTTCCTGCTCGTCGAACAGTGGCGTCTTGCGGCTGTTGCGAGCAACCACAACGGTGACGGTCTCGAACATCTGGGAGGCACGTTCGATCACGTCGACGTGTCCCAGGGTGATCGGGTCGAACGATCCAGGGTAGATGGCTTGTGTGCCCATAAGCAACAAAACTACGGGTTCGTTTCGATACGGCGGAAGATCTCGACAATACTGGGTCCGCGAGCCCCTTGCCAAACTGGTTCAAAACGTTCTGTTGGCAGAAGAAACTCCTGATCGCCGTGCTCAATGATCGCCAGTCCTCCGGGCCGAATCACATCATGAGTATTGAGCAATTGCATCAGGCGGTTGCAGTCTCGGCGCGCATATGGAGGGTCGGCAAAGAGGCAGTCGATCTCGGTCAGTTGTAGACCTTCGATTGCTGAAAGTGCATCAGTGCGAATGATCTTGACGTCTTCGTTTCGGCCCAGCTGCTGAGCAATGCTCCGCAGGTGCCGACAGATCTCGGCCGAAGTGTCGACCATTGTCGTTCGTGTGGCTCCGCGGCTCAGTGCTTCCCACGAAAGGATTCCGCTTCCTGCATAGAGATCCAAAACGGTGGAACCAGCCAGATCTACCGTCTGCTCGATGACGGTGAAGATCGACTCTCGAAGTTGGTCCATCGTCGGTCGAGTGGCATCGCCCGGTGGGGAAGGGATGATGGTTCGTTTGAGAGTTCCGCCGATGATGCGCATCGGTTACGAACGCAGACGCGGCAGGATCCCTGCCATGATGGGCGAGATGACGTGCGCTCGAGCGATGATGCGTGAGGCTGTCGATTCGTCGAGTGATGTTTCGACAATTCGAAACGGCTGCAGCCGCGTGGACTTGATGCCTGATTCACGCAGTGCCGACTTCACCTGGTCGACCATCGGCAAGGTGAGGTAGTCGCCGAAGAGCATGGCGTGTTTGACGTTCACATCGAATCTTTGACCCACAGAGGCCAGCTCGGAAAGAGCTGTCTGGTGATAGGGGGCTTCTGCTGAAGTGGACTGGACGGAGATCACGGCCGGTTGGTGGTCGGAGCCGATCACAGCTGTGATCGACAGAGGGCCGCGCCGTCCGTGAAGTGCCCATGGGTGGGCTTGGGCGGGCGTACACGCAAGGGCAACTTCAATGTCTACTGCAAGATCGGTCCGAAGAGCACCGCTTGAGGCGAGCTCATTGTAGGAGGGTGCGTCTGGACGTAGTGCTACGAAGCTGCTCCACGACAGACCCGAGCGCAACCGAGTGGAACATTCCATGTCGACTGCGTGGCTTGCCGAGAGTCCGCATACTTCTTCCAATTCGAATGAACGGCGCCGCGAATCCGGTTGGTCGGAGGAGGTTGGAAAGCTGTGAACAAACCAGCAGTCATTGCCCAGAACACTGGTCACGTCTACGCCGTGCAGGTTGGCTACTGAGGAGTGATCATTCGGAGCATACTCATGGAATGCCACGAGACGTGGAACGGGTCCGCGTGCATCCCACGTGGCCACCAGCGTTCGCCTTGGATGGTAGTAGACCGTCGTCGACATCATTGCGGTCAATTTACGGCACGATCACATAAGGCCGCAGCTTTTCAAGGGTCTTTGGGCCGATACCCTTTACATCCAGAAGGTCTTCGGCCGATGTGAAGGGGCGGATTCGACGGCGTTCAATTATCCGCTGGGCCATGGCAGGTCCGATCCCGGGAAGTTGTTCAAGTTCCTTGGCAGAGGCGATATTGATCGGGATCGCTCGAGGAGGTCGAGACCTTCCTCCATCAGGGCGGGATTCGGTATCTCTTGGAGATTGTGATTGTCCGCCGGCCTGACGAGTTGAATCGCTGCCGGATGACATCGTGGACTGCTGCTGCTGTCCAAGACTATCCAGGATGCGGATCACCGATTCGACCGACGTGTGCTCATGCAGATCCGACGTGGAGTCGAGCGGCAGAAAACGCGATGCCAGCGAGCCGGTGACGACCACCGTGGCAAAGGCCGCAACGAACATCGCCTCGTTGGAAGTCACCCGCAGGTGGGTCTGTATGGTACTCAATAACTGCCGCATGGAAACCTTTCCAGAGGCGACAGTTCGGACTACGAAAGCGCCTCTTTGAACTTGGTGAAGAAGGACGAGCCCTTCGACTGGTCGGGGCCTCGGAAGTTCTTCGATGAACGGAGTGACTCAAGGGTCTTTCGCTCATCGCCCGAAAGCTTCGTCGGGATTGCCACATGTATCTCGATCAGCTGGTCGCCACTGCCACGGCTGTTTAGGTGGGGGATGCCCTTACCCTTCATGCGCAGCGTCGAACCGGGCTGAGTGCCGGGGTCAATTTCAATCTCAGCCGTCCCTGTCAGCGTTGGCACGACGATGGATCCGCCCAGAGTGGCTGTGAGCATATCGATAGTAAGCCCGTAGGTAACGTCGTCTTCATGCCGATCGAAATGTTCATGTTCCATCTCCTCGACCACAACGATGGCATCACCGGCCTCGCCTCCTCGGCGGCCTGCATGCCCCTTGCCAGTTACCGACAGGTAATTCCCAGTGCGAACACCGGCAGGAATCGTGACTTTCACTGACGTCTCGCCGTCAGTGCGCCCCTCGCCTTCGCAGCTGCCGCACTTGTCCTTGAGGATCTCACCACTTCCTGAGCACTGTGCGCAGGGGGCGATATTGATGAACTGGCCGAAGACGCTGCGCGAGACCTGGCGGACCTCCCCGCTTCCCTGACAGGCGCTGCAGGTGACATAACCAGAGTCTGATCCGGCACCCGATCCGGAGCATGTAGAGCACGGCTTATAATGTCGGATCTTGATGGTCTTATCAACACCAGTAGCGATCTCTTCCAGCGTCAAAGACAGGCGAACACGCAGGTCTGCGCCGGGTTCCTTGCGGGAACGTCTGCCCTGGGAACGGCCGCCCCCTCCGAACATGTCGCCGAAGACTGACTGACCGAATATGTCGCCAAAGGCACTGAAGATATCATTGACGTTTGAGTAAGAACCGTAGCTCTGACCTCCGAGGCCAGCCTCACCGTATTGATCATATCGGGCTCGCTTATCGGCATCTCCAAGCACATCGTAGGCCTGCGCAGCTTCTTTGAAGTGCGCTTCGGCCTCGGGATTGTCCGGGTTGCGATCAGGATGGTACTTCATGGCCAGCTTGCGATAGGCTGCCTTGATCTCGTCGCCGGAGGCGCCTCGCTGGAGGCCGAGGATCTCGTAGTAGTCGCGCTTTGCCATTATGAGCCCGTTTCGGTGTGAGGGGGCAGACCGGCCGAGGTGATGACCTTGGCGTGTCTCAGCACGCGGTCATTGAGCTGATACCCACGCATTACCGGCTGGATGATATGCCCTTCCGGATGTTGTTCAGAGGGCGTGTGCATAAGGGACTCGTGCATTTCCACATTGAACGGCTGACCCGGCTCGGCTTCGATCACTTGCACACCCGACTCTTCGAAGATCTGCCGCGCCTTTGCGTAGATCATCTCAATGCCTGTGCGCAGCGCTGCTGAGTCCTGTGTGGTGCCGGCTGCTTCGACGGCGGCGTGCAGATCGTCCAGGACGGGTAGCATCTTGGTGATCACATGCTCGGCTGCACGCAGGTGCAACTCCTGCTTTTCGAGAGCTGTGCGGCGACGCATGTTTTCGAGATCGGCAAGACGGCGTGCAGCCAGATCCTTCCATTCGTCAATCTCGCGTTGCATCTGATCTATTTCGGCGGACTGCTCGCCGGTGGAGTCGTGCTGGCTGTGGTCGTGTTCCGACATCGTCATAAACCTTCAATTCTTGTGATTATCACGTCGAGTGGCCACATGACGTACATGCGAACTCTATGGTGTGTGCTGTCCGAATGTTCGGCTCAGTACCCCCGACATGAGCTGAACGATGTTGATCATTCTACCGTAGTCCATCCTTCGAGGACCGATCACGCCGAGCGTGCCGCGGGCTGTGCCAGCTCTGTAGGTGGATGTCACCAGAGAGTAGTCACGAAGTTCGACGTTTGGCATCTCATTTCCGATGCGGACCGTGATTCCCTCGGTGCCTGATGAGGAACCGAGAAGGTGCACAATGACGTCTTCGTTTTCGATCAATTCAATGATGGTGCGCAACCTCTCGGGAGAGTCATGATGTGGCTGTGCAATCAGATTCGTGGCACCAGACACATGCACGGTGGAGCCATCATTGGTAACGTCGATACTTCCGATCTGGTCAACGAACAGTCGCAGCAGGGAAGATTCGATCGCGTGTGGGGAAGCCCCCTCAGAGAGAAGCTCTGTGACATCTGCCAAGGGGCGACCATGGAGCCGCTCGTTCAGATATCTTCCGATCTCCTGGATAGACTCAAGTTCAACGGCTGTGCGGGTCTCCAGACTCACCGTTCGTACAAGTTCACTGTCAAGATCAATGATGACAACAAACCGTTCGCTGCTAAGCGCAACGATCTCGACGCGCCGCACTCGTGCTTGCCGAACCGTCGGCAATTGAACAATGGCCAAATGTCGGCTGAGTGATCCCAGGATTCTGGTCGCATCCTTTACCACGCTTTCGCGCGGAGTGTTCAGCAGATCCGCCACGGCGGCATCAGCCGATTGCAGCTCTGCCGGAAACGGGAGCGGCTGCGATTCGATCAGAGAGTCGACGTAAAACCTGTACCCAAGATCGGTAGGCAGTCGGCCGGCAGATGTGTGTGGATGGGTGATGTAACCCATCATCTCAAGATCGGCCATAGTGTTGCGGATCGTTGCCGGACTCAGTGGCATCGTTCGCGATAGGAACGAGGACAGGACGCGCGAACCAACCGGCATTCCGCCGAGGATATAAAGGTGTACCACGGCCTGCAGGATCGTGCGTTCACGCTCGCTGAGGTCCCGCTGTGGGGTCGAAAGGTATTGTCCCGGCGCGATCATGTATTCATCAGCCGACGTACATGTAATGCGTCAGGAACGAAAAGCCGTGGTTCGTGAAGTCGAGAGACAACACAGCCGCCGCGACAACGATGATCAACAGACACAGGCCAATGAGATAGACCACCGAAGGACGTACGTCAAATACCACACTCGTGGCTCGGAGCATCCTCAGCATAACCCAAATCGAAACCATGAATACGGTTAGCGGAACCATCAGAGATAGCTCGTTGTCCGAAAGCGCCTGGTACAGGGCGATGCCGATCGGAAGCATGATGATGTAGGGCAGTCCCGACCACGTGACAATTGTGAATGTGTCTCGGATGCTGATGCGACTTCTAACGAAAGCAGCCCCCGTGCGGAGCGCCACACTCAGGAGTCCGAGCCAGATCAAAACGGCGGTAGACCATGCCAACGTAGATAACTCAGGATGCCAAGCGACGTAGCGAAGTGCCGAATAGAGGGAATCACTCGGCAACAGGATGTGAAGAATGCTCTCAACGTTTGGGTTGACGCGCACAAAGTATAGGAACGACGCAATTACAAGTCCGACTCCGCCAGAGATCACGCCGGCAAGCACACCTGTCTGCGCTGTTGACAGGATGCGTTGATCGCGAATGTCTGCGTAGAAATTGTAGGGTCGTACCAGTGCCCTGAGGAAGTACTCTCTGAAACGCCGTGATCTGTTGGCAACGAGTGCCAGCATGATTGCCAGCAAAACACCACCGGCGATGAAGACGATTGGTGTGGTGAAGCCGATGTCACGGGCCTGCAAGAGGGGGAGCTTCTCGTCGTTGATCAGTGCCTTGTACATTTCAAACGACACTCGTCGCTGGCGATAAGCATCAACCAAACCGGAAGTACACAGCAGAGGATCGTAATGATCGACAAGCATCGTCGCGCGTTCAAGTCGATAATCATTGAATGACCAAACGAGCATTCCTGCAAGCTGGGCAGATGTGGCCCACGTGTAGTACTTACTGATAAGAAGAGCCTGCGCCTCGTTCGATAGTTGATCACTGAAGCCGTTCGTGTTCTGGGGTGAGACGCGACTCCCAAACTGGGCCAGAACTGCCGCCGATGTAAAGATCGCTTGGTCGCGTCGTCGCAGCAGCATCATTGCTGAGCTGTCAGCAAGGGAGGCGAAGTTGACGATGATAAAGTCGAAGCCCCCTTCACTTGCAAGACTCAGCTGCCTTGATGAAATGGTCTTGAAAACCAGCTTTGATGACATCCGCCTCGTATATCGAGCCATCTCTTCATGATAGCGCGTCACTTCTGACGACTGCTCGTCGAGGCCATCGCTCAATCCGATGCCAAGCACCGACGGGTGGGGGTCCAGATACGAAAGGGTCCGCTCGGCACTATTTCGAAGGCGAGTCGACAGTTCAGCTTCACCAAGCACATCTGCTGGGATGTCCGAGCACGGCAGATCAGCAAGGACCATGATGCCATATCGGTCGCACAACGACAGGAAGACCGGATGTGGGCTACCGTGTGTGATCCGAACAGCATTGACGCCGAGTGTCTTCATGAGCGTCACGTCATACTGCATCTGCCCGACTGATAGTGCGGGTCCGCGTTCGGGTGCGTCTTCTATGTAATCGACGGCATGTACCCGAATGGCAGTATCATTGACAATGAAACGCCTGCTGCCATCGACCATGCCTATGGCGATTGAACGGAATCCGAATGGTTGGCGGAAAACATCAACCAACATGCCATCGACGATGACGCGGATCTCGAGGTCGTAGAGATTCGGACTGCTCGGACTCCATAGTCGTGCGCCCGGAACGCTGAGGCTCATGGTCGGAGTAACCTCGCGAGCGCGACCGATCTGGGATGTCTGAGCACCCGTCGAACTGATCACGATGCCGCTCCTCTGGTCGACGATCCGGGCTTCCACACCGAAACTGAGGTTGCTGCTCGTGTTAAACTCGTCTGATTGGCCTTGCACTTGACGTAGCTTTTCGATCATTCCGCTCATGATCCTGGCTGAAACACTCAACTGCCCGGTGCCATTCTGGACGTTCGTGCGAAGACGCACGCTTTCGGTCCAGATATGCGGTGTCCCGACAAGAAATACTTCGCGAAGAATTCCCAAGTACTGCTTCGGAGCAGCTCTGCCATTGCGCTGAACGTTTGCCGCAAGTTGGCTGGTCGGAAGGATATTGAGTTCAATGGTGTTCGATCCCGGACGAAGGATTCCGTCTCGTATGCGGATGGCAAATGGGATCATTCCACCCGGGTACTGCATGATGAAACGACCATTGACGGTCAGTTCGACCGCATCGGCCATGCCAAAAAACTGGAGGTGCCAGGAGTTGCGCGCAAGGATAGCACTGTCAATACGCAAAGCTCTGCGGAGTCTGACCGGCTCGTTTCCGCCCAAGTCACCCGGAACAGTAGCAGTTCCTGTTGCGACCCCGTCCTCAATCAGCTGCCACTGACCCCCAAGATCATAAACTTTTCGTGTCTCGCTGGCCGTGAAAGGGGCTGATTCCTGTACGGTAATGGCACCGATCAGGCCGGTGGGCATGAGACAGATGGCAAGCAGCAGAAAGGCGAATCGTCCCGCCATTTCCGCGGTGCGCTGTGTGTGGTTCATAGAGCGATGCAATAGGATGCGTCGTGAATCGTGCGACCGAGCTGTTGGCAGTCACGTCAGGGCGAAAAACATCCCCGGCTGACTGCCGTGCAAAAGTAACGTGTCGGTTATCTTTGTCCATCACGCAGAAACACGGAGTCGGGTTATTCTCGCCGTTTGTTACGTCATGTTGCCGACCTCCAGGGGGGTTGGTCGTCAGTTTTCTTGAACAATAAAAGGTGAGCTTCCGACCGTGTTCGCGATTTCCCGACGAACGTGGATAACACTGCTGTGCGCGTTTAGCGTCATTGCGGCTGGCCCAACATGCCTGCTAGCGGAGGTGTCACTTCTGCCTTGGCTGGCCGAGAGCGAGCCGCTGCACGTTGGTGCACTTCAGTTGACCACAACCCTTCTTGGGTCGCTCTTGCGGATGAAGCCGCAGGACACGACGCGTCGCGACACGCTCCCCAAGGGGCCGGAAGGTATCGGAGATCCCACCAACACGGACTATCCAGGATACTTTCCGGATGTCTTTATAAACCGATTCGGACTGACATCCCCTCAAAGATCCTACCGATACATACGGCCACCGAAGGGATATACGATGCGGGGCGGGGTCGACACTTTGGGGTCGGCAATTACACTCCGTGAGATCACCGATGGCTCCGACGTTGGAACGACCGTACCTCTTTCACTCGAGGCATACCTAGATCAGCGGCGAGAGCAGCTCCTTCGGAAAGCACGCGACTCGGCGCTTTTGAAGTACGAGATGAAGAAGCCCCTTACGGCGGCAGAGCTCACCAAGCTCATCGACCAGGCAACAAACATCACGATCCCACTTCCGCAGAACCCGCTCTTCGGCATCTTCGGTAAGCCCGAGATCTCGATCAATGTCAATGGTGAAGTCAACATTCAGGCAGGTTGGCGCTGGGATGCCCAGTCGCTTGGTACTGCCTCGATCGCCGGACAGAACCAGTCGGCCCCGATCTTCAATCAGAACATCCAGGTCAACGTCAGCGGCCGAATCGGTGACAAGCTTCGCATGAACGTCGACTGGAACACACTCAACCAGTTCGAGTTCAACAATCGTTTCAAGATCGGTTTTGAAGGCAACGACGACGATATCATCAAGCGTGTTGAATTCGGTAATGTAAACCTCGAATCACAAAGCGCGCTGATCGGTGGTGGACAGACGCTTTTCGGAGTGAGAGCCGATTTCCAGTTCGGCCCCTTGTTCATAAAGACCATTGCGTCCCAACGCAGAGGGGAGCGCCAGTTCATCAATGCCCGAGGCGGTTCGTCGCGTCAGCAGTTCACCATCCGAGCCTACGATTACGCCAAGAATCACTTCTTTATCGACACTTCGTATTTCGCAGTTTGGAAAGATTATTTCCGCACTGCAACACCCGCCCTGTCGAAGGTCGGTGCGCAGCTCGTTGTCAAAGAGATCGAGATCTGGGAGTCCACCACAGACCTTCGAGAAGTGCAGGCCAACGAGGCTGTTGCCTATGCGGACCTTCCATCGATTCGATACGTTGCCGGAGATCGATATTCCGCAGCTCTCACCCAGGCAGAGATCAAGGCCGGTATTGTTGAAAGGGGGCGATTCATTCGTCTTGATTCGCGCCGGTACGACGTTGATCTCAATCTCGGAACAGTATCGGTGCTAAACCTTCGGAACGACCGTTATTACGCCGTCTCCTATCGCGTCGAAGGACCAACCACCTCAGATGCTGATGATGAGTACGTCGGGACGCTTTCACGTAATGCCAATGAACGCGACACCATCCTGCTGAAACTCATTGCGAGGCCTCAGATGCAGCCGGGCTTCCGTGCAATCTGGAAGCGCATGATGCGGAATCGTTACCCAATCGGCGTTCCGAATATCAATGCCCAGGATGCTCGCCTCGGGATGTGGTACTACAGGTCGACGAATGACTCTGCAGACGTCATCGACGGCGCTCAGGATAAGATTGTTACGATCTTCCGCGTCGACCAGGTCAACAATGGTACCGGTGTAGAGCCCCCTGACGGGGTGTTTGACCCACGACCTCCGATCTTTAATTCACAGCGTGGTGAGATCACCTTCCCGAGCCTTGAACCGTTCAGGGAGGGATTGCGTGATTACTTCGCCGCAAAGGGTAATGCTCAGCTTGCCGAGCAATACGTCTTCAATGAAGTCTACGACACTACCGATATCGCCGCCCGGCTGGTCTCGGCTAAAGACCGCTTTCTGATCGTTGGCGAAGCAACAGGCACTTCAATGGGCAGTCGTATTCCACTTGCGTATCAGCTGGCGCCGGGAAGTGTTCGTGTGACGCTCGACGGAGTAGCCCTACGCGAAGGTGTCGACTTCATGGTTGACTACAATAGTGGAACGCTCTCGATGCTCAACCCGAGGGCGCAGCTGCCGAACGCAAATCTCAATGTTGAATTCGAGAAGAATGATCTTTTCAACCTGACGACGCGCACGCTTCTTGGAATGCGCGCCGATATGCGCCTTTTCACGAAACGTCGGATGAACGGGTCCATCGGAATGACAATGATGAACTACGATCAAGCTGCGATCGTAGACCGCGTGCTGCCGGGTCAGGAGCCCAATGCGAACTTCATGTTCGGCCTAGACGCGCGTTTCAATGCCGAACTCCCTTGGCTGACAGATGCACTGAACTTCATCCCGGGGGTCGATACCAAGGAGAAGTCGACGTTTGCCTTTAACGGCGAATGGGCGATGGTTTCGCCAACTCCGAACAAGCGTTTTTCAACGGTTTCCAGTGACGGCGGCAAGGCTGTGGCCTATGTTGATGATTTCGAATCAGCCCGACGCTACCTCGGTTTTGGCCTCACTCCCACTACGTGGCAGCACTCATCTGCCTCCAAGGATTCCACGCTCTGGGATAGCGATACCACGGCCCAGAAGTTCCGTGGAAAGGTCTTCTGGTTTCAGAAGTTCGTCCCAGATGTTCCCCAAGTTGACGTCTATCCGAATCGTGCGCAGGTTCAAGGCCGCAACAACATCAACCCGCTTCGAATCGTGTTCGCCCCTGATGAGCGCGGTATTCACAACCCGAACTCTGAGTTCATTGATCCTCAGAACCCTGAGTGGAACGGGCCGGATAGTCTTTCGGTGCGGCAGCGTGCTTCTGAATTCCAGGGGGCGAATCGTCAGCGCATATGGGGAGGTCTGACGAGGCTGCTCTCGCCGTTCAACACGAACTTCGATAATGAGAACATCGATTTCATCGAAGTGATGATGCGCATCGAAGGATATGAACCCGGTTCGAGAATGTTCATCGATCTCGGGCAGATCAGCGAAGACATCATTCCCAATCAGGGCCTCAACACCGAAGATCGGCCACCGGCAAACAACCTTGTCGACCTAGGTGAAGACACAGGACTTGACGGACTCACGGATGAGCAGGAGAAATCGGCATATCCGGCACCGCTCAATCAGGAAGCTGACCCGGCGCGCGACAACTATTTCTTTGATTTCACTAGCAACCGGAACAATCAGACAGAAGAGCAATTCCGTCGCTACAACAACTACGAGGGCAATGCCACGCAGTCCGAGTTCGGCCAATTCCCCGATACCGAGGTGCTGAATCGTAACAATGGTCAGACCATCTCGCTCGACAACAGCTATTTCCGCTACGAGGTCAAGCTGATCCCGAATCCTTCTCTGAATGCTCAGATCGTTGGCGGAAACCCGGCAAGCGGCTGGTATCAGTTTCGTATCCCGGTTCGGCGCCCTGATTCAATTGTGGGCAACCCGCTGTTCACCAACATCCAGTACGCACGGATCCACTTCCAAGGCGGAAGCGTAAAGGTATCCATCGCCGACTGGGGCGTTGTCGGATCATTCTGGCTCCGAAATCATCAGTTCCAGTCCGGTGTCGATCAGACCGACACCGTCATCCAAGTGGCCTACGTTAACCGTGAAGAAAATCAGGATGCTCCGGATTTCTACACCATGCCCCCCGGAGTAAGAGCTCCTCAGCAGCTGCAGAATCCGGATCCGTACCAACTGCTTTACCTAAATGAGCAAGCACTTGTGGTTCGGACGCGGAACTTGAGAGCAGGGGAGGAACGCTTTACTGCTCGAATATTCAGGCCGTGGGACCTCTTCTTTTACAAGCAGCTGGCCTTTTTCATACATGGTGATAACACCATGCCCTCAACTGTCAGTGAGGGGGCTACTCCGACAGCCTATTGCTTTATCCGATTCGGCATCGATTCGGCCAATTACTATGAATTCCGCCGCCCGATGATACGGGGCTGGCAGGATCTGCGCATTCGCATTGAAGACCTTACGGCCATCAAGGAGATCAGGGATAAGTCGAGAGTGACCCATCGGCAGGAATTCCCCGTTCCGGGAGACCCACAAGGTGTCTTTGCAATCAAGGGTAACCCTATCATGACGCGGATATCGTTCTTCGGGTTCGGAATTGCCAATCCCGCGGAACGTTATCCGAATGAGCTGTCCACCACAATGTGGGTCAATGAACTACGTGCCGTCGAGCCGGCGGCCGACAACGATTGGGCGGCCATAGGAAATGCGACATTGAAACTTGCCGACATCGGAGATATAACAACTGCTGTCAATACGACGACCCCGAACTTCCATCGCCTGGAGGAACGCTTCGGTAATCGTATGCACTCGACCACATGGACGACGACGGTGCAGCTGGGCCTTGAAAGGCTTCTTCCGAAGAGTCTTCGTGAAACTCGCATCCCGATCAGTTACACCCACGCGGAAATCAGTGAAACACCGCAGTTCCAAGCACAGAACGACGTCGTCCTTGAAACCGCAGCTCTGGCGGCCGCTCGCGACACCGCCAGAAAGGGAGCCTCGGAAGATGTTGCAAATCAGGTTGCCGAAGAGGTTCGGCGTCGGTCGCAGCGTGTGCGGGTGCAAGACCAGTGGGCATTGAACGGCCTGCGACTCGGCATCCCCGTCAAGGCGTGGTACATTGATGACACCTTCAACAAGCTGACGTTCAATTTTTCATACAGTCAGGAGTTTGAGCGCTCGCAGGTTGTGCAGCAGCGTTTCGATTGGCGTTGGCGATTTAAGATGGACTATGCTGTAAACATTGCGCCTAAGCTCTCGGTCTCGCCTTTGAAGTTCCTCACCGATATCTGGGCATTGAAAGCATACAAGGATGCCAAGATCAACTTCCTGCCGCAGTCACTCAATGCCAGTATCAACATGACGCGGGCACGCACCACGGAGCAGTCACGGTTCCTGGTGCAGGCAAGCCCCATCATTCGGGAATTCATCGCCGAGAAGTCACTCGGATTCAACTGGCGATTTGTCGAGAATGGATTCCTGAGCCCAACGCTTGATTACAAGGTCATGTCCATGTCGACCATGGTGCCATTTGAGCTCGATGAAAATGGACGTCAGCGCACAGCATCTCAGTTGACGTCGCAGATCTTCGGCGGACAGGGCAGTGTTCTCAACTTCGGAAGTATCAGCAACTACAATCAGAACGTTACCCTGTCGTTTCGACCGCGTCTGCCCGACATCGGGGGCTTGAATCGATTCCTCGAAACATCCAGTTCCTACACGGCCAACTTCACTCTCTTCGACCCACTGCAGGCCGACACTTCGCTGAGAGATGTCGTGCGGGAGGGCCGCTATACGGCCACATTCCGCCTTAGTCCTGTGCTTCGCTGGCGTCAGCTCGGCAATGAGATCTTCGGAACGCCTCCGAAGGATGGTGGTGGTATCGGGCGGATCTTCCAGGAGATCTTCTTTGGATTTGAGAATCTCACCACCACGTTCAATCAGGGCACCAATGCTATCAACAAGGGTGTTTTGGGACAGTCAGGATTCGGAAACCTCTGGTCACGTACAGTGCTCTTCCGTGACAATGATCCGTCACTTGGGCCCAGTGCGGCCTACCAGCTTGGACTTGTTTCGAATCCGCACGGAGAAGTATCAATCGAGCCATCATCGAGCTTCCCATTCTTCCGTCTTACGAGTGCTCCGGGTATTCGGCCGGCCAACGCTGTCATGCAGGACGATTACTCACAGAAGAACACACTCCAGCTCCAGACCAGCCGGCCCCTGTGGCCCGGCGCTACGCTCGATCTAACGATGCGCACCGACGTTGGATTTACCCGTAATCAGCGCGTTGAGACCGATGCGGCCGGCATACCGACATTCACCAATGTTGTCAAGCGTCAGACGCTCGATAGGACGTTCATCAGCTTTCCTGATCTGCCCTTCGGGCTCTCGAATGATAACGTTGAGAACGTCATTCGACTCTACAATGAGCGCAAGACCACCATCCTGGCAAATCCTGATACCACGAACCGCAACTCACAGCTCCTTAATGCTTTGGCCGATGCATTCCGTGAAGGATTTGAATCCTGGCAGTTCTTCAGTGGGGAGATCGCTCGAGCTATTCCAGCGCTCAACTGGACTCTGCGTTGGGATGGTATTGAAAAGCTCCCACTTTTCAAGGGGCTGGCGCAGCGTGTCTTCCTTGAGCACGCATATCAGTCCAATTACACCGAGAATGCCCGCACCAATGACAATGGCCGCTTTGTAGAAGTGCAACAGGTGAAGTCCGGCTTCACACCGCTGGTCGGATTGAACCTCAGCTTTGACGAGCGTAAGCTCAACGGCCTGCTGACGGCGACGGCCCGCTACAGCGTGACCACGACGCATGGATTCAATGCTTCGGCACGCGCCGTGATCTCGCAGGAAACATCCCATGAGTTTCAGATCCAGGCCTCATACCTGCGTCGTAACGTTCCGATCAAACTGCTGGGTATGGACCTGAACAACGACCTCGAGCTGACATTCAATACGCAGGTGAGAAAGAACCGCCGCGGACAGTTCGACGTACTCAACTACAAACCGGGCGGTGCGGTGGTTGATGGCACCACACAGATCGTTGTCGAGCCCCGAGCTCGATACACTCTTAGCGAGCGCGTCACCGCTTCTGCCTTCTTCAAATACGAAGGAAACTTCAGTGAAGGGGCGGCTAATCCGGGGTTCAGTACCACGCAAGTGGGGGTGGACATACGACTGTCCATCTCCGGCGGAAGGTAGCGTGAAACGTCCATGAAACAAGGGTTTTACTGAGTACGCCCTGCTTCGTACCTTTGCGACTGCTGCGCGGCAGGCACGCTGCGAATCATGCTGAAAACTTCACCTCATTTGTGACTCGTGTCACAGTCCTGGAGTCGTCAATCCAATGGGAAAGATCATTGCCGTTGCAAACCAGAAGGGTGGCGTGGGCAAGACCACGACCGCCGTCAACCTTGCCGCTTCTCTGGCTGCAACTGAGCAACGCACGCTGCTTGTAGACATCGATCCACAGGCAAATGCGTCGCATGGATATGGAGTCGACACGTCGGCACTCGATAAAACAGTTTACGAAGTGCTTGTCAATCGCTTGCCGGTTGAGACCGTTGTTGTCACCACGGCCATGCCATATCTGGATCTCGTGCCGTCGCATATCAACCTCGTAGGTGCCGAGATTGAGCTCATCGACGTACCGCAGCGTGAACAGCTGCTTAAGTCGATCCTTTCGTCGATCAAGGATAAGTACGACTATGTCGTCATCGATTGTCCACCTTCGCTTGGTCTGCTGACGTTGAACTCCCTGACGGCTGCTGATTCGGTCCTGATCCCTGTCCAGTGCGAGTTCTACGCACTCGAAGGGCTTGGTCAGCTGCTCAATACTATTTCGATCGTTCGCCGCACATCAAATCCGAGCCTCGAGATCGAAGGCGTTCTGTTGACGATGTACGACTCACGTTTGCGTCTGAGCAATCAGGTGGTGGACGAAGTACGACGTCATTTTGAGGACAAGGCTTGCAAGACCGTGATCTCACGCAATGTGCGTCTGTCGGAGGCCCCGAGTCATGGTAAGCCAGTGTTGCTTTATGACGCATCAAGTATCGGAGCTCAGAACTATCTGGCACTGGCCACAGAGATCCTTGAAAAGAATGCCGCCACCGCCGGTGCTCTGGTCGGCTAATTCGGGAGATGTAACAGCGTGAAACAAGGACTCGGACTCGGTAAGGGCATTGGGGCTCTGATCCCGAAGGAACTTCTACGGCCGGAATCGACAGCGCAACAGCCGCTGGTTGGCGATGCGCAGCCATTGGGGGTAACATCGATCGAGATCGACAAGATCTCGACCAATCCTGTTCAGCCCCGTCACTACTTTGATCAGAAGGCTCTCGAAGAACTAGCTCAGTCGATTGCAGTTCATGGGGTGATCACGCCGATCACGGTTCGTAGACACTTCGATGGCTACGAGCTTATCAGTGGTGAACGCCGGTTCCGTGCATCGCAAATGGCTGGACTGACGGTGATTCCTGCTCATGTGATCGAGGTCGGATCGGATGCTCAGATGCTCGAGATCGCACTCGTTGAGAATGTTCAACGCGAAGATCTCGATCCGCTGGAAGTAGCACAAGGATATCAGCGCCTCATCGATGACTGCAACCTGAAGCAGGAAGATGTAGCGGTCAAGGTCGGCAAGGACCGCAGTACAGTTGCGAACTCGCTTCGACTTCTCAAGCTTCCGGCCGATATTCAGGCTGCGCTCAGAAATCGACGCATCAGTATGGGGCATGCACGAGCGCTGCTGGCCCTTTCGTCGGAAAGTAGAATGCTGGCGGTGCTTCGAGAGATCGTCAACCGTGAGCTATCGGTACGTAAGACCGAAGCACTCGTGAAGGATCTTGAACTCGGACGTAAGGAGATCAATCGTTCAGGACAGATCCAGTCGCGCCAGTCCAAGTCGTCACAGCCGGCTGCACCGAAGGAGACCGACAAGTCTATTCAGGCCATCGAAGATTCACTTCGGCATGTGTTTGCCACTCAAGTACGGGTGAAGGTGAAGGCTGACGATACCGGAGCGATCGAAGTCGAGTTCTTCTCATTGGAGGAACTCGAACGGCTCCTTGATATCATGATGTCGACGCCCGTTCAGGGTGGATCACGATGAGCTCCGAAGTTGCCCGACATACGTCGCAGTATCGTGTTCGTTACAGCGATACCGACAAGATGGGCGTGGTGTATCATGGCAATTACCTTCGTCTGTTTGAGATCGGGCGAACCGAGTTCCTTCGTGACAGGGGACTGCCCTACAGTCAGATGGAGCACGATGGATATATGCTGCCGGTGCTCGAAGCAAAATGTGAGTTTCTTCTGCCGGCTCGCTATGATGATGTTCTTGAGATCCATACGCTTGTAGAGCCCCTTGATGGCATGCGTCTGACCATCAGGTACGAGATCACCCGAGCTGAGGCTACACTCGTGCGCGGATGGACTCGTCACACGTTCGTGCGATCGGAGACGTTTCGTCCGACGCGTCCTCCGGAGTTTTTTCTCAAAGTGGTCGGAGATCATCAGTGAATCGATTTCCTCAGGTGGTGCTGCTGCGCTATGCCGTGCTGCTGATCGGCTGTGTCTCCGCGTCCGCAATCATGAATGCTCAGCAGACGTTCATATTTAACTTTCTGAGAAGTACCATCAGCGCCCGAATGGCTGGTCTTGGAGGAGCAACGGTTGCCGTTGCGCAAGATCCTGCGAACATGGTCATCAACCCGGCAGTTCTGACGACGGTGGATTCGTCCGTTGTGACGGCCACCTTCATCAAACACGTTCTTGATATCAACGCCGGCTACGCCACATATAACCGAAACGTTGAAGGCCTTGGCAACATGGGCTTCACGGTCGGATATCTCAACTACGGTTCGTTTTCCAGAACGTCGGTCACCGGCGACCGTACAGGTTCATTCGGCGCAAATGATATCGCCGTATCGGCATCCTTGGCCAACGAACTTGACTCGACGCTCAGTTATGGTGTGACGGCCAAGATCCTTCATTCGACCATACCCGACATGTCATCAACCGCTCTTGCTGTTGATGCCGGTCTTCTGTATCAGATTCCTGCCAAGCGGGTGAACATCGGCCTGAGCATACTTAACATCGGTACGCAGCTAAGCACCTACGACGGTGTGCGTGATCGTTTGCCACTGGATATGCGTTTGGGTGTGAGCCATCGTTTGCGCGGCCTTCCGCTTCTGGTGAATTTCTCACTGAATCACCTTACGGATGAGACCGATGACATTCTCGACCGGCTTTCCAACTTTTCGGTAGGGGGCGAGCTGTATCTGGGCAAGGTTTTGCAGGCACGCCTGTCGTACGACAATCGGCTTCGTAATACATCGAGCGTCAACATTGCATCGCAGCTCTCCGGACTCAGTGCCGGAGTAGGACTGCGTCTACCGAGTTTTTCGTTCGACTACGCCTACAGCGCCCTTGGCGCTGCGGCGGTGATGCATCGTCTGAGTCTCGTGGTTCCACTCCAGTAAGGACCATGCTGATGACCTATCTAGGCTTCCATCTTCGGATGACGCTTCCGCTTCTTGGCCTATGCATGCTGTGCTGGCTTCTTGCGGGCCCTTCTGCCGAAGCGCTCACCGCAATTGCCGTCCTGTGCGCTGTGGTGGTGGTGTTCACGTTCCCCTGGGACTCCTGGGCCGTGAGAAGGGGCGTGTGGGACTTCCCGGATGACAGGCTGCTTGGACGCATCGGCGTGCTGCCATACGAGGAGGTTGCCTTCTTCGTTATCCAGACCCTTCAAGTGTCGTTTCTTACGCTCGCACTTGTGCGATGGTTCCCGACCGATGCCACCAGAGTGCTTGAAGTATCGATACCGGGCCTGACGGTTTCCGGCGTGATCCTTGCTCTGACGGTCGTGATCGGCATCCTTACCCGTGGTGTGCGTTCCAGGCGCAGAGACATCACCTATGCGTGGCATCTGGGTATCTGGTTTCTGCCGCTGATCTCTGCCCAGTGGGGATTCGGTTGGAGCATCCTGTCTCCGCGTCTGCCTGTGATCGCGGCCTCGACTCTTGCCATCGGCACGATTCTTACCTTGGCCGATGTGTGGGCCGTCCGGCGTGGCATCTGGTTTTTTGACGACAAGCAGATCACCGGCATCATGCTTGGAAAGATCCTTCCGTGGGAAGAGGCGGCGTTCTTCTGCGTTACCAGCCTGTTGGTGGCACAGAGTATTCTTTTGTTCATCCCTGAATCACTTCGATAGTTCGGAGTCAGACCAACACCCATGGAGAGTCTCAGTCTTGATCTTGCCGGCGGTCCCTGGTATGTCTACGTTGCCTTTGCTCTCATAGCAATTGCGGTGTCGACATTCTTCTATCGAGTGACGAATCCTCCGCTCGATCGACGGATGCGTTCGACGCTGATCGTCCTTCGTTCGATTGGTCTGATGGCCCTGATCCTGTTGCTCTACGAGCCCCTTGCCCGCTTCCGCCGCAGTGAGACCATTCAGCCGCGCGTGGCCGTAGCAGTGGATGTCTCCAGGTCGATGAATATGCGAGACCGATCTCGTGACAGACAAGCTGATGTTCGTTCGGTGGTG
This sequence comes from Candidatus Kapaibacterium sp., assembly GCA_018882895.1. Taxonomy (GTDB): domain Bacteria; phylum Bacteroidota; class Ignavibacteria; order Kapaibacteriales; family Kapaibacteriaceae; genus UBA10438. Next base: position 125,535 of record VERF01000001.1, read on the forward strand.
AAGCAGGTATCGGACCGCCTTGGTGATGCTGCCGATGTCTATGTGTTTGACGAGACGCTGCGCAACCTGTCAGGCTCGATCGATACCATGCGTATGGCAGGATTCCGATCCGACATCGGTGCTGCCATTCGCAAACTCGCAAACGCAGGCGCCGATGCCGATTATGGAGCCGTGCTGCTGATCAGTGACGGAAATCATAACAGTGGTGAGCAGCCGCTCTATGCGGCGGAACGAAGTGGTGTAGCTGTCTATTCACTCGGCATTGGTGACAGCATTCCGCCGGCAGACCTGCGCATGGTGGCCCTGACATCTTCCGGTGTCGGCGTGGTGAATGAGCAGATGCCCATCACAATTGATGTAGAGCAGACATACATTTCCGACCGAAGTGCTGCGGTGGTGATCAACGACAATGGCACCGACGTTGTGCGGCTGCCATTGGAGCTTAGACAATCGGTACCACGCTATCAGCTCACGTATCAGTGGACGCCGAGTTCCGAGGGCATGCACCTCGTGACGGCCAGGATCGTTGATGCCGGATCGGAGTTCACACAAATGAACAACACTGCACAGACAACCATCCGCGTGCGCAAGAACAAGAAGCGAGTTGTTCTGTTTGCCGGTGCACCAAGTCCTGACGTTTCATTCATACGGACCTCCATAGCGCAGGACCCATCGCTGGAACTGGGGACCTTTATTCATCGTGAGGGCCCATCCTTCTATGAGGGAGCACCGAGCGTAGCTGCGTTGGCTGATGCAACCTCTATTGTGCTCATTGGCTTTCCGACGGCATTCACTCCCAAGTCCGTGATTGATGACATTGCGAGCCGATGTCGCAGGGGAGCATCGCTGCTGTTCGTTGCGTCGGTCTCTACCGACTACGGCAAACTGGGGGCATTGGCCGAGTTCCTTCCATTTCGGGTCACCTCCAATCGACCGATCGAGATCAGCGTCGCGGCTGACGTATCCACGGTGGCCACGGCCGATCCGCTGATGCGCTTGTCAGGGGGCGAGCAGGATGCCGAAACATGGAACAGTCTGCCCCCGATCTACCGCACGGAATTGTTCGTAGAACCAACCGCAGGGGCAACGGTGCTTGCGCGACTGAAGATCGGCTCAACACCGATTGATGAGCCCCTTATCATCAAGCGCGATATCGGACAATCCAGGTCACTAGCCGTCCTTGGGCACGGTCTTTACCGTTGGAAGCTGCTCGGACAGGGTCCGGCACAGGCTCGGGGAAGCGCGGTGTCGGATGTGCTGCAGACGTTCACCGGCAACACGATGAAGTGGCTTGCCGTGCGAGACGACGAGCGACGGGTTCAAATACGCAGCACGCACGAGACCTATGTTGTGGGCGAAACCGTGGCCTTCACTGCATCAGTTTTCGACCAGACATTTTCCGCCGTTGATGACGCCGAGGTGCGGCTGGTGCTTGACGGCGCAGGGGCGCAGCGAACCGTTGAGCTTTCTCCCAAGGGTGCAGGTCAGTACGGAGCGTCGATCGGAAGCCTGCCACCTGGGCGGTATTCGTTCTCCGGCATGGCATCGGTTCGTGGAGTTGCGCTTGGTCGAGACCAGGGCACGTTCACCGTGAGCCAGATCGGACTGGAAGAGCAGACGACTGCAATGAACGCATCACTTCTGCGCGTTCTTTCTCAACGCACAGGCGCCCGATTCAGCGGCATCGATTCTGTGGATGCACTGTTGGATGCGATGATGAACGACCCACGTTTGCGACCGATCGTTCGTACGAGTGAGCGCGAATTGGCATTGCACCACCTGCCGTGGATCATCGCAGTTGCCATTGCCGCTTTTGCAACGGAGTGGTTTCTGCGAAAGCGTAGGGGGCTTGTCTGATGTCACGTCAGCTGCCGCCTGGCTTGGCCTCGCTCTACAGGGAACGACGCAAAGAGATCGCTGCACGACTTGATGACTTTGCCAAGGTGGCGCCGCAGCAACGGTTTTATGAGCTCTGCTTCTGTCTGATGACTCCGCAGTCGAGTGCCGTGCATGCCTCGATGGTGCAGACTGAACTGGAGAAGATGGACTTTCTTGCAAAGGGTCAAGACGTCGTCGATGTGCTTCGAGCTCCCGATAGATACATCCGGTTCCATCATACGAAGCACCGCCGCCTCCACCGTGCCCGTGAGCAATGGTCTGTGTTAGAGGCAGTTCTCGACGACTCGACTATCAGCGAGCAGGAGCGCCGCAATTCTCTACGAGAACTCGTCGATGGTTTTGGTATGAAGGAAGCAAGCCACTTTCTGCGCAACATTGGCCACAGAGGGCTTGCCATCATTGACCGGCATCTGCTGACGAATCTTGTAACGTGCGGCGTGTATGAAGAGATTCCATCAGTGTCAACAATCAAGCGCTATGAAGACGTTGAGCGGAGTTTCACGGCCTACTGCGTGGCCATCGGCATTGATATGGACGAGATCGACCTGCTGTTCTGGTGTGCTCAGACAGGACACATTCTGAAGTAGCCAGATCAATGATGAGCCGCCGCGGCAAGTTGCGCAAGCCGCTCTGTAGGAAGCACTGCCTGCTCCTGCGTTCCTTCGGCGAGGATGACGTCACTGTCGGCAATACGTGCCTCGATGGAGCAGAGTATTCTGTTGCCCTTGATCTGCGTCACACGCGCCCGCACAACCACGTGTGCGCCAACGGCAGCCATTGCCTTGTGATGGATGCTGAGCCCGGTTCCGCAGGCATTCTCATTGTCGTCGAAAAATGGTTCAATGGCCCGCCGCGCGGCCACCTCTGCATGGTATCCAAGCCAAAATGTCGAATAGACTGGATGCAGGATTCGGTCATCAAGACGCGCAACCATCTCTGTGGTCACCGTGACCTTTACAACGCCTTCTGCAGATTCAATGCCGACTTTCATGGATGCGTCTCTCTGAGTTCCACCGGGTCCCTAACTTTGCGGCCATGCGCGTTGCACTGACCACGTTGGGCTGCAAGTTAAACGCCACGGAGACGTCGGCCATCGAGCGCCGCTTTGTCGATGGTGGTCATGAGGTGGTTGAGTATGGACAGCCGGCTGATCTGCTTGTGGTGAATACCTGCAGTGTTACCGAGCAGGCCGACACCGAGTGCCGCAAGATCGTGCGTAAGGGGCTTCGTGGCGCCCCCGATGCAAAGGTGGTCGTTACCGGATGCTATGCTCAGCTGAAGCCCGATGATGTCTTGTCCATTGACGGCGTCAAGGCCGTGGTCGGGACGGCATCGAAACTGCGAATTGCCGATATGGCAATGGAGATCCTTGCAGCGCCGCAGAAGATGCGCATCATGGAGCCCCTTACCCGGATGACGCAGTTCACATCGGCCAGATCATCACGTGTGAATTCACGTACGAGGGCGTTCATCAAGGTGCAAGATGGCTGTGATTACAGCTGCTCCTTCTGCACGATCCCACTTGCGCGTGGTCCGGCACGAGCAATGCCCCTTGACCAGTTGCGAGAAGAACTCATCGCTGTTGTGAATGAGGGTTTTTACGAGTGCGTTATCTCCGGCATCAATCTCGGCGAGTACGAGTCTCCAGGCGGTGAGCGACTCATCGATCTTCTGAGAATGATCGACTCGATGCAGCTTCCGATTCGCGTGCGCTTGGGTTCGATCGAGCCGAATACTCTCACGTCAGATATCATCGACGTCGTTGCACAGTCACGGACGATCGTTCCGCATTTTCATATTCCGTTGCAGAGCGGGTCGGGTCGGATACTGCGGGCAATGCGACGTCGATACAATCCGGCGATGTACCGATCCGTGATCGAGCGTCTTCACCGGGCATTGCCCGATGCGGCCATCGGTATTGATGTGATCACCGGATTCCCCGGCGAAACAGAGGTCGAGTTCAATGAAACGGTTTCGCTTCTGCAGAGTCTGCCATGGACCTATCTCCATGTGTTCACGTATTCCGAACGCGCCAATACCGATGCGGCATCGATGTCCGATGCGGTTGATGTAGTGGTCCGACGTGAGCGAACGCGCCGCCTGCGCGACCTGAGCGATGTGCGGACGCAGGAGTTTCATCGTTCCCAGCTCGGTAGCGTGCGAACGTTTCTTCCAGAGGGACACGATCCTTCCACACGCACCTGGACCGGCTGGACGGAGAACCACGTGGCCGTGAGGCTAACCGGTGCAGCGGACATGCCGAAGCGTCCGATGCGCGTGCTTCTTGTCCATGAGCACTCCGGCGCAGTCGATGCACAGGTGCTCGACGACGCCTCGTTACAGCAACTTTACCCATCGTTACGCACAGGTACAGCATGAAGGTCTTTATCGCCGTCGACATGGAAGGGGCCACCGGTGTGGTCCACAACGATCAGCTCATGCCCGAGGGGCGGGGTTATGCTGCCGCCCAACGATTACTCACCGGTGACGTGAATGCCGTGATCAATGGCATCTTGAGCATCGATCCAACGGCTGATATTGTTGTGGGCGATGGCCACGGGATCATGCGCAACATTCTCCTTGACCAACTTCATCCGTCGGCGCGTCTTGTCGTTGGTTCAGCAAAGCCGTCGAACAAGCCCCTTTGCCAGCTTGAGGGAGTGCAGTTTGGTGCCGACGTGGGCATGTGTATCGGCTATCATACTATGGCCGGCACGCCTGGTGGACTCTTGGCACATACGTACGTTGGCTCCCTGATCCGTGAGCTGCGGCTCAATGGACGTCCGGCGGGCGAGGTCGAGGTCAACGCAGCGGTCTTCGGCAGCTACGGCGTGCCACTGGCGATGGTCAGCGGCAACAGCGAGCTGGAGCAGGAGATCCGCTCGTGGAACCCATCGTCGGTGTTTGTCTCGACAAAGCAGACGCTTGGTCCGACGGCTGCCATCTGTATGACTCCCTCGGCCACTCAGGCACTTCTCGAGAAGGGGGCTGCAAAGGCCATTCAAGATCAATCGACTTGGCATCGCTCCCCAAACCGTGTTACGCGCATCGAAGTCGACACGTATCGACGCGAGCAATGTCAGCGTGCCGTGCTTTGCGAAGGAATCGAGCAGGTGGGGGAGATGACCTTTGCCGCGGAAGCACCGACTGCTGCTGACGCTTTCCGATTGTTCTGGCGGGCCTGCACCATGGCCATGGATGAGCAGGCAGTCTGGCTTAGCTAAACGTGCAAAAAGGTATTGCAGAGATCCGTTCGCGATACCTCTTTGTCAATCAACGAAACTCCTTCCACATCAACCGACTCATGGTCACCATCATAAACAACTAGCGAGCAAGCAAGAACCGTTGAAAGAGGAGACTGCGACCGTTTGCACTGAGTTGGATATTCACTGGGGTGTTTGGCATCCCCGGAAGGTTCAGATCTATCTCTTGTTGGCCGGGGTTAGTGATCCCACAAGCAATTAGCCTACCTTGATCATTATAGACGGACCAATTCACTTCCGTGTAACTGTCAATGAGACCTTCCAAGTACAACTTCGTGCCTATAAGGTTAGTCTGTTGCTCGGGACGTTCAATGACGCTAGTAGTGCCAATGACATATTCGATTGGCACAACGGCTAGGCCAAATTCATCCAAAACGAGTAGCGAATCGGCGTCCAGCATTTTGCAGTCTTTGATATATCGCAGGTTGTCTCCTAGACCATCCGGAATAGCAACGAGCCTTGAGGTTCCATCCTTGATGACAGCTATCCCATTCATCATTGCCACTAGCAAAACTCCTTGCACTTCGATCGCTGAATTTGCATACGCAGTCTGATGCGGAATCGTAATGATCGAAGTTAGCCTGGTGGCAAGATCGTAAGTGGCTATGAACGGAGCATGGATCACGCCTCTGTAGTTCACAGCAGAATAGAAACAATAGATTTTTCCGTTCTTGCCGCTATAGAGAAATGAGGGTGTACAGTACTTTGGCATGTCAGCTGGTGCTTCGACCTCTTCGACACTTCCATCAAGCGACAACAGCACCAGATACGTGTGGCCATCGTCAAATCGTTGAAACGCAGTAGCCAAGCGACCATCAAGTGTCTTGACAACGTTAGTATGTGCGCCTCTACGCGTTATTGTGTCAGAGTATAGCGTGGTTAATCCACCCTTTGAAGCTATAGCAATGGAGTTTCGTGACGCCGAAGTGAACTTCATAACAGCTCCGTTTACCGTGTCTTGGCGATCTACTTGGTATGACCACAGAGATGCTACCAAGCCCACGCCATCAATAATGGAGATGCTACGAGGGTAGGTTTCACGGAGGCCTTCCTTCGAACTGATGACCGACCATTCGCCATTCGGCTCTACATATTGGAAACGATCGATTTCACCAATCCATAAAGTGTTGTCACTTGAAAAGTCGACACAGCTCTGATTTGGAATAGTCGCCGAGACTGGGGGGTAGTCAGAAAGAACCTGCGAAACCCACCTGCCTGACAAAGAGCGAAGGCGCGGCGTTGAATCTCGATCTGCATACAGAATGCTCCATTGCCTTTCACCGAATTGGTACAACGCACCAGTCACGTTGCCGTCCATCGACAATGATTTGAACGTCGTGTAAGAAACCTGTGTGTACACATTTAGAAATGTGAAGAGCAATAAAATCGGTAGCAGGTGAAGAGTTCGCATGTGGGTTACTGACAATCGGTTTCGCATGGCTTGGGATTGAATGTTGCCTGGCCTGAACATTCTCCAATTGCTGTCTTACCCACCAATGTCGCCTTAGTGTAGGTTGAGCCTGATCCATCACCACTGGAAGCCTCACAAACGTTCCATGTTCTCTTGCAACATTGTGTGCCACAGCTAAACCATTTCCAGGACTTAACTTTTTTAGGGCTTACTGTTGTGTGTGGGGGTGGACCAGTCCATCCGCGGTCACAAGCGTACTGCACCTCGTCGGGCAGTGTATACTCACATGCCAACCAAATACCGCAAGATGCAACATATGTTTGCACGATTTGGTTCGCTCCATTTGAGCAAGGGGGGACGGTGTACCCGATAGTGCCCGCGTACTGAGAGATTAAACCAAGTACGAAGTACTCATGAAGTGCATTTCTGTTCCTATGGAAATAGCTCAACGGAGAGTCAAACCCTACGCATCCCCAGTTTATATTAAAGCCGGTGACGTAAAACTCGCGTACACCATTACAAATGCGTGTTACGTAAGATACGCTTGCATTGCATTCTGGATCGCCAAGTGAAATCGTTACCGTATTGGCGGTTGACCAAGCGGTGCAATTGGGGTTATCACCGTCACACTGAGCATTTAAAAGTATTGGCGCTGAAAATAAGAGCAATAGGACAAGAAGCTTCGGCATATCTACCTCCAATTGAGAATATGAAGAACCTACGAATTAATTTTTCAATACTCCGAATGGAATACGATGATAATCAGTAATATGATTCAATCACAATTTGGCCCATGTGCAAGCGGGTGTTGAGTGGGTGGTAAATATTGGCCAGTCCTAGATTGAGGTGAGAACCTCAGGGAGGCTCGATGAAGAAGTGTCAGGACGCGGAAGAGCAGATCGTCAAGATCGTGCGTGAGTCTCATGCATACGGAGTGCTCGAGACATCGAAGAAATACAATATCTCGGAAAACACGATCTGTATGTGGCGCCGGAAGTACGGAGGTATGGAGCCGAATCAGGTGTCCGAGATGAAGTCGTTGGCCTAGGAGAACGCGCGCTTGAAGCGACTCCTGGCTGAGCGAGCGTTAGAGATCGACGTCATGAAGGATGTCCCCGGAAAAAATGGTAGGCATGACCCCTACTTGGAGAACCCATTATTGTAGTATATCATGCAGTACATGGAGTAATATGCTACAATCTATCACACGAACTGACTACCTTGAATCAATCCGGGTGAGATTGGCCGAGTCGCCGGTAGTGGGATTATTGGGCGCACGGCAGGTAGGCAAGACAACCCTTGCGGGCAACCCCAGAAAAGCTGTTATCTGAACAAAGTGGTTTGATAATTCTGGATGAGGTACAGCGTTTGCCCGAATTGTTCGAGCTCTTACGTCCACTATGCGATGATCCTCAACGCAACGCGGTGTTCCTTCTCTTGGGTAGTGCCTCATGGTAACTCATCAAAGGTGTTTCCGAGACTCTGGCTGGCAGGATTCAATGTATCCGCCCGAGCAAGTACATCTGTTATGGCGTGAGAGTGTGACCGAGGTTTGCCGTCACACAATCATGAGGAATGATCGATGCGACGGAGTGCAAAGCGAGAGAAGATGTATGCCATGGTGGAGTCGTGGCAACGCAGTGGAATGAGCAGGCAGCCTGGCTTAGTTAAACGTGTGAATTGGGCGGATCGGGATAGCCAACGCCGACAAGACAGAGTCCATATGCAGGTGCAAGGGAGGTAGGGATGCGTTCGGCATGTTCCTTGGCTACCACACTGACGACTTCAAGCATTCCGGCTCGACGGCCGACGCGGCAACGACCACCGACAACAGCAATACGTGGCACCTCGCTCCTCTGGCATCGCTCCACAACGGCAATATCGGAGCCTGGACATGGGGCTCGCGCAACAGCTCTGGCAACAAAGAGAACCTCGCCTCGCGGTACCGGTACGACGTGCTCAACCGTATCCGCGTGGACACGCTCAGCACGCGTGCGTCCAACGCATGGACGGCAACGCCGAATTATCGATCTTCGTACACGTACGATGGCAATGGTAATCTCAAGAGCCTCGTTCGTGTGGATTCGGCAGGGACGCTCATGGACTCGCTCATATACCGCTATCAAACCAACAGGAATCGTCTGACGCATGTGGACGATCCAGGGGGCGTTGCAGGCAACCACAGCTTTGACGTGGACGATCAGGACACGAACAACTACACGTACGATGCTACGGGCAACCTGATCGGCGATTCGCAAGAGGGCATCACGAACATCGAGTGGACGCCGTCGAACAAGATCCGGAGTATCACCAAGGGCAGCACGTCCAAACTGGAGTACACCTACGATGCGATGGGCAACCGCGTGGTCAAGCGCTACTACCAGCCGGCCAGCACGC
>VERF01000112.1 GCA_018882895.1 Candidatus Kapaibacterium sp.
TCCGCTTCAACCGATACAGCGCGATGACCTGTGCACTCATGCGGTGAATCTACGGACAACCCGGCAGTCCGTAGCTTTGCCGCGGAGTGCGATCTTCCAAAGGAGCAGTGATGCGGTTGGGCTTTGCGTGTCAGTGGGACCGAACCGACCGACGTCGGACGTGGTCGCATACGCCCTATCATTTGCTCGAAGCATTGATACGTGTGAAGGGGGCCGAGATGGTAGACCTTCCGCTGGTGCTGCCACGTGCATCGGAACTCCTCGTCAAACTCTGGTACGCACGTCCCCACAAAACAGGGTTGCTGAGTGTGGCCTCGTGGACTCCAGCCATGTATGCACTGCGGCACAGGGCTCTGCTACGCGCCACAGCATCTGCGGGAACGTGTGATGCCGTGATCACCATCGGCGAAAACGGTCCAATCGATGCTCCGCAGTTCGTCTATCAGGACCAAAGCGTGGGTCAGTTCATCGAATACTACAACGCCCACGGCCGGATGGCCGATGTTCGCGACGTTCCGCCGATGCACCTGTTGGAGAGCCGCACCGAGATCGAGCAGCACACCTACGGCACCCTTGCGGGGGTGCTCACGATGAGTCATTGGAACGCTCGACATGTGATAGCCACCGGTAGCATCGCTGCCGATCGCGTGCATGTGGTCGGCGCCGGAATCAATGTGGCCAGCGACCTTCCGACGCTGGATGACGTGGCGCGAAGACTCGAAAAAGACTCGCGCACTGTGCTCTTTGTTGGACGTCACTTTCATCGCAAAGGGGGCGACGTGGTCGTGGCCGGCGTCGAACGGGCACGCCAACTCTCGGGTCAGAACATCCGCCTCATCGTGGCCGGCCCTACCGAGTGGCCACTGCCGGGTGAGCCCCCTTCATGGGTCGACTTCATCGGAGATGCTCCGCTGGAACGCCTGCAGAAGGAGCTTCACATGGCAGACGTGCTGGCACTGCCATCACGCTTCGAGGCCTACGGCATTGCCGTGTTGGAGGCCCTGGCAGGGGGCGTCCCGGTGATCGGACGTAATGACTTTGCCATGCCGGAGATGATCGAGGCCGGACAAACAGGTGCGCTCGTCTCAAGCGACGATCCTTCGGAGTTCGCCGAGCGACTACTGGGTGTGCTGGGTAACGAACATATCGCCCGAGAGACCCTTACCAGAGCGCCCCACGTTCGCCACAGACACTCGTGGGTGACGGTTGCCGAGAACATACTCTCGATCATCAGGTCCTCATGAAGTTCTGCCGCTTCATCGTCCTGTGTTTCGTGGCGGTGACGGCGGCCATCGCGCAGCCCGCTCAGCGCAGAGATCTGCGTGGGACGATCGATCAATGTCATGCTGTGCAGATCCTCGATAATGTCCTTCCCGTCGACTCGCTGCGCATCAGTCCGCCCCTTTCCGCGTCGGCCACCTCGGCAGTACTCGTCTGCATGGTCGGACAGTTTTCCGATTCTGCCGACTCGACCGGCATCGTGGTTCGGGGCGACGTCGGACGTCAGTTCCCTGTGTCGATCATAGGTACCGCCGATACAATTGCACTCGTCGATCCCATTGAGCTCGACTCATCGTTCCGCACAAACATCTATCAGCTGGTCGTGCCCGTAGAGGCTGACACGATCTCGATCGATTCGCTTCTTACCACGCTGGCATGGGACGGCATGCGCGGCGGCATCATTATGCTTCATGCACGGTCGGTTCTTAACCTACGAGGCACCATCGACGTGTCGGGTCTGGGCTTTGCCGGAGGCAGACGCTCTCTTGACGGCGGTGCATGTGGTCTTGTCATTCCGTGTGATCCGGCCGCAAGCCAGCGCACCGGACAGAAGGGGCACTCACCTCTTTTGCGCAAACTGCAGTGTGCCTCCGGACACACGCCCTGGGCTTCCGGCGGAGGGGGCGGCGATGCCCACAATGCCGGAGGCGGAGGAGGAGGAAATGGCGGCAGTGGTGGCCGGGGAGGTAATCAGTATCCGTGCAGTAATCCTCCGGGGATGTGGGGAATGGCCGGCCTGCGACTGTTTGACGATGCATCGGATCGCATCTTCCTTGGCGGCGGAGGGGGTGGAGGCCACCAGAACAACTCCGTGGCCAGCGATGGTGCCGCCGGTGGTGGCATCATCCTGATTCGCACGCGGCGCATCACGGGAGACACGTCGCGCTTGCTCGCACGTGGTGGCAGTGTGCTGGGACGAGCCGGAAACGATGGCGCCGGAGGAGGCGGAGCAGGGGGCACTGTGCGCATCGAAGCATGCAGTACGATGTGTCCGATGCTTATCGATGTGTCGGGTGGACGTGGAGGTGAGACCGTCGGTGAACATGGTCCGGGCGGAGGAGGTGGGGGTGGCCGAGTGCTGATGGAGCCTGCCTTACTTCAGGATGCTCGCAACGTACGTATCACCGCCAATGGCGGATCTTCCGGAACGATCATTGGTCAGCCCAATAATCCGAACGGTGCTCGCCCCGGCAGCGTCGGGATCATTGACCCTATCTGCGAAGAGGTGATCGCGCATAGTGTGATGATCCCTTCCTTGACGAGCGTTGGTGACACACTTCTGGTTGCTGTGAGTGCACGCGACTCGATATCACGGTGCGAATGTCTGATAACGCACCGCGTACGTCTGGTCGGATCGGCTGCCAGCCCCCTGACAAGTGGAACACAGCTGATCGGACTGGCATCACTCTTGACATCCACCAGTGAGGACGAGCTGACGTTCGATGTGATGATCCCCAGTCGATCATCGATCACCTTCCCGGTACTATGCATCCTTTCAAAGGATACCGTCATTGCAACATCGATCAGTTCTTCGGTTGTGTCGAACCTGGGCGACACGCTCTGCGTTCTTGACAGGCAACAGAACAGCATCAGCGTCGACGTGTGCGGTCACTCCCTACGGCGCGTTGTCGTTCGTATGCCGTTCGGTATCACCGCTCGCACAGACGCATCGCGCAACATCACGATCGCACTTGAAAGCGCACTCAACATGCCGACGATTGTTCGGGTCTTCACATCGATAGGAACGCTCATGGCCGAGCACGATGCCACGTGGGTACACACAGCAGAGGGCAACACGTCGGCGATGTTCCTGGATGCATCCACCTGGCCACAGGGCATGTACTTCGTGGTGGCACAGACCGCACACGGCGCGCGGACGGCAATGATCAGGATATGACCGAGGTAGCGCTATCGCACGATGGCAAGGGGCGTGGCACGACGTGACTTCGGCCCGCTAAGCACAAGAGTGTACGCACCAGGGGCGAGCATCGATACGTCCAGTCGGTCATCACTACCACTGCTCGCTTCAAGGCAAACACGACCGGCTGCGTCAATCACCCAGGCGGTATGTCCGTCGGACATGCCCGAGATCATCAGCGATGATGCGGCAGGATTCGGGATGATCAGCGGTTCATCTGGCAAGGGGGCTTCATCAACCAAGAGCTCCTGCGTGAGGATCTCGATCATGCTGGCAGCGATCATGAATGGTTCGGACGGACCTTGATTCACAAGGACCGATATTCCAACGTCGATCGATGGAACGTAAAGAACGATGCTTTCATATCCACGGATCGAACCGGTGTGTCCGAGAACAACATTGCCGGCTAGAATCTGACGCCTGACCCCAAGTCCGTAGGCATTTGTGTCAG
>VERF01000053.1 GCA_018882895.1 Candidatus Kapaibacterium sp.
ATCGTCAGGGTCATCCAAAGGTCATGGTTGCGCTTCATGGCAGGTCGATCCGGAAAGGGGCGTTGCTGATTCGTTTAGTTTACATAATGCAGATTATGTTGCAGAAGTAGAGATGCCGAGAGCCTCGGTAACCCTGTCGGCGGCATCCTGTAAGGTTGCCGCTACCAAGAAGTTAAGACCGGAGCTTTGAAGTATCTCGCGAGCTTCAACAGCGTTGGTTCCATCAAGACGCACGATCACCGGCACCTTGACCTCGACCTGCTGCAGAGCCTGCAGGATGCCGTTTGCAACACGGTCGCATCGCACGATGCCACCAAAAATGTTGATCAGAACGGCCTCAACATTCGGGTCACTCATCATGATGCGGAAGGCGTTGGAAATACGCTCAACGTTCGCGCCACCGCCAACATCAAGGAAGTTTGCCGGACGTCCGCCTGCCAACTGAATGATGTCCATGGTACCCATGGCAAGGCCGGCACCGTTGACCATGCAGCCGACGTTACCGTCAAGCTTGATATAGTTGAGATTGAAGTTCGCGGCCTCGACCTCGAGCGGATCCTCCTCGGAAACATCACGCAAGTCAGCCCAATTCGAATGGCGGAACTCGGCGTTATCGTCAAAGTTCACCTTGGCGTCCAATGCAATGAACTCGCCGTCAGTAGTCACCACCAACGGATTGATCTCCATCATGGCGCAGTCCATAGAGACATAGGCATTGTAGAGCTTGGCAATGAACGAAAGGAAGCTCTTGAAAGCAGAGCCACTTAGGCCAAGTCCAAATGCTAGCTCGCGAGCCAGATACGGTTGGAAACCGGTCGCCGGGTCAACATGAACTCGGATGATCTTCTCCGGTGTATGTTCGGCCACTTCTTCAATGTCCATACCGCCTTCGGTGGAGACCATGATCAGGTTCTGGCCACGCCCCCTGTCAAGCAGGATCGAGCAGTAGTATTCGTGACCGATGCTGCAGCCTTCTTCGATGAAGACGCGACGTACGATCTTGCCCTCGGCACCGGTCTGAATGGTGACGAGCTTGTTGCCCAAAAGACCATCGGCGATCTGATAGGCACGATCGGCAAGGTTGCCGCTGGTAAGTACCGTGACTCCACGAAGGGGCTTGTCGTCGACCATTACCGGCTCGTTGGTCTCGGGATTGTGTACTGTCCCCTTTCCACGTCCGCCAGCATGGATCTGAGCCTTGACAACGATGGCCTTGGCGCCGTGAGAAACGAAGTCTGTAAAGGCGACGGCACCTGCGTCAACCGATGAAAAGACGGCCTTACCCTTTAGCACCGGAACTCCGTATGAACGGAGAAGTTCCTTTGCCTGATACTCATGGATGTTCATGCGATCCTCAGTTTCCTCTGTCGAGAGATGGATGTCGTAAGTTTGAAGCCGCGAAGTTACGGAACACCATCCGTATAGCGTGTGTACGGAAATCCACAGGAACTACCAATTCGTTTCGCCATGCGCCCAGCCCCGGTTTACATTGTCGTTACGCTTCTGCTGCTTTCGTGGCTGTCGCTGCGACCACTTTTGCACGGCCAGGCGCCCCTCGGCTCGGAGTCGAATCCGGTCAGGATCATGCTCACTCCGTCAACCGACGCTCAAGCGATCATCCGTGACGGTGAGGTTCTGGCACGGTACATCACGGCCAAGACCGGACTGCACGTAACGGTGGCGGTGCCGAACTTCTATATCACTGTGGTGGAGGCCTTCGGCACGAACCGGGCCGACATGGCGATCATGAACACTTTCTCGTATCTGCTTGCACACAAGAAGTACGGGGCAAATGCCATCATGCGCGTGGCACGCCGCTACGGCGAACTGTCATACCGGGGCGAATTCATCGTGCACGCCGAAAGCGGCATCACGTCGATCGAACAGTTGGCAGGTAAGACGATAGCGTATGTGGACCCTTCGAGTACTTCAGGGTATATCTATCCCAAGGACATGCTCCGGCAACGCGGCATTCGGCCACGTCAGGAAATGTTTGCCTATGGACACAATCAGGTGGTGACGAAGGTCTACACCCGCGATGTTGACGCCGGAGCGGTATTCTACTCGCGTCCGGACACGGTCACCGGCGAACAGCTTGACGCCCGCACGAAGATCAAGACCGAGCATCCAGATGTATTTCAGAAGGTGCGCGTGCTGGCCCTGACGGACGAGATACCTAATGACCCGGTCGTGGCTCGAAAGGGGCTCGACCAGTCGATCATCAGTCGCATCAGCGATGCGCTGCTGTCCTTCCAGCGAACCGAAGATGGCAAGAAGGCGCTGATGACCATCGCGAGCGTCGAAGGATTCCAGAGGACGTCTGACGCAGCCTACGACGACGTGCGTGCGCTGGTTGCCTCGTACGGTGTTGACGTCGAGAAGCAGCTTCGCAAGGGAAAGAAGTAAATCCTTAGGAGAACGTACGCGTAAGCCGTTTGGCGAGCGAGGTCACGCCCCCTACCACTCCGCTAAGGAACGTCGCAAGCTCCTCAATGGAGGGCTTGATGGTCGACACCAGAAGGTGTTCAAGCGTCCGGACATCATCGGCGATGGCCTTGAAGGTATCGGCTCCGGCCGAGAGCTTCTTGAGATCCTCATCAACGCGCGCAATGGTGCGTTGCGTCTGATCGAGAACGGCGGCCGACTTTTCAAGTACCGGCTTGAGTGATTGCTTTACTTCGCGCATGTCCATCTGCATGCCCTCGATCGAGGACGTCATGCGATCGGCGTTGCGCAGAAGTCGCAGTATTCCGATCGATGCGATGATACACAGCGCGGTGGCTGACAAAAGCGCGATCGTGGCAGAAACAACCAGTACGGGATTATCCATCGTCATGACTCCGATGAATAAGATTCGACTCCCCCACCGGTTCCGTGCAGCGAACGGTGCGTCTTGCTCTTGGCATCGCGCAGTACCTGCTCGGCGTTGGACAGGATGCTCTCGGCCTGCGTGCGCGCAGATGTCACGATGCGCTCTGCTCGCAAGCGACCCTCGTTGACAACGTCCTCAAACTCGTGTGGTGCCGAGCCCTCCTTCGTGAAATACTTCTGGGCCTTGTCGTAGACCTCCTCGGTCTTATCGGCAATGTCGCGTCGTAGATCGCGACCGCTCTTCGGGGCAAAAAGCAAAGCCACAATGCCGCCGATGGCTCCACCGACAAGCGCGCCCATGAGGAATCCGCGCGTATACGATCCGTTGTTGTTGCTGTTGTCTTCCATATCGCTCTCCTATAATCAGCGTTACCAGCGCTCGGGCAGTGTGACGTCCTTGCCCTGAGCCGTGAGAATGAACTCTGCGAACTCCCTGACGGCACCATTGCCGCCAGGCTGGGAGCATACCACATGGGCTATGTTCCGGATCGCGGCTACGGCATCGGATGGGCATCCGCTCAGGCCGCAGAGCTGCATCACATGCAGGTCGTTGACGTCGTCGCCAATATACGCAATGCTATCAGCCGCGAGCCCGTGTCGACGACAGATGTCGTGGAATGTTGTCGTCTTGTCGTGGCTGCCAAGAACCACCTCCGTGATGCCCAGCTTCTGTGCCCTGCGCACCACGATCTCGGTGTTCTCACTGGTGATGATCGCCGTGGCGATGCCGGACTTGTGAAGCAGTGTCACACCCATTCCATCACGTGTGGAGAACCGTTTGAGCTCCTCGCCTCGCGTCGAATAGTACATGGCCCCGTCTGTCAACGTACCATCAATGTCCATGATGACCAGTCGTATCCCTGCGGCTCGTTCTTGGTTTGTCATAGAAGGGGCTCCCCCGGCAACACATCGGTGATCGAGATTGCTGTGTCGGTTCACAACGTAGTTTCGCACTGCAAAACTACAGCGAGAGGTCATGCCGACACGATATGTCATGCTCACATTGAGCATTCACGAAGAGGATTCCGACGTTGCCGTCGGCATCCTGAGCGGCTATCCCATCGTAGGCATCGAGCAGGGTCTCGATACGATGACGGCATGCTTTGACCAGAACGACTGGCAGCCGGATTTCGAGGCCGCAATTGCCGATGAGCTCTCGGTGCTCGGCGTAAAGGTGCACGGATCTCACGTGCAGATTCTGGATGATCGCAATTGGAACGCTGAATGGGAGTCGAGCATCGAACCGGTCGTGGTCAATGAGCGGATCGTGATCGTCCCGGAGTGGCATACCGAGGATATGCCTCAGAGCATGCGTCTGGTGATCACGCCAAAGATGTCCTTCGGAACTGGACACCATTCAACGACTCGAATGATGTGCCGATTGCTTGAGAAGCATGTGCAACCGGGTAGCTCATGGATCGATGTGGGTACGGGAACCGGCGTGCTGGCAATCTTGGCTGCGCGGTTGGGCGCAGCTTCGGTCTTTGCATTTGACAACGATGAGTGGTCGTATTCAAATGCGCTGGAGAACATCGATCGCAATGGCGTCGGCGGTTCTATCCGCCTTGAGCATACCGACCTTCAGTCAGTGGTCTTGCCCCGAAGCACAGGGCTTGCCGCCAATTTATACCGTCACCTCGTTATTCCTTTCGCCAGCGCATTCATAGCTGCCGTCGAGCCCGGAGGCATGATCATTCTGTCGGGCATCCTGCGTTACGATGCCGACGAAGTATGCGCCCCCTTCCTCGAGCTGGGATGCGTCTGTGACGAGATCCTGAGTGAGACCGAGTGGTGCGCCATCGCACTTCAGACGCCGAAGGAAGCGGCATGAGTCAGCAACGGCACCAGCAACAGCAAGACAAGAAGACTCCGGTAGTTCCGATCGTCATGGGGCTGGTGTTCGGCGCCGTGTTGATCATGCTGGTGCTCAACGGCGGGATGTGTGAGCGCTACGAGCGGAAGATGGAACGACAGCGTCAGATGCGCGATTACTTAGAATCGCAACGGCGCCGGTAAGCCCCTTTGATGGGACAGAAGGAATCGTGATGAATGAACTTCTAGCCGGTTATCAGACCGTCATCGAGCGAGCCAAGCAATCTGCCTGCGTGATTGATTGCGCGCGTCGTCTGACGCAGGGTGAGTCGACATCGGTCAAGTCACTTACCGGATCGGCGCGCTCGGTGTTGGTCTCGGCCCTGTGGTCGATCGGTTCGGGATCCCTGGTAGTGATCGTGGCCGACGATTCCGACGTCGACACCTACACGCATGATCTTTCGGTACTGATCGGTGCCGAGTTCGTGGTTGGCATTCATGGCGCTCAGCGTCAGAGTGCATTGGCCGTTGGCGGCATGATGCATCACGAACAGATGGATGCACTTGGAGCGATGCATGAGGGTCAGCGCCGCATACTCGTCGTCTCGGCACCGGCTCTGGCACTGAGAGCTCCCACCGCCGGGGAGATCAGCAGTGCAACCCTTACGATCGAGCGCGGACAGACCATCGCCTATGATGAACTTATCACTGATCTACTCGAAGGTGGGTTCGAACGCACTGAATACGTCTCAAAGCCCGGACAGTTAGCCATACGCGGTGGAATCATTGACGTGTTCCCCTCGGGATGGGAAAGCCCCCTCCGAATCGAGTTCTGGGGTGATGTGGTCGATTCTATTCGTGAGTTCGAGCCTCTGTCGCAGCGAAGCATTCGCGAGCAGACATCCGTCACGCTTCTTGCGCGGATCTATCACCAGGATGATGAATCTCTCGAGGCATCGATCCTTGATCATGTGCCAACAGGCGCGCTCACCATCATTGATGCTCCCGAGTCGGTTGACGCGGAACTTCATTCGCGATCACTTGAAAGTCAGCGTGAATACATTGCACGCATTCCGGTCGTACTCAAGCTCAACCCGCTAGCTGAGGCCGATATCACCGTCAAGTGCCA
Organism: Candidatus Kapaibacterium sp.; assembly: GCA_018882895.1. GTDB lineage: Bacteria > Bacteroidota > Ignavibacteria > Kapaibacteriales > Kapaibacteriaceae > UBA10438. The sequence goes on from VERF01000053.1 coordinate 5,813, forward strand.
ACCGCAGCCATCAATGGGGGCAGCTGTCGAGCAACTCATGCGAACGTGTGCAGGCCTCAACTCGCGATCCATAGAGGCATATATCGGAGCTGATGGTCAGCAGAACGTCAAGCGTCTGCGTGATCTCTGCGAAAGTGTTGTCGAACAGATCGAATCGGAAGACCCCGTAACAGCCGATCGGCTGATTTCGGCCCTGCATCTGTCGAAGTGGGTGTCGACGTCTCTCAGTGCCGGCTTCATCTGGGAGGATATATCCGTGGCGTGTCTGACCGAACATCAGGTGTTCGGACGACAGCGCGCCCAACGACGCGAACGGCGCACCGAATCGGGATTCTCTCTGCGCGAACTGCAGCAGCTCTCGGTTGGTGATCTACTGGTGCACGAAGACAAGGGAGTCGGACGCTACCTCGGCCTGCAGACCATCACGATCACAGGATCATCTCAGGAATGCGTAAAGCTTGAGTTTGCCGGTGGTGACATCCTGTACGTGCATCTGAACTACGTTCACAAGCTCTCGAAGTACTCTAGTCAGGAAGATGCCGTACCGAAGCTCTCCAAGCTTGGCAGCGGCGACTGGGAGCGCAAGAAGGCCCGTGCCAAATCGCGCATCAAGGACATCGCTCGAGACCTCATTAAGCTCTATGCCGCACGCAAGGCGCAGCCCGGATTCGCCTATCCGGCCGACAGTGTCTGGCAGAACGAGTTCGAGGCATCGTTCCAGTATGAGGATACGCCCGACCAGGCGCGGGCAACCTCCGAAGTGAAGTTTGACATGGAATCGCCCACACCGATGGACCGTTTGGTTTGCGGCGACGTGGGCTTCGGCAAAACGGAAGTTGCCATCCGTGCTGCCTTCAAGGCCGTTCAGTCCGGACGGCAGGTTGCCGTTATGGTGCCAACTACGATCCTGGCCGAGCAGCATGGCGTGTCGTTTCGCGACAGGCTGCGCCGTTACCCGGTGCGCATCGAAGTCCTCTCTCGCTTTCGATCACGGCAGGAGCAGCGCGAGATCTTGACGCGGATCGCCGACGGTACAGCCGACGTAGTTATCGGAACGCATCGCCTGTTGAGCAAGGACGTCGCGTTCAAGGAACTCGGACTGCTGATCATTGACGAGGAACATCGCTTCGGAGTGGCCGCCAAGGAAAAGCTGCGTCAACTGCGAAGCAGCGTTGATACGCTCACGCTGACGGCCACGCCTATCCCGCGGACGCTCAACTTCTCGCTCATGGGAGCACGGGACCTATCGGTGATCGAGACACCACCGCGCAATCGCCTGCCGATACGGACCGAGATCGTCGAGTGGCACGATGACGTACTTCGCGAAGCCCTTCTGCGAGAGCTGGAACGCGGCGGACAGGTCTTCGTGGTCACCGATCGTATCAAGGATATGGACAAGCTCTCGATGAAGATCAAGATGCTCGTCCCATCACTTCGTGTAGCTACTGCGCACGGTCAGATGGAAAGCGAGGCTCTGGAAGACGTCATGGAGGGCTTCCTTGAACGACATTACGATGTGCTCGTAGCCACCAAGATCATCGAGTCCGGCCTTGACATTCCTAACGCCAACACGATGATCATCGAGAATTCAGACAACTTTGGTCTGGCCGAGCTGTATCAGCTGCGTGGCCGCGTTGGTCGCTCCAACACACAGGCCTACTGCTACTTGCTGATTCCACCGCCCCATACACTGTCGAGAGTTGCTCTGCGCCGGCTGCAGGCATTGGAAGAGTACACCGATCTTGGCTCTGGCTTCCAGCTTGCCATGCGCGACCTTGAGATTCGCGGTGCAGGAAACCTGTTAGGGGGCGAGCAGAGCGGCTTCATTCTTGAGATGGGCTTCGAACTGTATCAAAAGATCCTTGATGAGGCGGTTCTCGAGCTGCGTCAGGAAGAGTTCCAGGATCTGTTCCAGGATAAACGTCAGCGTAAGGTCGACTTCACCAACGAGGACGTTGCCGTTGAACTTGATACCGATGCCCTCATCCCAAAGGCCTACATTCCGTCTGACACGGACAGGTACGAGATCTATCGCAGGCTCTACAATGCCCACGAGCCGAGGATGGTTGACGTGGTGTATGATGAACTGCGAGATCGTTTCGGAGCCCTTCCACCCGAGGCAGAAGAGTTGCTCTTGGCCGTCCGCCTTCGCATCGCAGCCATGCCCACGGGCTTTGTCCGCGTGAGCCTGCGTGAGCGGCGTCTCGTGCTCGAGCTGCCGTCGGAAGACAATACAAGCTGGTACGAGCAGGTGTTCAAGGGTATCCTTGCACCACTTACCGACATGCCCGATGTTCGGCTGGTCCAGCATGGCAAGCGTCTGGTCATCGAAGCGAAGCTTTCGGACCGTAATGATGCTCTCCACATCGTGGAGCAGTTTTCCAATCTTGTTCGCCAGTCCAGCGAGCGGTCGATCCAGGAGTGACCATGCCAACGTTGCTTGCCATTGAAACCAGTGGGTCATCATGCAGTGTGGCCGTGTCGATCGATCGGCGCTTGGTGGCCTGCATAGAGATCCTTCGTCCCAATGTTCACGATGCCCGCCTGGCTTCGCTCGTCGAGACCGTCTGCCGTGATGCTGAGGTATCACCTTCGTCCCTGGACCTGGTGGCCGTCTCGTCGGGTCCCGGATCCTTCACCGGTCTGCGCATCGGTGTGTCGATGGCCAAGGGGCTATGCATCGGCTCGGGGGCGAAGCTGATCGGTGTGCCGACGATGACGGCCCTGTTTCATGCCTCATCGGAAGTAGCCACGCGGGCTGGCTCAAACGTGATGATCGGCCTTATACCGTCGCATGCCGAGCTTGTGTACGCAGCAGAAAGCCCCCTTCAAGATTCCCGGCACCTTGCCGAGGTTCGACTTCTTGAGAAGGCGGAACTTACATCGATGCTCCGTGAGGGTGCTCTCTACGTTGGCCCCGGTGCAGAGCTGCTTGATCCGAAGGCAGTGAGCGGTCTAACGCGGCTCAGCGCCAGATTCGTTACCTATTCCGCGTGGAAGCTTCTTGATGCCGGCCATGAACCTGAGGACCCGCTGACGTTTGCGCCGGACTACCATCAGGAGTTTCGTCCTCGCTGACTCGAAAACCCACGGCGGCGGCGTTGTACCTTTGCACGTCTGATTTCTTCACCGACCTACCGAAACTCGAATGATCGAACGTTACACGCGTCCAGACATGGGCGCCATCTGGTCCGACGAAAACAAGTACCGAATCTGGCTGGAGATCGAGATCCTTGCCTGCGAGGCTCAGGCCGAATTGGGAGTGATCCCGAAGGACGCTGTTGCCGAGATCCGCGCCAAGGCTTCATTTGATGTTGCGCGAATTCTTGAGATCGAGCAAACCACCAAACATGATGTGATCGCCTTCACGACCAATGTTGCCGAATATGTTGGGCCCGCTTCGAGATTCGTCCACATGGGTATGACCTCGAGTGATGTGCTCGACACCTGTCTTGCGGTTCAGCTCAAGCAGGCCGGAGTGCTGATTCTTGAGGATCTCAGGAATCTTCAGTCCATCCTGCATCGGCGCGCCATCGAATTCAAGAACACTGTCTGCATCGGACGTTCCCACGGGATCCATGCCGAGCCCACGACGTTCGGTTTGAAGCTCGCCCTGTGGCATGAGGAGTGCAGACGCAGCATCACGCGTATGGAACATGCCCTCTCGACGATCAGCGTCGGTATGATCTCCGGCGCCGTGGGAACCTTTGAGCATCTCTCGCCAAAGGTCGAAGAGTACGTCTGCCAGAAGCTTGGTCTCGAGCCGGCACCAGTCAGCACGCAGGTCATACAGCGCGACCGGCACGCCGAGTACATGACGGCTCTGGCCCTGGTGGGGGCGTTCCTTGAAAAGGTCGCCACCGAGATACGCCACCTTCAGCGCACCGAAGTGCTGGAAGCTGAAGAGTATTTCTCGCCCGGCCAGAAGGGCTCGTCGGCCATGCCGCACAAGCGCAACCCGATCGTCAGCGAGCGTATCTGCGGACTGGCTCGGTTGCTGCGTTCCAATGCCATGGCGGCCCTGGAGAACAACGCGCTCTGGCACGAACGCGATATCTCGCACAGCTCTGTCGAACGTGTGATCTGTCCGGACTCGACCATTACGCTTGACTACATGCTTCATCTTGCCACGGACCTGATCGATCGCTTGGTGGTCTACCCGGACAACATGATGCGGAATCTTGAACTCACCAGTGGCCTGCCCTATTCTCAGTCGGTGATGCTTGCCCTTGTGCGACGCGGCATCACGCGTGAAGACGCGTATCGTATGGTGCAGCGCAACGCCATGCGCACATGGCAGACTCGTCTTCCATTGCGACAGACGCTTTCGGAAGATGATGAGCTCATGCAACATATCTCCGCTGCAGAGCTGGATGAGATCTTCGATCCGTCTCGGATGCTCAAGAACGTCGACACCATCTTCCGTCGATGCGGCCTGTCGGACTGACCACGAGGCTGACGGCGGTTAGCCTGCTTGCCCTGTTTGCCGTTGGCATGTACCAACTTTCGGCCAACGTCGAAGAGCCCGGCAAGCTGCTGGCCGACCGGTACTGTCAGTCATGTCATGTCAAGCCCCTTCCAGAGCATCTGGATAAGGCGACGTGGCTCTCCAAGGTCTTTCCCATGATGCGGCAATACATGGGGCTCGACCAACGGACCGATCGGGAGTTGTTGCCACATGATCTGCTGGCGATGTATCCGACCATACCGGCAATGACCGAGGATGATTGGTTCACGGTGGCAAACTGGTATGTCGACAACGCCCCGGATACCCTGCCCGATCCGCCGCCTGTGACCGTGAGTGGCACGACGTCGCTCTTCGATGTCAGCAGCCTGATGGGCCAAGCCGATATGCCTATGACGATACTGGTGAGGTTCGATACAACGACCGGATCGATCATCACCGGTGATGCACTCCTGGGCATGCTAAATGTCTATGACGTGAAGGGGGCTCTGCGCCACAGTATCGACGTCGGTGGACCGCCCAGCTGTGTGGAAGTGCGTCCCAATGGCTGGTATGTGACGAACATGGGAAAGCTCTTGCCCCATGACTCGGCGGCCGGTAGCGTCGTATGGGTGTCGCGAGCTGGTTCCGGCTACTCGGTTCGCACGATCATCGACTCGCTGCGTCGGCCCACGCACGTCAGCGCGGCAGACCTCAATGGTGACTCCCGTGAAGACCTCGTCGTCTGTGAATACGGAAATCTGCTGGGCCGTATTGGTTGGTTTGAAAGCCGACCCAAAGGCTGGCGATACCATGAACTTGCTCCCCTTCCCGGAGCGATCCGTACGGTGATCCGCGACATTAATGCGGACGGCCGCCCAGACGTGGTGGCGCTGATGGCACAGGCACGTGAAGGCATCTTCGCCTATATCAATCGCGGCAAGGGGCGATTCGAAAGCCGTGAGCTTGTGACGTTCCCGCCAAGCTATGGGTCTTCGTCGTTCAGCTTTGCAGACATCAACGCCGATGGTAAGGATGAGCTGATCATTACCACAGGTGACAACGGTGACTACGTCATGCCACCATACAAGCCGTATCACGGCGTGTATGTGTATGCTTCTGACGCGTCTGGTCGATGGCAGCAGCGCCAATGGAAGCATCTCGATGGTGCCTATGGTGCCATCGCGCGTGACTTTGACCGTAATGGCTCACTGGACCTTTTGTCGTACAGCTACTTCCCGCGACTCGATCGTGGCGACTATGATCTGCTTCGGTTTGACTCCGAGGCTTTCGGCACAGGATCATCAACCTGGTCAGTACCACGTGCCGAGGTTGGTCGATGGCTGGTGAGCGATGTGGCGGACATCGATGGCGATGGCGACGTGGACGTCGCGCTCGGCAATGTGTCGATTGGCCCGGGGCGCATCACCGACGAACAGTCCGAGGGATGGCGGCGCGGACGTGTTCGAGCGATCTTCCTGCGCAACACGACGCGGAACTAGCGCGACATACCGGGCGAGAGCCAGACAGGTACGCTTCGAAGCCAGCCTTCACCGCCGACCACAACGAAGACGAGGCCACCGATATCCGCTTCAATCTCGAATTCGCGCTCGTCTGACGTCGTGTTGCGATGCCTAGTCAGGATGCGCCCCAGCACGTCGCACACATACACTTCCGGGGCGCTGGTGATGATCTTGCGTCCACGGATGAGCAGCAGCGGATCGGAACTGATCAACCTAGGACGTCCTCCGGCTACGCACAGATCCTCAAGTGTGAACGATCCATGCATTCTGCGTACGCTGACAACGCCTGAGGACGTGCTCAGCACGACGCTGTCGATGCTCAACTGAACTGCTGCCGAATCACCGAGTACGGCAACTAGACGATCGCGTCGATACGTTGAGGTTCCTGTGGTGGTGAGTCGAAACGGTAGAGCAAGTCGCGTGCGTGAATCGTGAACGCGACCGGATCCTCCGGCCGGCAAAAGCACGCGAGGATGCGTCGACACGTATGCGATCCCCTCGAAATTGCGACCGACAGGCGCCGAAGTCCTGACGCTTAGGTAAATGTCGACGCTGTCACCGGCCTTAGCGCGAACGTCGCCGATACTGACCGTGAGCGTCTGCGATGTCGGACGCGGTCGCACATGCACGCTGTCGATACTGGCGCATCCATCCTCAAGAACTATGCGCGCACGAAACCACCGTCCGGCGTTGATTGCCGGGGTTCTCCATGTGACGTTGTCAATGGTGGTAACGGCATCAATCCAGTTGACGTCGGCAGAGCCGGCGAGTCGGATTGTGGCCGTCGCGCCCCTTTCGACGACGGAGTCTGTGCAGACCAATCGAGGATGCGCCCCCCTGTCAGCCACTTGCCTCCATCGATAGGCTGTTGTTATGATACGCCCCGGCTCGCCATCCAGAGCACCGTGGTCCGTTGTTGCCACAGGGGCAATACTGACGCGTCCAGACCCCGCTGTGCCGGGTTGCACGTTGACGCGGACGGATGCATTCGATACGAGTTTGGCCATGACGCTTCCGCCCGCGCCTCCGCCTCCGGGACCACTGACGAACAACGTTGAACTCGTCGATCCGCCATGTCCACCACGTGCGGAAATCGTCACATCGCCTTCGACGCTATCAGCGTCAAGCACGATCATCCCACCACCTCCGCCGCCACCGGCGCCATCATGGCTGGCGTCCTTGCCGCTGACTCCATCGGCGCTGATGATGCTTCCGGGGTGCATGCGGAGCCTGCCGCACCTGATCACAATGATGCCACCTCCGGCTCCGCCGACGCCTCCGTCGAGATCATTGCCGTGTCCGCTGCCGCCGGCGGTGCCAAAGACAAGGCGTGCCGAATCCGCCATCGGTCGTGCCCTGCCGCCCGGCGCATGAGATGAGGATTGGAATGCTGAAGATGTGGAGCCGCCTCGACCTCCTCCTGCTGCGCCGTTACCGCCCGATCCGCCTGAGTTTCTGGCGCGACCGCTTTTGCCGCCCAGAAACCACGGATGCGTGCCGGAGGCTATCGCTTGGAATGAACATGCCCCCTGACCATCGCCGCGATGGATTGATGTTGTCGCTGCCGGATCCGTCAGATCAGATGTATCCCGGTCATTCCACGTCGGGTATGGTGCGGCGAACCCCGCGCCCGAAGCTGAGATCGGACCTCGCAGATCGATGTCCGAATCCGACCACACAGCGATCACACCACCACATGTTCCGTTCCATTGGCGTGTGCTTATGCGACGATCAATGATGCCGTCAGGGGGCTGGTAGGCCTGCACAATCTGCACGACCGGATGCTGTGCTAGAGGCTCGGCAATTGAGTATCGAAGCCATAGCCTTCCGGCGGCGACGGTGTCAACGACATTCCAGGACCAGTCACCGGCCTGATAATGATTGCTATCCGGGCCTACGGTGCAGACCCCGGCATGCAAGAGAATGCGATCACCGGAATTGAAGATTTGGGGTTGTGCTACGAACACACTTCGTTGACACGCATCGATGTTCCAAGCCATGGAGCTTTGGACAACGACCACTGAATCGCCGGTGGCGATCAGGCTCAGAAAGAATAGCAGCGCCACCGTTGGATCTCCTCATCATACCAGAGCTGGATCATGTCGTCCTGCTCGAGGAACAAATTCACATCGTCTTTGAAGTGCATGCGTTCGGTCGGATCTGCAAGCGGGTGCTCGTCGACGAGTTCGATCACGCCCCCTGTCACGACCAGGATGACCAGCCGATTGGGCATGTCTGTTCGTAGGCCTGTTACGGGGCTTCCATTGACGTGCCCTTTGAGGCGAATGATCATGGCGTTTGGAACGATGATCTTGAAATCACCGGTCGGAGGTACGTCGATCGTTGGCCAACTCGGCAAGGCCAGAGAAGAAAGCCGCGTTGTTCCGCTAGCAAACAGGTGATGAACGTACGTGCGATTCCTTGTGATCATGTCGCGATACGTCGACACCTGGAATGCCGGCGGAAGAAGGGGCTTTTCACCACCCAGGATCACATCACCGGAGATGGCCATGAGAGAGATCTGACCTGTATCGGCTTGAAAGGCACCACCCACGGCCACAGCAATGCCGGCGGCCTGAGTCGATGCTATGCCATGGACGCCGATTGTTGTGCCGGCGTTGTTGGTGGCAGATGATTCGCCCTTTCCCTGAACCGCGATCGAGACGGTCTGCGATCCTCCGCCTCCGGCCCTTTGCACCGAGCCCATGACGCCCACGAGGGTGTCGCTTGCAAGCACAGAGTTTGATGCGGCATGACCCCGCACACCGACGCGTTCGACGATCGGGAGGGACTCGTAGGCGCCGGACTGTGAGACTCCGAGAATTCCCATACCGTTGCTGAAGGCACGCGCCACAATGCCGGCATGCTGGGGTCCGCCTGCGACGACCTCAATTCCCCGACGTGGCGGCGTTGTGCCGCCGATGTCGATCGCAACACCGCTGCCGGCCGTCAGAGCGTTGTATCGCAAGCCCGTACCTCCGGTGATGTCAATGCCGGTTCCCAGCGTTGGACGTCCCGATGCCGCAGGCCCACCAAGGCGCAGTCCGGTGCCGACACCGTTGGATTGACTCGTCACAACGATGCCGGCATCGGTGCTGCCGGTTGGGCCTACATCACGCACCAGAAGTCCCGTGCTGCTGGTCGTCGCGTCGAGCGTGATCGTAAGACCGCGCCCGGACTGAGGTGCAATCGATCCAATGCGCATCGTCTCTAATGGCGCTGTTCCAATGCCACTGCCGACGGCAACCGGACCAAGTAGCCAAGCATGTCCGGACATGCCGATCTCGAACGCGCTGATGCCGGGCGTTCCGCTGATTATGCGAAATGGTAGCCCATTGCTTGATCGGTTCGTAATGACAAGCGGCAAGGGGGTCGTGTTCACAAGACCGCTTGTTTGCACGATCTGTGCCATGCCACAGGCACTGCCAATGAAGATCATCATCATTGGCAATGCCCTGCGACAGGTTGAAAGGAAACGCTTCAGCATGTTCAACATCGGGTGTTACATCGGTGACAGAACCATCCATGCGATGCGCTCGCTGGCGGCAAGAGGCGTCGAGGTCTCAACGGTGAACGTGTCGGCAGCAGTGTCGATGTTTGTGACGGAGACGGCGATGGTTGTTCCGGCCGAGTTGACCACGGTGACGATTGGGATCGCGCCGGCTGCAACGTCCTGTCCAATGGTGATGGTGTGCACGTGATTGCCCGCCGTCGGCACATACATTCCGCGCGGCACGTCGGCCAGCGCACTGCGCCAACTCATCACACCGGCCGTGGTCGATGAAAGCACCATCCCTG
>VERF01000054.1 GCA_018882895.1 Candidatus Kapaibacterium sp.
CGCCCCTTAGTCAGACTGTCACTGCGCGCTGATCGAGCGCCTACTGCAGATCGGCGAATGTGAGGACGACAACGTAGCCGTTGCCGAGAACTGGGTGATTTGTGCAGGGGGCTCCTCCAACGCCAACGCTTCGGAATGACGGCTCAAAGAGACTCGCGCGATGACCCCGTCCGGGCACATCGGGGTCGAAGAGCAAGCGAAGGATCACTGTTGAGGCCGCCCCACTCAGTAGGTCCACGCATTCGCCGAACGCTCCAACGCCCTCGCACTGTGTTGTGAGTCGTTGCATAAGAGTGTGTCCGTTGGCACCATTATGCGCGGGCGCCGTAGGGTGCTGTGCCACGTCACGCGCTTGGCGCAGAGCCACTCTGCCAAGGCAGTCATGCAAACGGAGTCTGGATGCGGGGGTGACCGTGTCGAGATAGTTTCGCACCTCTGATAGGAGGGAGAATCCCTCGGTGCCAAGAAGATGCTGGAGCATGCGAGGTGGACGTCCGCTCTCCCATCGGATGATGAGTGAATCGACCAGAATGCGCCAGGAGCGAGGATCGCTTCGGAGTGCATTCAGCAACAACAGTAATTCGGTCTCGTCGACGGCGTAACCAGCCGTAAAACGATCTTGACTGAGCCATGCGTCGATCGTCTTGCCCGCATGCTGTGAGTGGCCAGACATTGATAGTGCGACAATCGTCGCAATGAGTAAAGCCAGTCGCATAGGTCATACTCCACTATGAAAGGCGTTGCATGACGCATGGCTGCGTTTGTGATTGACGTCTTGGAAAGGTTTACGAAGTCATGCCGTAGCGTCTGTAGTATGGAGCAGGTGAAAACGAAAAGCGCTCCCTTTGGGAGCGCTTTCGTTACCGCCTGAGAATGAAGCGTGTGTGTGGATCACTTCACAACGCTGAAGAGGTAGTTCAAACCGATTGATAATCCGGCACTTTGTGGGTTGCTGGAATTGATCACGTAACGTACCTCCTTGGTGAAGTGCCCGCCAAGCATATAGGTGCCACGGATGGTAAAATTCAGATCTCCCGAAGAGCTACGCACGAGTGGGATCATCGCTCCAAGACGTGCTTCGAGGACGGGAGATGCCTGTGTACCTACAAGAAACAACTCGTCACTACCATCAACAGACTTATTGGTGAGGCCGGTTGGCAGAAGGATTCCTATGCCAAGTGTAAGACCACCGAGATACAACGAGGGAGCGATGTTGACGTAGCTGTGACGGGAGACGTAGGTGTTGGCATCGGTAGCGAAGTCCTCGTTTTCTGGTCGCATAATGTAGCCGTAACCTGTCATCTCAACATCAAGCAGCAGTCCAAGGTTGCTATCCTTTGAGAGCAACATTCTCGTTGTTAAGCCAAGATCAGGCATCGAGTTGAACGCAAATCCCGTCTTCAGGCCGGTACCGGGTGAGACGGTGTTCACTGATCCCTTTGCGGCAACGGCCGGTCCGAGGCTTACCTCAATGGCATAGGTGTTACCAACGACGCAGACGAGCGCCACTGCGGTGAGAAGTAATGATTTCATCGAAGATCCTTTTGTAAACATATCGGTGAATTCGATCGCTTGTACGGCAAAGTTGCTGTTTTAAAGCCAATTCGACAATCTAAGTTTATCGCCCCAGCCCGAACGGACCGTTATTTGATGATACAACTTGATACTGAAGACAACATCTATGTCAAGTGGTGATCTATATGCATTATGTTACACAAATCTGTATCGCTCATTTGTCCAATCATCGGATTAACAATGGTGATGTTCTCCGCAGAGCATTGGGTGATCCTGGCACTCACTGCTCTGCTTTGTGTTGTAGTCCCGACGATTCTTCGTCGTAAGCCGGAATTGAGCGACGGCGTGCGGTATATGCTGGCACTTGTTCTGGTTTTGAACATCGTTGTGTACCAGTCCTACCGAATTGTCGCAGGATACTGGTCCGTCGCAACGGACCTTCCCATGCATCTATGTGCATGGGCTAATGTGGTGACCGCTCTGGCCCTGCTTACGCGAAAGCAGTTCCTTGTAGAGATCGCCTGGTGCTGGGTAATGACGGGAAGCGTGAATGCGCTGATTACTCCACAGCTCGAGAATGCATTTCCTGAGATACCCTATATCTACTTTGTTGTCGGGCATACGGGGCTTATCACGGCAGTCTGCACCGTTGTCTTCGGTTTGAACATCCGTCCACGCCCGGGTGCATGGCTACGTGTGATGGCTGCCTCGCAGATCTACTTCTTCAGTGCCATCGCTATCAATCATCTTACGAAGGCGAACTACGGCTTTCTTGACCCGATGGACCCGTTTCGCAATCAGACAGTCCTTGCCATCTTTCCCAACGACGGCCCCTGGTTCTACCTCGCATTCGAGTTTGCCGGTGCTGCTCTCTTTGCTCTGGCGCTGCTGCCATTTAGATACGGCGAGAAGAGATAACGCCGACGCCGCGCAGCGGCTTCCCGCGAAGCTTCCCGTCGCAGACTTCCCGCCGCGCAGCGGCTTCCCGCGAAGCTTCCCGTCGCAGACTTCCCGTCGCAGACTTCCCGCCGCGCAGCGCTACGGCATGCGATGCCGAGGATTCGTCAGGAACTGATCGTCGGTGAGGGTTTTGAGATAGGCCACAAGATCGGCCTTGTCTTGTTCGTCGAGGCGAAGGCCTGGGGCCAGGTTGAACTGCATCAGTGGATCGACCGTGGAGGAGCGGCGAACGCCGGAGTTGTAGAACTCGACGACTTCCTCGAGTGTGCTGAAGCGCCCGTCGTGCATGTAGGGGGCTGTACGGGCTATGTTCCTGAGTGTAGGCACCTTGAACTTGGCTCGGTCGGAAGCAAGCTTCGTTACGCGTTCGCGGCCGAGGTCGACGAATGATGCGTCGTCATCGAGTCCATTATTCATGAAGCGATCGTTGGTAAAGAACGGCGGCGCATGACAATGAAAACACTCAGCTCCCTTTTGCTTGTACGTGGGATCGAACTCACGCATGAAAAGCTGACGTCCACGTTCTTCTGATTCGGTGAGCGTGTTAAAACCTGCCACCGCGCGATCGAACTTACTCTGTCCGGAGACGAGCGTAAGCATGAACTGCTCCAGAGCGATACCGATGCGTTCCGGGGTGACAGTGTCCGACCCAAAGGCTTTCACGAACTGATCGCGGTAGAGGCGAGAAGTCGAGAGCTTACGCACAACGTTATCAAGCGTCTCGTCCATTTCGGTCGTGTCGACGATTGGATGCAGTGCCTGTTCGCGGAGCGTAGGCGAGCGTCCGTCCCAGAAGAAACCGCGCCGGCTCCAGGCGAGGTTGACCAATGCCATCGACTGGCGGGTGCCTGCGATACCCCGAACACCGATGCTGTAGCGACGGTTGTCCGAGAAGGCAACGATCTGCGAATGACATGTTGCGCAGCTCTGTGTGCCCGTACGAGACAAGATGCCGTCGTGGAAGAGTGATCGTCCGAGATTAACCCGTTGCTGCGTCAGCGGAAAATCCGTCGGCAGGATCGGGTCCGGCAGATTGTCTGTCCGGAACGGGAATGGCGTCTCATCGAAAGTGACCGGCACTTCTGGATCCGTGCAGCCAATGCCCAGCAAGGCTGTGCAGATGAGGAAGATGATGGCAAGGGGCTTCATGGTCGAAACCGAGGATTAGTGGTGAATCTATCGTCGGTAAGTGCGCGCAAAAATGCTTCCAGACTGGCACAGTCCAAAACCGTCAGGCCCAACGGACGAAGCGATGTGTCTTTGTTGGGGTGTGGATAGCCCCCTCGATTGTACAGATCGATGACCTCCCGAAGACTGCTAACCGAGCCGTTGTGCAGGTAGGGGGCGGTAAGGCCAACGTTGCGCAGAGAGGGGACGCGGAAGACGGCCTCATCCGACGGTAGGTTGGTCAGTCGGGCGCGCCCCCTGTCAGAGTACTTCTCCAGCAAGCCGTTGCAGGCCAGTCGATTGTCGGAGTAAAGCGGTCCACCATGGCACGTTGCGCAACCGGCAGACAAGAAGATGTTGCGTCCGCGACGTTCGTCGTCCGTAAGCTGATCCAGATCTGCCCGTGAGCGCCCGCTGACGAGTGTTCGCTCAAAAGAAGCGATCGCTCGGGTTACGACCCATATGTCAAGATCGCGCCCGTATGCTAGGCGACTCATGGCCTGCAGGGTGGAATCCTGGGCCAGCCGCTGTGCCAAAAGTGGAGCCTCCATATCGAACTCCGCATGCTCCTGGATGGGCGCCAGGATCTGCATTTCGAGGGTGGGGACGCCCCCTTCGCGCATGAAAACCGGCAGGTAGCCCACATTGGCCAGTGAGGGTGCGTTGCGGGCTCCGATGCGCCCGGCAGTGCCCTTCGAAAGGGGCAATCCATCGGTGAAAGCCTTTGACTGGTCATGACACGTGGCGCAGGACACGTCGAGGTTGGCCGACATGCGAACGTCATAGAACAGGCGTTTGCCAAGAGCCACACGTTCGGGCGTTGGTTGGTTGTCGGCAGGGTAGATCTGCTCCGGAAAGCCCGGCGGCCTGTCGACAAGGGGCTCGGGGTCAGCTGCGACAGTTGCCTCGTTGGCACAGCCAACGAGCAGAACGAGCAGGGCGACGGCCGCGATGCCCGTCGCGAAAATCCCATTAGCGGGTGACGACGAGCGTCTCATATGCCGTGGAACCGTCTTGGCGCTGTATAAGGACGCCATAGGTGCCGCTTGAGAGGCTTGCGATCGACATCAAGGGGGCTGCCGGATCGCACGTGGTCGTCATGATCGTGACACCCGAAAGGTCGGTCACGCGTGCTCCCGTCGTGCCATTGTCAAACAGAACAATGTCGGCGGCCGGATTCGGCCACATGACCATAGGGGAGGCATCTTCCGAGTCTACGGAGGTGGTTGATCCCGCAGAGAATACGCGTGTTCCAATGTTCTTCATCAGGGTCACGGCCTCGTCGGTGTTTCCATGAAGCACCACGCCAAGGGAAACATCGATATCATCGAACAACCGACCATAATCGGCGCGCACGGGAATCTCGATGCCTAAATCCGAGCGGGTTGACGAGGCCTTGAAGGCCACCCGAGTATAGAGCGTCGTATCCACCGTGTGTATCTGAAACAGTGCGGCAAGGTTGGAGGCCGATGTTCCGGAGGCACCTTCATAGGTGACGTATCGGTAGCCGCCAGCCCAGCCCCAGTGCATGGAGGGCACCTTGAGTGCCAGCGGATGGAAGCTCGGGTAGGTTGTCGGATCAAGATGGTTGCGGGCCGGGTCGACGCCGATATGAAAGGTCATCGAATCAACGCTTCCGACGTCAAGATCACCCAGACTGTAGCGCCCCAGCTCTCGCACGTCGACCAACAGATAGAGGTCCGGCAGGTGGGTCCGTTTCGACCCGTCGTGGTGGATGGTGATCTTGGAGATGTAGTACCGAAGCAGTTCCGGACGATAGAACGAGCCTGCACGCATGCCGGGGTACACTGAACCGAGGCGAAATGGCGTGTTTCCTGCCCATCCATCAAGAACCAGCGTCACCTCAGTAGCCAGGGCAGGCGCGGCCATGAGGGCTAGGGCAAAGAGAGCTTTAATGAGCATTGGTCGATCTTAGTGTGGTGGACGGCAGGGGAATGTGGAAAACCCCGTCAAACATACGTCAAGTTCCGCCCGAGTGTTCGCGCCTTGCCACTCCGAGAAGGTCAAGCAGACACGTATGTGCGCTCGACCGAACTTTTCCGTGCTAGAGGGACGTTTCGGCAACTTGAGTGCGTATTTTCCCTCCCACGTCCAACGGTATTCGGGGTTCAACCTATGGTGTTTTTTACGCGTCTTCTCATCGTGATGGTCGCTGTGTCGAGTATTTCACTCGGACAGGAGTTCATCGAGCGCCTTTCACGCACCCAATCGCGGACGGATCTGGCAGGCCTATTCCGGGCTGTGGAGCGCCCACAGTCGTTCAAAGCGTCTCACGAGGCTTCTTTTGTGGAGCTGGACATGGACATTTTCGCCCGTGCTCGGCAGATGCCTGATGACATGCCCTTCGTGCTTCGTTTGACGTTGCCGGGCATCGGACCGGTGGAGGCCGTTGTTGCCCGGTACCGCGTCATCGATGAATCGACCGTGCTGACGGCCATGACCGCCGACGGACCGGTGCGCATACCTGCTCCGCAGAGCGTTCTCGTAAGGGGCTACATCCCTTCGGTGAAGGGTTCCTACGTGGTTGCCGCCATTTACCCGGAATGGTCTACGGCGATGATCACCACCGGTAAGGAGACTGCAGAGCGTACTTTCATCATGAGCAGTCTGCCGGCAGCCGTGGCCCCTTCGACCATGATCATTTACGATCAGGCGGCTGTTCCGGCAACCAATGACTGGGCTTGTCATGCAGACGACAACGCTCGCCTTCCCAAGCGGCCTCGCATGGATAAGTCTGCGGACCAGAAGCAGGTTCGCTACCGCCAGATCAAGATCGCCATCGAATGTGATGAGCCATACTATATCGATCACGGTAGGAACCTTACCAAGTCGACGCAATACGCTGAGTCGGTGGTGGCCGCGTCTAGCGCGATATACGAGCGCGATATCACAGCAACACACATCATAACGCAGCTCGTTGTGTGGACGACGGTCGATCCGTATCCCGGAACAAATTCGAGCCAATTGCTGACCCAGTTCACGAATCGCTGGTCTGCATCCTTTCCCAATGTTGATCGTGCCCTTGCCCACCTTCTCTCGGGCATCAACGGAATCGGTGGTATAGCCTACCTGGATGTTCTGTGCGACAAGGGCTTTGGCTATGCAGTCAGTGGGCTGAACAACAACATCACGTATCCGGCGACGGGATATGTGTGGGACACTGACGTGTTCTCTCACGAGACCGGACACAATGTCGGTTCGCCGCACACATTCAACTGCTGGTGGAATCCGCCGATCGATTCTTGCGTGAGCGCCGAGGGCGGAACCTGCTACACGGGAACGAAGGCGGTGAAGGGCACGATCATGTCGTACTGTCACCTCACGGCTTCGGGAACGAACCTTAACTTTCATCCGAGGGTTCAGAGCTTGATGAAGGGACAGCTGCTCGACAACCTGTGCACGCCCCTTACCTATGAGTTAAAGGTGACCATCGCGGACACCATTCGCGCTTGTCAGAGTGGAACCAAGAGCGTGACGGCTACCGCGTCGGATGGAGCCGAACCATATACTTACCGATGGTACAGTGCTTTCTTTGATACAACGACAACCTCGAACTCTTACACGATTCGTCAGCCGGGCAATTACAAGTTCTTCGTTGAAGTGCGAGACAACACGGGTACAAAAGTCACCGACACATGTGTCCTGCGAACATGGGTAACTCCGAAACCGAAGCTTACCGCGTCAACTACCAAGATCTGCTCAGGCAAATCCGTCGACCTTACCTGTGAGGTAACCGGTGGGGCAGCCCCGTACAACTATCAGTGGCTCCGGAATGGGGTGCTGATCCCGACTGTTGGTGAGTTTCACACGCAACGAATCGATGTTCCAACTCGATTCACGGTGATCGTTTCAGACAGTAACGGTTGCTTTGACTCAGCTTCGATTCAGATCGGCGTTTATGACCTGCAGATGACCTTCACACCAACGAATGTGGCCATCCCAGCGCTTCCTTCATGCCAGACGGACTTCAACCAGGAGTACACCCTGACGAACACCGGAGCCGACACTCTGGTGATCGATTCGATCGCGCATGGAAACGCCATTCGTGTAACGGCTCCGCTACCGGTGACCATTCCACCTGGTGTGTCGATAAAGATTCCAACGAAGATCACGGTGCGTGGCACCGGAATGCTGCGTGAGGACATTGCCTTCATAGAGAAAAGATGTGGGTGGCGTTTCCGAGGCGCAGTGTCCGGGCTTCGGAGTGTGGCCAAGATCTTCAGTCCTATGCCTTTCGACATGGGTACAAAGCTTGCGTGTGACTCGGTAACCGAGCGATACGTTGTCGTTGGCTTCAACAACCCGACAAGCCTCCCGATGTCCTTCTCGAATGTCTATTCACAGTCGACAAAGAACACGGTTCGAATGGATCGTGAGACATTCGTAGTTCCTGCCGGTGGTGACCGCTCGATGTTGATCATCCTGACATCTACGCTGACGCAAGGAACGCTGACGGACACGCTGCTGCTGCCTTATGAAAGTGGAACATGCGAGGGCTTGTTCAAGGTGCCCGTAACGCTCCGTGTTTCCTCAGCATCGGTCAGTCAGCCAAACCGCGTAACATTCGATACGATAAGGACCAATTCGCGTCCGATCATCAAGCAGGTTCCGATCACTGCCACGCTTACAGGAGCGCAGCAAGTCACTGTGCAATCCGTGGAGATCACCGAGCCGTTCACCACGTCAATGAAAAACGGCCTGGTCCTGCAGCACAATCGTCAAACGCAGGTCACCGTGACGTTGGACCCGAAGAACATCACAACCGGCGGCACGATCAAGGGTGAGCTGAAGTATCAGCTGGATTCCTGTGCCGTGTCCTACACGGTACCTATCAGCGCTGACGTTGTCGTGGTGAGTGTTGACGATGAACAAGCCGACCTTCGTGGAGCCGCAACAGTTGTCGTGCGCGATGGAGCGATCGTCGTTGCTCCAACAGCCGGAAGAATCGGCGTGTATGATCTCCGGGGTCAGCTTGTAGCGTCAACCACAGGTGTTGGTCAGGAGCAGACCTTTACGGGTCTGGCCGTCGGCTGTTATTTGGTAACCATTCAGGATGATCGCGGGGGTGTGTTTCAAACCACTATCGCGTGCGTCGTACGCTAACGTAAGGGCAAATGTCAACCTACTCTTTTGATTTCGTCAGTGAAGTCGATCTGCAGGAAGCAGACAACGCGATCAACCAGGCCGTCAAGGAGATCGAGCATCGCTATGACCTGAGGGGGTCTAACTGTGTTGTAGAGCTGCGACGCAACGACAAGGTGTTTCAAATTCGTGCCGATGGAGAGCACTTCGTAACGGCGGCCTTGGAAATCGTCAAACAGAAGATGATCAAGCGCGGCATCAGTGTCCTCTCACTCGACGAGCAGAACGTTGAGCACCTCAGTGGCAAGAGCGTCCGTCAGGACGTCAAGCTCAAGGCCGGCTTTGACCGCGAGGAGGCTAAGAAGATCACCACGCTGATCAAAGACAACAAACTGAAGGTCACCACACAGATCATCGACGAAAAGGTGCGCGTGACCGGCAAGAGCAAGGACGATCTGCAAACAGCCATCAAACTTGTTCAGGGGGCTGAGCTGGGGATGCCAATCCAGGTTGACAATCTGCGATAGCCCCTTTCCATTGCCGATATTTGCACGACATTCAATCGAATTCCCAACTCGGAGTCCACGTGGATCTGTTTCAACGATGTCATGAATTCACCCGGGCCGACGAAGTAAAGGCTGCCGGACTATACCCTTACTTCCGCCCGGTGGAGGAAAATGAGGGTCCGGTCGTTCAAATCGAAGGCCGTAAGATCATCATGGCCGGCTCGAACAACTATCTCGGTCTGACGGCTCATCCAGAGGTGAAGGCCGCTGCAATCAATGCCATTGAAAAGTATGGCACCGGCTGTTCCGGCTCGCGCTACCTGACCGGTACGATCAGCCTGCACATCGAGTTGGAGAAGCGCCTTGCGGCCTATCTCGGCACCGAAGATGTGCTGCTGTTCTCCACGGGTTACCAGACATCGCTGGGTGTGATCTCGGCTCTGGTGCAGCGGGGCGACTATGTGATCTCGGATAAGGAAAACCATGCCTGCATCATCAACGGATGTATGCTGGCAAAGGCTGGGTTTGCCGAGTTCGTGCGCTACAAGCACAACGACATGGAAGATCTCGATAGGGTGTTGTCGCGCATTCCCGATTCGGCCGGCAAGCTGGTCGTCACCGACGGCGTGTTTTCCGTGAGCGGCGAACTTGTAAATCTGCCTGACATGATCGCAGTCTGCAAGAAGCACGGTGCCCGCGTTCTGGTAGACGACGCCCATGCAACCGGCGTTGTCGGCAAGGGTGGCCGTGGTACGGCCTCGTATTACGACCTTGTGAACGAGACGGACCTTACGATGGGAACGTTCTCCAAGACCTTCGCTTCGCTAGGGGGCTTTGTGGCCGGCCCTGAGCGCGTGATGAATTACATCAAGCACCATTCGCCGGCTCTCATTTTCAGTGCGTCCCCAACGCCGGCCTCTGTTGCGTCGGCCCTTGCCGCTCTGAACATCCTCGAACGCGAACCCGAACGGATCGATCGCCTGATCGCAAACGCCGACAAGATGCGCAAGGGCTTTTCGGCGATGGGATTCAACGTCATCGATTCGCAGACCGGTATCGTTCCGGTTGTGGTGGGCGATGCGGAGCTCGCAATGGTGTTCTGGCGCAAGCTCTACGACAAGGGAGTGTTCGTCAATGCTTTCATCCCACCGGGCGTCCCACCAAACATGTCCATGATGCGGACAAGCTACATGGCCACGCACGAGGATGAACACCTCGACGCCATCCTCAACATCTTCCACGAGGTCGGCATCGAGCTTGGCCTGTTGACCGAGTAATAGAAGCCCCCTGACAAGATGCAGATAACTCGTTTCGAGCGTGGACTTCACGATCGTGTTGCCATCGTTACCGGTGCAGCCGTCGGAAGCGGCCGTGCCTTCTGTGAGAGGCTTGCCGAGGAGGGGGCTCATCTGGTGATCGCTGATCTTGCACCTGCCACGGAAACAGAAGAGGCCGTGCGCGCTCTTGGCGGAAAGGTCATCAGCGTCACGGGTGACATGACCAATCCCGAAGATGTCGAGCGCGTTATCAGTGCCGCCATAGAGCATTTTGGTCGCGTCGACATCCTGGTTCATAACGTCGGCTATTACCACGAAGAGCCATTCGACCTGTTGTCGTTCTCCGAATGGAAACGGACGCTCGAGATCACGCTCGATTCGCTCTTTCACGTTGTGCGCGGCGTTCTGCCACACATGAAGCGTGCCGGCTTCGGTCGCATCATCACGTTCTCCAGTGATACCGTCTGGCTCGGCACGCCCTACCTTGTGCACTACGTGACGGCGAAGATGGGCGTGATCGGCTTCACACGCTCTCTGGCCGCCGAGATCGGTAGCTACGGGATCACGATCAACACCATTACCGTTGGACTCACCGCCACACAAAGCGTTGGCATGTCTCCGGAGATGCGCCCGCTTCTTGAGAGTATCCTCCCAACGCAGGCTGTCCACCGCGCCGACGAACCCGAGGATATCGCCAACGTCGTCGCATTCCTTGCCCTGCCAGCCTCCGGCATCATCACGGGTCAGACTATCAACGTCGACGGTGGCGTGGCCAGACATTGACGGATTACGGATTACGGATTACGGATTACGGATTACGGATTACGGATTACGGGGAGGTATGACTGTTGTGTCGTCCGCCTGTATTTTGCGGGCACACAACACACCACCGACTGAGCCATCCGTATGCTGTTTCGAATCCTGTTGACCCTTGGAATGATCTCGCTGCGTGCAGTTTCAAATGCGCAACCGGGTGACACCATCCTCGTCAAGACGCTTACCTTCAAGGACACCACTAAGCGTTCCGGTACGTGGCTCTTTCCGCCGCCTCAGCGTTACGAGAAGGTGGTCATGCTCTACACGCTCAAGTGCGATCCGGCAACCACGCAGGATCGATTTGACTGCGGGGAGTGGGACTATCTGACGTATACGATGCTGCGCGACTCGACGGGTGAGTTCGATTCAACGCGGATGATGCAGCCCAATTATCGTGTCAAGGGGGCAACCCCTGATTCTTTCTCCTATGCTTCGACGTTCATAGCTCCGCGTGTTCGATATCAGACCACGTCTGTTACACGAGCCGGGGGGCGAGTCGGTGATTTTGCCAAGATCGGTTCGGGTGGGCAAAGTAACGTGGCGATAATCCGCACTACGGGTGGTCGTGGGCGATTTGTGTGGAAGGGATCAGAGCTAAAGGATGCGGGTGTTGCGCAGGGTCCAATTCACGGCATCTCCATTAACGCCCTTGAAGCTGGAGCCGTCACGTTGATGACTGTGCGGCTGCGTCAAGCAACCTTCGGCAGCGCCGGCAGGAACGTAGAGCGCTATCTTGATAACGGGGCGGACTTTCAGACTGTCGTTCGGCGCAACGTAACTCTGGTGAAGGGCGAAAACCGCCTAGCGTTCTCGGCCCCTTTCAATTGGGACGGAGTGTCAGACATTGTGATCGACTTCGGCTGCATGGCCTCGACAGCCAACATCGGCATCGATGCAGGGGCGGCTATGAACATTGGAACAGTCGATGACGGAAGCCGTCGTGCATTCCAGTTCACGTCGGGTGATGCAATGGTCGTTCGTGGTGATATCGGTGCGCAGCTCTCGGATGAGATCACCATCTCTTTCTGGTGCTGGGGAGATCCCAATAAGATGCCGCGCGCGCACAACACTATGGAAGCATACGATGCTCAGGGACGTCGCGTGGTGAACATCCATCTGCCGTGGGACAATCAGGTGGCGTATTGGGACTGTGGTTATGATCCGAAGACCGGAGCGTATGACCGCATTGAGAAAGGGGCCCCTGTCGAGTCAACAGAGGGACGCTGGAATCATTGGGTCTTTACGAAGAACAAAGCAGGAACCATGCGCATCTACCTGAATGGGTCACTCTTCCACGAAGGGAATGGAAAACTTCGAAAACTCAGCGGCATCAGCCGTTTTCTGATCGGCTCCGGTGGGTCAGCATCCTACGAAGGTCTCCTGGATGAGTTCCAAGTGTGGAGTATTGCACTCGATTCGACCACCATTAAGTCGTGGATGCATCGCACGATCACCGAGCAACACCCGCAGTACCCTAAACTCATTGCCTACTATCGACCGGAGGTCGTGCAGGACGGCGCTATCGCTGTGGATCAATCTCTGAGCGGATTCAACGCTACACTCTTCGGCATGCCTACTGTGCAACGTCTTGCAGGAGATCAGCTCGGGCATCAAACAGTTGCCAGTTCGTCACGTCCGGTTGTTGGCTTCGAAACCGGAACGGAAATCTCCGTCAGCACCGTACGGGGCGATCTGGATGTTGACGTTGAGCCCCGCCGAACATCTCTCGAACTCTTTGAACGCAAAGTTGACGAACGCATCTATCAGACTGACGCCGCCGACCACCCAACAGTAGCCTCGGATACACTTGTTGTCCAGGAAGCCGGCGTGATCCCTGTCCTCAATGAAAATGGACTGAGAGTGGATTCGATCACGGTGACAGCAGAGAAAACCATTCGAAAGGTCCTTTCGCCATACTTCAGTCCGATCGTTGACTTCGAGATTGGGCGCTATATCACACCGTACGGAATCGGTCTCGACCTTGGCCCCAAGGGCTTCCGTTGGGAAGTGGATGTGACCGACTTCGCCCCCTTGCTGCGAAACAATGTGACGCTTTCGGCGGGTAATCAGCAGGAGCTGATCGACCTGACGTTCATGTTTATCAAGGGAACGCCCCCTCGCGATGTGAAGCAGATCGATCAGGTGATCTATGAACGCGGTGCATGGTATCCCGATGTGCTGGCCAACAAGGCGCTGGCGCCGGTGACTGTTGCGCTTAATCCGGATGCAAAGATGTTCCGCATCAAGACCATGACGTCTGGACATGAGTTCAGCAACGCCACCAACTGCGCCGAGTTCTGCCCGCGCAATCACTTCGTCGCACTCGATGGAACCGAGCGCTTTACGTGGCGACTATGGAAGGAATGTGGCGACAATCCCGTGTATCCACAAGGGGGCACGTGGCTCATCGACCGCACGGGATGGTGTCCGGGTGAGATGGTTGACCTGT
Organism: Candidatus Kapaibacterium sp.; assembly: GCA_018882895.1. Taxonomy (GTDB): domain Bacteria; phylum Bacteroidota; class Ignavibacteria; order Kapaibacteriales; family Kapaibacteriaceae; genus UBA10438. The sequence continues at coordinate 13,794 of VERF01000054.1, forward strand.
ACGAGTTTGATGCAACACCGTTTACACAGGGCAAGTCACAGCTAACGATCGACTACGGCATCAAGAAGGAAGCTGCCGAGGAGAACTGGGGCCGCTGGGAGGTTTCGACACAGCTCATCGGCTATGGCGTGCCGAACTTCACGACCGATGTTGCCATCACGGACATCCGCAAACCGAATTCATGGGAATACTACAGCCGCATGAATCCGATATGTGGAGCCCCTGAAATCGTCATCCAGAACACGGGCTCGAAGGAGCTCACTGAATGCACCATTACCTACGGTGCGAACGGGGCTAAGCAGTCAACATTCACCTGGAAGGGCAAACTCGGATTCCTGGAAAGGGATACCGTTATGCTTCCGGTGCCGACATGGCCAACGGCCTCCGGTAACCAGACGTTTACGGCTACGCTAAGCACTGCAGGCGACGAGTATGCAAAGAACAACACTCGCAGTACGGCCTTCGTCATGCCTCCTTCATACTATGGCGATCTGCAGATCGCGCTTCGTACCAACCGTCAGGCCGAAGAACAGTACAGCTGGCGCCTGACACGGTCCGACGGCACGGTCATCCAGGAAGTCGATCAGCTTGAGAGCGAGAAGCTTTTCACGTACGATCTGAATCTTGAGCCCGGGTGTTACGAGTTCGAGCTGATCAACCGAGCCGGGTATGGACTCGACTTCTGGTTCCTGCGCGATCAGCTTGGCACGGGGAGTCTGCTTCTGAAGTCGGGCGGCAACACCATCAAGACCTTTGAGCCGGACTTCGGAAATCGTGCCTGGATACAGTTCACGGTAGCCATCAAGCCAACCATCCAGGTCAGCACCGATACGGTAACATTTGAGACGCCAACGCCGACAAAGGTCGAGCGGCGGCTCGTTATCCGTGCGGCCAACAAGGCGGGACTCCGCGTCGACAGTTTGTCGGCCTTCTCGGTTCGCAAGCACTTCAGTGTAGTGTCTACATCGCTGCCGCTGCCGGCCAATATCGAGCAGGGCGATTCTCTGGTTGTCATTCTTGCCTTCGAGCGTCCAGATGCCGGCACGACCTCGGGCTCACTTCGGATCTTCTCCAATGATGAGCGCAACGCCGGCCGACAAGTGCGCCTGCTCGGAACCGTAGGCACGACCAGCGTCGAGGAGCAGGAGCCGGACCTTTCGACGGCCCTGAGCGTGGCGGTAGTGCCGAATCCCGTGATCGACCGTGCCACGATCAAGCTCGATGTGTTCCGCGCGGATCTGCTGCGGGGTGCTACTGTGAGCGTGCGCGACATCATGGGCCGTACGGTGGCCGAACTGCATTCCGGCGACCTGTCACAGGGAGAGGCTGACTTCGACATGCCGAGCATGCTTGCCGCAGGCACATACCTGGTGGTGGTCGAGTCGGGACGTTTGCGTACCTCGTTGCCGTTCATCATCTCGCGGTAACGTCCATGGCTCGTTCCGGTCTTGGGCGGTCCTTGATTCGCGTTCCTTCGGACGTGTTTCATAAGTCCGGAGATCCGCAGGATCTGCGTCTGGGCGATGTGATCGTTCACGCCTCGGAGATCCCTGATGGCTGCGAGCGCGCCATCGTACTCATCGGTGTGCCACAAGACATAGGTGTGGAGCGCAACG
>VERF01000055.1 GCA_018882895.1 Candidatus Kapaibacterium sp.
GCCACGGCATCCCAGCAAGCCCCTTCGCAAGAGGGTCCAGCTCCGGAAGGCGACGGCAACAAGGTCGAAGACGCGGACTATACGATCGTCGACGAGAAGTAAGTAAGCCATTGCATCGGCCGCTTGCGGTCAATGCATCGATCACCACGGACACCCGTACCGAATCACCACCGGTACGGGTGTTTTTGTTTGTAACGCGCAGCTCGATCAGGCGGCATGGAACGCGTAATTTCCCAACTATGAAAGCTGTCAATCCCATCCTCTATGCCATGCTGGTAGCAGCAACCTCGTATCTGCTGTCAGCTCAGGAAAACATCCATCTTCGACACATGGAGCGGGCACACCCGACACCGGTGATAGCGCCCGAGCCCGAAATGGTAAAGTTGCCATTCGTTGAGGATGCCCCCTTGCCGACGCTGTTCACCAACGTGAACATGGTCGTTGCGGCCGAGAACGACCAGCTGCCGACGCAGAACGAATCGTCGATCGCCATCAGCCCCCTGAACCCGAAGCTCATGATCGGTTCGGCAGTTGACTACCGTGGAGGTTCATCAACGTGGGCGTACTACTCGACCGATGCCGGAGCCACCTGGAACAATGTCACCCTCGGCACAGCACGTCCGGGCTGGGCGTCCACAAACGACCCATCGGTGTGCTTCGATCACAGGGGTAAGGGCTACCTGTGTTATGGCGGATTCAGACGCACGGGCAATGCCCAGTTTGGAGAAAACGGAATCTTCGTCAGCTCCACCACTGATGCCGGCAAGACATGGCCGATGAAGCACACGGCCGTGATCATTCACACCGGTGTGCAGACAGCCGATTCGGCATTCGAAGACAAGTACTACATCCACGTCGATACTGCCGCAAGTTCACCGCGTCGGGGCACCCTCTACATCCCGTGGAAGCGCGTGATCAATCGCGACTCGTCGACGCAGATCATGATCAGCAAGAGCACTGACGAGGGGGCGACGTGGTCCACCCCCGTTGCCGTTAGCGATCGCTTCCCCAAGACGAGCGAAGACACCACATTCGGACAGAGCTTCCCATTGGCACGCACCGGACCCGATGGTTCCGTACACGTGGTGTGGAATTCCGGCACCGAGTCTTCGATTCGCTACGCGCGCTCCGGTGATGGTGGACAAACCTGGACAGCGCCACGAGTGATTCACCGATACAAGCCGTTCGGTATAAAGAGCACAGTTGGCGGACAATCCAACTCCCGCGTCAAAGGTGTCGTACGAGCAGAATGCTATCCGACGCTGACCATTGACAATACCGGCGGAACACGCAATGGATGGATGTACCTGAGCTGGGCTGCGGACAATTATCCCAATGTGTATGTTTCCAGGTCTACCGACAACGGTACGACGTGGTCCGAAGCACGAATCGTCCACTCCGACACAACCAACGACCAATTCTGGTCATGGATCGCACTGGACCCAACAAGCGGTGATGTTGCCGTGATGTACTCGGACAGTCGTGATGACTCTGCCAACATCCTCGTGCGTACCTACGTGAGCCTCTCCACGGATGGTGGTGCAACATGGGTAGATCGGCGGGCCGGAGACGGCAACAGCGATCTGCGGAACAATCCCTTTTCGGGAAACACCTTTGCAGGTGACTATTCGGGATGTGACTTTCGCAACGGTGTCGTGTATCCATCGTGGGTGGACATGCGCAATACATCAACCAACCGGGCCGACAATGACGTCTACACGGCGGTCGTGAATACTCGTGCGCCATCGTCACCGAAGCGCTTTACCGCAACCACTCTTCCGAATGCGCCAACCGAGATCGACCTTTCATGGGATGCCGTCACTACGCGTGCGTTTGGTCAGCCCCTTGCATCGATGGATCTGGCTTATGTCCTCAGACGCGATGGACAACCGCTTGCGCGCCTCGGATCGGATACTCGAACGTACCGCGATCGCGGCCTGACCAAGTATCGCAAGTACGAATACACGTTGATTGCCGTTGTGGGCGCAGACACAAGCGCCGAACAGCGCGCCCAAGCATGGGCAGGCGGCTCACTGGAGCCGGGCGTCCCGAAACTCATGAACGCAGTCGGCTCCGAGTCTCTTCCCATCACGTGCACAGTTGAGCTGCCGCGCACGCGGCTCGATGGTGTGACACCACTTGTAAATCTCTCGAAGCTCGTCGTCACGGCAACGGACTTCGACCAATCAAGTACGCTGGCCGTGAATGATACGGGACGCGTTATCACACGCGAGATCACTCCAACTGAACGTGGCTGGTATCGAATGCAGGCCCATGTTATCGATGCCGACGGCAATGAGAGTCCGAAGAGCGATTCGCTTTGGGTGTTCACCGGAAATGCAGGATACGTTGCAGAGAGTTTCACCCGTGAACCACGCTACCGCAAGATTCAGGGGGCTTGGGGCACGACGACGAACTTTTATCGCTCAGCTCCGGCTGCATATGCCCACGCACCGGCTGGACCCTATCAGCCGAACAGGCGCGATACATTGCAGATGATGCCCGTTGTGCCGGGTCCGATGATCCCAGAGGCCTCATTGCAGGTGAAGTTGCACGTGGCGGCGTTTGTCGACGCCACAGACACAATGTTCTTAGAAGCATCAACTTCCGGTGTCGATGGTACATACAACGTTCTGAGCTGGTGGAACGCCTCGAAGGACGCCCGGTGGAACGATACCACCAAAGGAGATGACGCATGGCGAGAGGAGATGGTAAAACTGCCGATGGGACGTGATACCACACATCTGAGACTGCGCTTTCGAAGTAACGCATCGCGTCAGTCTGACGGATTCTACATCGACGACATCGAACTGTTGGTCACCTCAGCCCAGGAGAGGGAACCGCAGAGGTCGATCTCCGTCTTCCCTTCTCCTGCATCATCCCATTGCAACGTTACCCTGGCATCAGACTTGCCGGTCGATGATGCATGGCTGACGGATATCACGGGTACTCGCTGCATAGCACCATGGTATCAACGTGGAGCAACACTTATCGCGGATGTCAATGCATTGGCATCCGGACGGTATGTCTTCTCAATTCGAACCGGTACATCCATCGTCAGCGCCCCAGTGATGATCATCCGGTAGAATCCCTTACCAACGATCTATTAGACCTGCTCGCCTGAGCGCAGCGTGAAGACAATGCGCGTGCCCCTGCCGGCTTGCGAGGTCAGCTCGATCTGTGCATCGTGTGCTTCGAGAATGTGCTTCACAATGGCAAGTCCAAGTCCGGTTCCACCAACGGCACGAGAACGATCTTTATCAACGCGGTAGAAGCGCTCGAAGATGCGCGAAAGATGCTGCTCCGGAATGCCGATACCGGTGTCGGCGATCTCGATTCGTACTCCGTCGTCACATGCAGACGTGGTGATATTGACACGGCCACCGTCGACATTATACTTGATCGCATTGTCGATCAGGTTGGTGAGCACCTGCGACAGGCGCTCCTTATCTCCATACACTGAGCGCGCATCGTCATATGAGAAGTGAACAGTAACGTTGGCTTGCCGTGCACGGATCTCCGACGTGTGAACTAGCTCATTGATCAGATCCACAATATCAAAGTACCGGAAAGAGAACTTCAGCTCGCCGCTCTCAATGCGTGAGATGTCAATCAGGTCATTCAACAGCGTATTGAGTCGCATGGCATTGAGGTACGCCTTCTCCAGGAATGGGATGGCTACATCCGGATCATCCATCGCACCGTCAAGCAGCGTCTCCAGGTAACCCTGCACGCTGAAGATCGGGGTGCGAAGCTCGTGAGAGACATTGGCGATGAACTCAGAGCGCACACGCTCAAGCCGGCGCATGTCCTCGATATCATGCGCTGCACGGTCGGCAAGTCGATTGATGGCCAAGGCAGCTTGGGTCACAGAGGCATCGGCATCCTCCGGCAGAACAATTCGCGCACTGACCGCCCCTTGCGCGATCCCGGCCGTTGTGTTCTCAATGATCTCAAGGGGCTGGCGTATCGTGCGCTGCACATGGCGGCGCATCATAAAGAGCACGAGAGCCCCGCCGGCAAGAAGACCGATGAGGCCGGTGATCACGGTTGCAATTGATGGTTCAAGAACTTCGCCGGTCATTTCGGCAAAGTTAGACCTGCTCGGTGAAACGGTAACCGACGCCCTTGACCGTTTCGATCCAGGCACCATATGGGCCCAGCTTTTCACGGATCTTGCTAACGTGTACATCCACTGTGCGGTCGATCACAAAGACGCTCTCGCCCCAAATTCGACGCAGCAGTGCTTCGCGTGAAAAGACCTTCCCGCGGTTGGCCGCAAGAAAGGCCAGGAGCTCGAATTCCTTCTTCGGAAAGAAGGTCTCCTTGCCGTCGACGCGTACGGTATAGTTCTGGCGGTTTACTTCAAGATTTCCGAGCCTCAGGATCTCAGGAGCAACAATGGTATCTCCCCTGCCTGACTCTCCGCCACGTCGCAGAATGCTCTTTACGCGAGCCAGCAGGACACGAGGCGAGATTGGCTTCTGGAGGTAATCGTCGGCCCCGAGCTCCAGACCAAGGATCTGATCGATCTCAGTGGACTTGGCCGTAAGGAACATGATGGCAGTTTCGGAGAAGTTCCGATCCTGCCTGAGCGATCGGCATACCTCAAACCCATCCATTCCGGGCATCATTACGTCGAGGATCACCAGATCCGGCCGCACGTTTCTGGCTGCCTCGAGCCCCTTCATCCCGTCCAAAGCTGTCTGAACCTTGTAGCCTTCCTTGGACAGATTGTAGGAGATCAGATCGAGGATATCCTGTTCATCGTCCACGATCAGGATCTTCTTTTCCATGCGAATTCCATTGGTGACTTAGGGGTGTACGAAGTTACGGGAGGGCCGTACAGACGAGGGTTAAAATCCGGTAACATCAATGGTGCCCCGACACCGGAAGTTGGTTATTTTCCAGAGCCAACGTGCACATAATACTGCGACCATATTTCTTGGGGGGAAAGGGTCGCCATCGATGGATCGCTCCGTTGATGACGTGCTTGTTGCTGTGCCTGATATTTGGCTCTCATGGAAGCCGCGCACAATCGAAGATCTCGTCGACCTGGTACTTCGGCCAATACGCCGGCATATCGTTCAAAGACGGTGAGATCAGCCCCCTGAACGATTCGCGAATGATAGCCGGTCGCTCATCGGCCGTGATCTCCGATCCGACAACGGGAGAGCTTCTTTTCTACACGGATGGCGTGACCGTCTGGAATCGCTTCCACGAGATCATGCCCAATGGAACTGGGCTGAAGGGTGACCCAACAACAAGTCAGGGAGCACTCGTTGTGCCGGCACCTGGTCGTCCCGGAGTTTACTACCTATTCAATTCCGCGCCCACATCCGCCAGCGACGTTTCGCTCCGCTGTCTTTGCCTCTACTACAGCATCATCGACATGCGTGCCGGCGAAGGCCTCGGAGATGTGACAACGAAGAACGAGTTCGTGCTCGGAGACATCACGGAGCACCTCACGGCAACGCTCGACTGCCGCGGCGACGGTTGGTGGATCATCGTCCGCAGTCGCGTCTCACGTCATTTCTACAGTCTCCATCTGAACAGTGACTATCTGGAATCAACGCCTGTGGTCTCAGCCGTCGGGACTCCTCAGCTTGACGTAAAGGGGGCAGGGAATCTTCAGGTTTCGCCCGACAATCGCAGACTACTGCTGACGTCCGCATCGGGCAACTCACAGGTGTTTGATTTTGATGGACAGACCGGTCGCATTTCCGGTGGGATGAGCCTGTTTGGGCTGACCGAGATCGGCGAACACTTTGGTGCTGCTTTCTCCCCCGATGGACGTCGCGCCTACGTGACAGTGAGTAATGCTGACGCCGGAAGAAGCACGATGCTGTATCAGTTCAGCCTCGACAAACGTACTCCTGCCGAAATCGCGGCGTCGAAGTCGCTTATCGCCGACCTTTCTGAGACATCATCTTGGGTACCTCTGCAGCTGGGCCCTGATGGACGCATCTATGTGGGCATACCCGGTACACGTCGGTTGGACGTGATCGATCGTCCGAATGCATCATCCGATGACGTCGGATTCCGACGCGAAGCTGTGACCCTGACCGGATCGGTTCGCACTGGACTGCCAAACATCCCGACGACTCTGTTGTTCGAGAAGGAGGATCGGAATCTGGGTTGCCTGCTTCCCGTGGCGAATTTCATCGGGCAGCAGAGCATCTGCGAGGGGGCAAGCACCTCATTCACGGATCGTAGTTCAGGCAATATCACGTCCTGGAATTGGCTATTCGAAGGGGCTCAACCAACGACATCTACCGAACGCAATCCGTCGCGGGTTACCTACCCAAAGGCCGGAACGCACAGAGTCCGCCTGATCGTCGGAAGCGTCTATGGTAACGACACCGTGACATCGAACATCGAAGTCTTGTCCACCCCGAAACTCATCGCAGACTCTCTCGTCATCGCGTGCCCAGACAGCCCCCTGCAACTGCGAGCATCTGGTGCGGAGCGCTATCAGTGGTCTCCATCTTCGGTGCTGAGTGATGCATCTTCTGCTACGCCAACGGTACGGGTACGGACCACCACGTTGCTAAGCGTTGTGGGATTCAGTTCGTCCGGATGTGCCGATACGGCCAAAGTGTTAGTGCGCGTTCCGGCCACAAGTGTCAGTGGCAACGTCACCATCTGCAGCGGAGCATCGGCTCAGCTTCGTGCTACTGGCGGCAGGTCTTACCGGTGGAGCCCGTCGGCCGGACTTAGCGATCCGACATCGGAAGCTCCAACTGCCGCACCAAGAGCAACGACCACCTACACGGTTGCCATCGACAACGGCGAGTGCACGATCATTGATAGCGTTCGCGTGACAGTGCTGGATTCACTGATCGTGCGCATTCAAGGACCAAGCCAGGCATGCGTTGGCGACACGATCATTCTTTCGGCCACAGCAGGAACCAGTTTTGAATGGGATGGCCCGGGCATCCTTGATCAACGTGCCAATACTACGCGTCTGGTACTTCCGTCAGGCGGATGCCGCGTCCGCCTCAATGCTCTGAGCGGCGCGTGTAAAGCCACTGACGAGCTTGTGATCAACCCACTGGCGGCGCCCCAATTGAGGGTGCAGCCGGGCGTCCGCATCTGTGCAGGGGGCGTGGCACGGTTAACTGTGGACGCGGGTGATGCCAAGGTTCGCTGGTATCCGTCAACCGGTCTTGACATGGATACAGGCACCGTGGTCACCGCCACTCCCCGAGTTTCGACAACATATATGGTCGAGGCAACCAATTCCTTCGGTTGCATCACACGAGATACCATCCGCGTACAGGTAACACAGACACCGAACATCAATGCCGGAGCAGATCTTTCGATCTGTGCAGGCGTTGGCAAGCGCCTTCTGGCGTCAGGTTTTGGAGACGAGTTCTCGTGGTCTCCGGCTGATGGACTCAGCGATCCGACAACACTGGCACCGGTCGCGTCACCGACGGTCACGACCACCTACGTACTGCGTGCGAGGATCGGCGACTGCGAACACTTTGATACCGTCACCGTCTATGTGTCACGACTCCGCGTTCGACTAACCGGCGACACGCTCGCATGCCGTGGTAACGCCATTCGGATTCAAGCCAGTGGTGCATGGCAGTACCGATGGAGTCCGACCGTGGGCCTGGCCGACAGCACATCGCCGACTCAGACGATCATTGCTGACTCGACCATCACATACACTGTTGTAGGTGTCGATGGGCTTGGATGCACAGAGACACAGTCCATCACGATCACGGTTCGCGATACTGTGACAATCGTCCTGTCGGCCGGCTCAGTTTCAGCTGAGGCCGGACAGGATAGCGTTGGCATTCCGATCATTGTGGACGTGCCTGCAAACATGCTGCCATTGAGGATTGATGAAATGCGCGTGACACTCGTTCACGATGCAAGCGCATTCTTCCCGAAGAGTACTGATCGCGGAGAACTTCGTGTGAGCATCCGCGGCAACCAGCGGCTATCTCACCTTCGAATTGAGGATGTTGATATCATCAGTCCCCGTCAGCGCATCACCTCGATCAGGGGTGTCGTCTTGGCAGGTCAGGTGCTGAATGCCGATATGACGTGGGAGAACGTTGAATGGGAAGCATCAAAGTGTCCGAATTCAACTGTTCTGCCCGGCGTACTTTTCGTCAATGGTTGCGGAATCATGCGTCGACTGGTCAAGACCTACACAGTGCCTAAAGTTGGCCTGCGCCTGCGGCCACGCGACCACGCCATCGACGTGGACGTACAGGCTGAGATGCCCGGTGAGTATGATATCCTTCTGACCACACTTGAAGGCAGCACGGTGTATGAGACATCTCTGATCATCCAACCGGGAGACAAGCGTTCGGTTGCCGACATGATTGACATGTCTGAGAGAAGCTCCGGCGCTTACTACCTGATGGTACGCACGCCGGTAGGACAGACAGCGTTGCCGGTTATGTGGATGCCGTAGCTCACCGATGGGCCGTAACTTTGTGCGATGCGCATCGCCATTGCTACGTTCTTCCTGTTAGCATTCATTCAAGTAGGGGCACACACACAAGCCCCTTTCAAGACCGACACGTCAAGAGCAAGTCTTCAGACCGATAGCATTAAGAGCTATCAGTCACAGCAGGTCGTCGTCACAGGCACTCGCAACGAGCTTCGTGCGAAAGACTCCCCCGTGCGCGTTGAGATCATTGACTCGCGCCGCATGGCAAATTCCGGTCTTGCCACAATGGCAGACGTCCTGCGCGAGCAGACAGGCATGGCCGTGAGCGGATCGATCCGTTCGGGGATACAGATGAACGGGCTTGGACCGGACCACACATTGATACTCATCGACGGTCAGCCGGTGATCGGACGCGTAGCCGGCGTACTGGACCTATCGCGCCTATCGATCGGCAACGTCGACCGCGTGGAGATCGTCAAGGGGCCGATGAGCAGTATGTACGGCAGTGATGCGCTGGCAGGCGTGATCAACATCATCACGAAGCGCCCTGCCGACAGTTTACATGGCAACGTACTGCTTCAGCAACAGACACGAGGCACCGGGGAAGGCCGGATCGAAGTCGGCTGGGGCTCAGATGATCTGGAGATTTCGGGCTTTGCCAACATCAAAAATCAGCTTCCGTTTACTCTGATCGGTCAAGATGCTCAGGTTCCGATCGCCGGTTTCACTGATGGCACTTTGCAAAGCAATCTCTTGTGGAGACCAACGCGCACGTGGACCATACGTTCGTGGGTGCGGGCGTTCGGTTCGGAAACGAGCGGCTCATTCATTGAGAGCGTCGCCGGCCAGGTTGCCAAGAACTCCGGCAGCGTCACACAGTGGGATGGATCGGCATCGGTCAATGCCGAGTACAAATCGGGTAGGGCTCGCCTGAATATCACATCATACGGCTCGCTCTATAATGAACGGTATGACTTCGACACCGTGCAGGGATCAGGCTCCGATATCGACGACCTACACCGCAGGATACTGCGTACTTATGCCCAGTACGATCTCATGATCGGTGCCAAGAACCGCATGACTCTTGGAGGCGAGTTCATCTACGACGACATTTCGGGAACGAGATATCGGGATTCGACCGGCGCCGATCCGTGTTACCGAACTGGCGTCGCCTTCACGCAATGGGAGGGACTTCCTACGGATTACATCTCATACGTGCTCAGCGCTCGCATTGATGACAACAACATCTTTGGCTCGGCCCTGAGTCCACGCTTCTCCGTGCTGCTAAAACCTGGCGAGCACTTCCGCGCCTCGGCAGGGGTCGGCACCGGATTCAAAGCGCCCGACTTCCGGCAGCTGTTCGTGACGTTCTCGAATCGACTCTCGGGTGCGGGTTATGACCTGATAGGTGCGTCCCGACTCGGCGTCGATCTGCAGCCTGAGCGAAGTCTGACCTATGATCTCGGTGTTCGATACGAAGATGGTCACCGGCGTCTGACCTCGCAGTCGTCGATCATCTACAACGCTGAGATCCGAGCCTTCCGCAATCAGCTTTCAAATCTGATCGAGTTCTACTTTGTGCGCTCCATTGGTGGTCGTGACGTCTACTCGTATCGCAATGTGGCAAGAGCCTTCACTCAGGGCGTCGAATCAAACCTGAATCTTGCCTATGCGCATGATGGGATCGGAACGTTCTCATTACTGGCTGGTTATCAGTTTCTCGATGCACGCGATCAACAAGTCGTCGATGCAATTGACAGGGGGCAGGCAGGCACTACCGAGGGTCTGCTCACGCATGAAGCTTACGGTGGACTATGGGGACGCTCCAAGCACAGTGGGGTGCTGAGACTACAGTATGATGATCCATCCCGCGCTCTGTCCGTAAACGCAAGGTTCCAATTCATGGGACGGTTTGGTGTGGAAGCACTCGACAAGAACGGAATCGTGATCAGTGATCCGCCACGGAAGGTACTTGATCGTGATGATGAGTACGTAGCCGGATATACTGTTCTGAATCTCGCGATGTCTTACACTACGGACATTGCCGGTATGCATGGCACGTTCGGTATCGGCCTCTTGAACGGACTCGACGTATTGGATCCGTTGAACATACCGGGTCTGGTGGGACGTCAGGTTACGGCCCAGGTACAGCTTCGGTTTTAGACCGGCTTAAATCCCTCGAACGCCTGACTGCATTCATTGCAGTAGTGAAGAGATCGGCAAAGGGTTGGACCGAATGGACTCTTGAGTGTTGTCTTGCGTGATCCGCAGTAGGGACATGCAACGTTGTTTAGAACCTCCAGCTCAAGCGTCAGCGTATCAAACTGCTCAGGTGGCGCCAGACCGTGTTCCAGCAGTGCCGCCCGCCCCCTATCAGTGAGCCGATTGGTGGTCCACGGCACATCAAACGTCACGGAAACCTGGACGTTTTGAACGCCAAGACCACGAACCGCTGCTTCTACATCGGAGCGCATGACGTCGATGGCTGGACAGCCAACGAACGTTGGGGTCATGGTCACACTGACGTGATCATCATCCGCCACAACGACATCAGTGATGATACCCATATCAACTACCGAAATCGTCGGTATCTCGGGATCATGCACCTTGTGAAGGGCATCAAGTACGTCCTGACGCGTCATCTTACCACTGCGCCGATGGATCGATACGATACACCTCTGTCATCTCCACAAGCAATGGGTTCAGATGCTCAGAATGATACCCGTCTCTTCCACCGAGGATGGCAGCAAACTCATCAGGCATGGTCAGTCCGGCCTTGGTAAGGATGCCATGCACGAGCAGCTCCCACTGTCCGCGCAGAAAGTCCTCGCCCGGAAAGACTCCCTCATTGATCAGGTCAGCATCGCCATTGCGAGCTTCGAACAGACCCAGGGCATAAGGCCAAGCTTCGTTCAATGCTGACTGCAAGCGGGCCTTGGACTCTTCCGACCCGTTGGCACCAAGCTGAATCACCCATGTCTGAGCGTGATAAAGGTGGTATTTCAGCTCACCGTGGATCTTGTGAGCAAGCTTGGCAAGGGGCTCAAAAGAGCTTTCCCGAAGTGCACTCCAACGAACATACTCGGAGGCATCGAAGAGCATATGTCTGATGAGCGAGAAGTCGTATTCGCCATTCGGCAACTCAACAAAGTGACAGCAACGCATCTCAGGCTCGCTTCTACCGAAGGCCATCGCATCGGGTTCGGGCGCTCCGAGATGCTCATGCATGATAGCGTACAGAGCCTGTGCATGTCCTAGCTTGTCCTGAGCCACTGACGAGAACGCGATATCCTCCTCAAGCAACGGTCCGAGGCCGGTCCACTCCGAATGTCGATGAGCCAAGATCAGCACATCGTCAGCCATCCGCGTCAGAAGATCCTTCGCAGCATCACGATTCATGCCTGTTTTTCTCCCTGTTGCTTCTTGTAGGCCTCGACCTTGTTGCGAACCATGTAGGCTCCCACGTCACGATAGTTCTTTTCGGGAGTCGTAACAAAGATGTCTGAATCCTCGGCAGACATCGTCACCACATCCCTGGTATTGACAACCCAGAGGTTGACGGTCTGACCGCGGCGGCCATACTGTTCTTTGGCAACGAGCAGCGCCAGATCGGCGTTCGGAGCGTGTACTGACCCCACATGCACGTGATGTGCGCCGGTGCGTTCCTGGTGAAACACCTCGAAGGTGGGAAACTGATCGAGCTCTGCTTTGGGTTCCGGAGCAGATGCCGGCTCCTGTTCGATCTTCATGCGCGTCACGCGCGGATCGAGTGAAACGATCGTAGCCATGGGTGCAAATTACGAAGTTTCGACGGGCCGCTCGCCCCCTGACACTATCGACTGATCACGATAGGGTAGCTGACAAGGGGCTGTCCATCGACACTGAGCGCTACCACGTAGGGACCAGTCGAAAGGGTCGACAGCGGCACGGTGAATTCGGTTTCCGAGCCGACTTCGACCTCCAGAGGGCCAAGATGACTGATACCGGTGACGTCAACGACAGAAACCGAAATGCTCTTTCGATCGGTCCCTGTCCGCCGCACCAAGAGCGAAATCCGATCGTCCGCTGGTGTCGGGAAAGGGGCACGCAGTCGCCATGCGACGCCGGCACGTACGATGGAGGATTCGACAGGAAGATCGCATCGTGAGATGCCGGTTAGTTCGATCGGCAGGCCGTTTGAACGCACCGGAATCCTGATGATCGAGCACGTGTCATCGAACAGGAGGGTATCGCTTAGGGGGCCGACCTCATAGGCAGAGGCGCAGATGGTCAGTTCGCCGTATCCAGAGGGTGGGATGACCACGGGGAACTGTGCTTGAGGAACGGAGAAGTAGACGTTCCCCTGAAACCGAGCGGTCCGCATGACAAGGGCCGAAGTATCAGATCTATTCAAGACTCGGATGCTCCTGCAGCGAACGCTGCCAACGTCGTGATCCTCGATCGTGTACTCCGGATTCGACGTTGAATAGATGAACTGTGCCTGGTTGCGGATGTTCAGAACAGTGACCGAGATCGGCTCTGATTGACCGATGCAACCATTCGAATCAACGACTTCAACGAAGTACTCACCGGCGTTGGATGTGGTGATGGTGCTAGTGGTCTGGCCGCTGCTCCAGCGATAGGACGAATAGGCCCTATCGGCAGTCAACACGATCTGCTCATCAAGGCAGATCGTCGTCAGTCTGTTGGGTACAATGACCGGCTGTGGCAACGGGTTGACGATAACATCGAACGATGACTGTTGCCTACAACCGGCAGTGTCGACCGTGATGCAGGTAGCTTTGCCCGCAATGCCGACGCGAATGGATGACGTCGTATCACCCGTTGACCAGAGCCATGAGACTACGGGGCCCTCAACTGAGAGCGTCATGCTGTCTCCCTGACATATCGCCCTCTGAGAAGCCTCGATCTTGGGCTCGAACGTGCTGCGCAGGACAACGGTAATGGTGTCAAAGACATTCTCACACGTCAGCGAATCATATGCTCGAACGGAATATCTACCCGGACGGGTCACGATCCGAGATGGGGCAATGACTCCGTCGTTCCAAGTGTAGGGCGAAAACGGTCCAGCAGCCTCTAGGAGCAACGAATCACCAAGACAGATGTATGCGGTATCGACGTTTGGAGTTATTGTGATTCGTGATTCATTGGCCCCAAGACGACTGACGTAGATACCCTCGCCGACTGCCCAGCCCAGAGTGTCATTGATAAACCAAATGTCGTCAATGTTCCCCCGTATCCCACAGTTACGGCGCGTCCAGCTTTGGCCGAAGTCAGTCGTTTCAAAGACTGAACGTTCGTCACCAACACCCCAACCACGCGATTCACTATTCAGGAAGGTACCGAACATGTTTGCACGCGTCTGAAACTCACGCCATGATCTGCCACCATCTCGGCTGAAGCGCAAGGAGCCAACGCCCCGAGTTTGACCATCGCAGTCAGTTCCTGACGTCGGCACCAAGATGGATCGTCCGGAAACTGCGATCTCCTCAGTCCACCGTTTAGACCCCGTGGAATTGATCCGAAACCAGTTCACGCCAAAATCACTTGTGCCCCAGAGTACTCCGCTACTGATCGCATACCCGTTTCCGTCTGGATTGATAATCCCATCGGAAAGTCCGCTATTGGGCTCATTGGTGGATGTCACCGACCATGACTGACCGGAATCCGTGGTACGATAGAAGAACTGAAGTCCGGTTTGACAGCCACCAACAAAGTAGACACCCTCTCGCTCGCTGATCCAATAGCTTCCCCATCCCTTTTCAGGCACGACCAATTGCGGCGTGATATCACTCCATGTAGCGCCACCATCTAGACTTCGGTATACTCCTGATGGCCCGGAAACATAGCCTATGCGCTGATTCAAGAATTGTACGTACTCAAGATTCGCTCCTGGGATCATTGTTCCGCGCCACGTCCTGCCTCCGTCTATCGTTCGAATGACATGTCCCTGCATTGAGCACACCCAACCAAGGCTGGGATTTGCCGGTAGAAAGAACACATCTAGATAATAGCCTTCATTGTACGGTGAAGGCAAAGGCACCTCTCTCCACTGTGCAGTGGAGTGCACTGATGAGAGTATCAATGCGGCAAACAATGAGCAGACGAATCTCATACTCGAATTGCTGGTGGTAGACAGTGGATGTTGTAACGACCTAAGACGAGCCTCATCTCATGTTCGTTTCACCAAAGCTAACGCCCCTATCCAGGAAGTCGTGATAAAAAACAACGGCGGGGATGTACATACGCACATCCCCGCCGCTTAGAAGGCTAATCTAACGTCAGCTTATTGACGGATCAGGCTGACAACCCAGCGCTCACTACCGTTCGTGATCACGACGTTGTAGAGACCTGCTGGAAGCGACGTCATGTCGAAGCTCGACGTGAAGCCTGCGCCCGAGGCAACCTCGTTGACCGACATCACCGATACGCCAACTGCGTTCGTGATGTTGATGCGAACATTGCCGCTCAGAGCAAGACCTGTTGAGATGCTAACACGACCGTTTGTTGGGTTCGGGAACACGGTAAAGTTCGCTGCACCGGCGACTACATCATCGTTGACGCCAGTGAATACGATCTCGAAGTTCTCTGATGTCGACTCACAACCCTTGCGGATCGCGGTTGCCGAATACGTACCAGGGCGTGTGACCGTGTATGAGCTAGACACAACATTCTGGATACGAGCACCATTGTAGTTCCATGCCCATGCTTCTACGTCAGAAGACGAAGTGGCCGATAGAACATCACCAACACGCGTCACGATAGGCTTGACCGGTGGATCGTTTACGTCGATCTTGACGACGGCCGATGACACTGGGCACTGTGTTGCCTTGTCAAGAACCGTCACAAAGTATGATCCAGTTTCCGTGACATTGATCTCACGACCCGTTGAGCCGTTTGACCACAGATACGTATTGAATCCATCTTCTGCCGTGAGTGTCACCGAGCTGCCTGT
>VERF01000056.1 GCA_018882895.1 Candidatus Kapaibacterium sp.
ATTCGTGTATCGATGATTTCGATCCGGCGCTCCAACTCGCCCCCTGTCAGCAATGCTGACAAGGAAAACAACAGCGCCAATATCGTCAAGACGTTCATCATCATATGGCAAGAGCGCCGTGACACAGGTGATGTATCACGGCGCTCTGTAATGTTTCGTGTGTGTACCCGAGACCCAGCGGATCAGCTGTTGCCCTTTGGCGCCGGGAATGCTTCGCGCATCGCAACGATGATCTTCTCGGCCACCTTGTCGGACACAACGCGCTTAACGTTGTCATCGCTGGCGAGAGCTTCAGCAATGGCGAGTTCGACCTTCTTCTTAATGATCTCTGAAGTCTCCCCAACCAATGCGCTCGCCATCGAATGCATGTCCTGGGACACGTCCTTCATGGTCTCGAGCTGACTCTTGCTGGCATCTTCCATCTTCTTCATAAGCTTGTCCATGCGCTCTTCGCCTTCCGTGTAGACGAGACCGAATGCAAGCAGGGCAAGCAAGGCGCCTTCCAGAGAGATAGCCGCAAGAATCAGAGACGGCTTCGTAGCTGGAATGAACTTCAAACCACGAATACCGATGATCACGATCAGGATGGCAGCACCGAAATAGGCCAGACCTGTAACGTTGTTCGAATACTTCTCCGTGAAGTGATGGGCCATATAGAGACGCAGGCCACCGAACAATTTCACACGGTTGCGCGACCATTCAATACCAGCTGTCGCGTCAAGAATCTCCTTCACCACGAAGTCGGAGAAGAATTCGTTAATGCGGATGAAAATCGCCTCTCTGCGGAATTCCGAAAGGGAAACATCAGGCGTGAAGATATCATCGAAGCGGATCAGGCGACGCCCACGAGCCTTGGCATCTTCCTCTGACTCCTGGGCTGTGCGATCCCACACCACCTTGAAGGAAGCGCGAACGTCCTTATGCTCGAGCAGATCGAGATCTCGATCTGGCATCACCAGGAGCTCAACGATCTCTTCTGGAAAGCCCGACTGAAGGCGAATCTTCGTCTTAGTGTGATGGATCTCCCGTTCAACCTTCTGAGCCATGTAACCAATGCTGCTCGGGAAGAAGAACGTGATGAAGATCGCAAACGTGAAACCGAAGGCAAGAGACAACACCGTGAAGCCGATCGGAGGCTCGATGATGATCGAGTTCTCACCGAGGCCGCCCTCTTCAGTTGCACGCAGTACCCATGTGCCATGCTCCTTGAGGTAGCCATCACGCTCTTCAGTGCGGTGTGCACCCGTCTCAAAGTCAAAGACATACTCTGCCTTGACCATCTTTTTCAGCCCCTCGGCGGCTGCCTTCGCCTGGCGCTCGGCAGGTGCCATCTCCGATGCGTCTTTTGTCATAAGAGCTTTTACGCCCGGGATGACGAAGTCGAACTTCTCACCGCTCTTTTCGCTTACTTCAGGAGCGAAAAGATTCGAAACAGCCATCTGCACGGCTGTCGGGATGACGAAGAAATAAAAAACCGCGGCGATTGCCGTGGTGATAACCAAAAGCACTGCCGTGTGTTGAAACCCAGCTTTTGGAACTGCTGCATGTCCGCCTGCTGTCATCGCCACTCCTGTCGACTTTGATGTGAACGCAAAAACTCCCCCTACCGGAAAGCCGTGTCCAATATACGAAATGGGCACCCTCTTCATAACGTCAGATTGTGAACTTTCATGTAGCGGTCCGGCGCGCGTCCGTATTTTCGCTTCTATGTCAACCTACAAGCCCCTTTACGACGTCACCCCCGAGCAGGTTTTGCCGACCCTTCGGGATTATATCCTCGTTGACGGTTTCGACCACGTGATCGATCTGGATCACAGCCACGGTGCCTGGATGGTGGAAGCCCGGTCCCAGCGTGCGTACCTGGACTTTTTCACCTGCATCGCCTCGATGCCGATCGGAATGAACCACCCGAAGATGACCGATCCGGCGTTCGTGGAGTATCTAGGTAAGGCCGCTCTGAACAAGCCGTCCAACTCGGACATCTACACCACGCACATGGCCACGTTTGTGAAGACGTTCTTCGAACTGGCCCTGCCCAAGCACTTCCGCTACGCATTTTTCATTGACGGAGGAACGCTGGCGGTTGAGAATGCCATAAAGACTGCTATGGATTGGAAGGTTCGCCGCAACTTTGGCAAGGGCTATACAAGCGAACGCGGACATCAGATCATCCATTTTCAGCGGGCCTTCCACGGACGCTCGGGATACTGCATGTCTCTGACGAACACAGATCCAACAAAGGTGGCACTGTGGCCACACTGGGATTGGCCACGCATCGCCCCACCGATGCTGTCGTTCCCCGTCACCGACGACGTCTTGGCTGATGTTCGCAGCCGTGAAGATGCTTCCATAGAGGCCATTAAGCAGGCATTTGTGGATAATCCCGATGACATTGCTGCGATCATCATTGAGCCAATTCAAGGTGAAGGGGGCGACAATCACTTCCGTCCGGAGTTTCTGGCCAGACTTCGTCAACTCTGCGACGAGAACGAAGCGCTGCTAATCTTCGACGAAGTTCAGACGGGCGTCGGTATCACCGGCCACTGGTGGGCGCACCTGGGTTTGGGGGTCGAGCCCGACATCATGTCTTTTGGCAAAAAGATGCAAGTCTGCGGCATCGTGGTTGGGCCGAGGATCGATGACGTTCCGGACAACGTGTTTCACACGTCCAGTCGAATCAACTCAACGTGGGGTGGCTCACTGGTGGACATGGTACGCGCCACAAAGTACCTCGAGATCATCCACGAGGAAGGCCTCGTCGAGAATGCGGCCAATGTTGGTGTTTACCTCCGAGAGCAACTTTCTGCACTCCGAGACCGCGTCGGGCATGATGTCATGACGAACATTCGCGGAATGGGGCTTTTCTGTGCCTTCGATCTTCCTTCGAAGGAGGCACGAAATGGCTTCCTGAAGCATGCCTATGACAACGGTTTGCTCCTTGTCGGCAGTGGCGATCGTTCCGTTCGGTTCCGCCCGCCCCTTAACCTGACCAGAGAACTTGTTGATACAGGTATGCAGATCATTGGCTCGTGCCTGAGCCGCTGATCATTCGATCGGAATGATGGAAATGGCCGCGGCGGTCACCTCGTCGACCACTTCCTGAAATGGCCTGTGGCGTATTCGTGCGCCAGCGGCATAGACGTGGCCGCCCCCTCCCCAGGTGGCTGCCAGGTCGCGAACGAACGTGTCGCCCTTTGACCTGAAAGAGCATTTCGCCTCGCCATCCACCTCGACGAACAGGATTCCCAACATTACGCCGGCAATACTGAGGGTATGATGAACGAAGCCTTCAACGTCGTCGACGCTGCACTTCGTGTCGATCAGATCGCTGCGCCGAACCGTCATGGTGCAGACACTGCCTGAAGCGTGCAACTGCAGTGAAGCAAGAGCAGCACCGAGCAATCTGGTTCTGCCGAACGAACTCTGATTCATCACCTCGTCATAACACTTTACGGGGTCGGCTCCGCGCTCCAAAAGAGCTGCGACCAGCCGAAAGACATTTGCGTTCGTTCTCGGAAAGCGGAATGAGCCGGTATCTGTCATGATCCCTGTGTAGAGACACATCGACATATTCGGCGTGAGGGCTTCGGGGCCATCACTGGCAATGATCAGCTCAGCGATCATCGAACAGGTCGAGCATGCATCCGTATCAATCAGGGCAATCTCGGCGAAAGCTTGCGGATGAGTGTGATGATCGATGTTCACGATCCGAGCCGATGACGCCGCAATACGCTCTCCAAGTTCGCCCAGCCGCAGCAACGTGTTGAGGTCGAGCACGACGACTACATCAGCTCGTTCGAGCCACTCAATACCTGCCGGACCATACGTGATCATTGATGATGCACCGGGTAGCCAGCGGAGATTTTCAGGTGCTGCATTGGGCAAAACCACTTGAGCCTCAGCTCCCTTGCTGCAGATCCAGTGCCAGAGTCCAAGTGCTGAGCCAATGGCATCTCCGTCCGGATTGACATGCGTGGTGATGACCACCGTGCGCGCTTCAGAAATGACGCCGGCAATGGAGCTCTGTATCGATTGATGATCGTTGTTCATGTGCACTGGATATCTTCGCATTCTGAATGTGGACTTGGCGCAAAATAGGGACAGCGGCTGCGGTGGTGTCCATCACAATCGCAGCAACACTGATCGTCGTAGATCAGATCGCACTGCCATGGATCGTCTCGACATCCGATACAGTTCGAGTGCCATCGGTGATCGGTAAAAAGGAGTCCACCGCCGAGTACTTGCTCTCTCAACTCGGACTCCAGGTTAAGGACGTTCGGTATCAGCACAGCCCAAGTGTTCAGCCTGGAGTGGTCATGTCCCAGCTGCCAAGTGAGGGGTCTATCGTAAAGGAAGGCAGGCGCGTCTACCTGACTGTGAGCAAGGGGCTCGAAACAGTGTCAATGCCGAATCTCGTCGGACAAAGTCTCGGGCAGGCTCGACGTCAATTGGCACGCATGGGGCTACAGGTCGGCTCGATATCGAGCGTGGTCAGTTCCGATTACCCAGCCGAAACTATCGCATGGCAGTCCATACCGGCAGGATCACAGGTCAGCATCGATGCCGCCATCAACCTCGGAGTCTCACAGGGCGCAGAGTTGCGGATGCCCTACATCATCGGCATGCAGCTGGAGGAGGCACGCGCCGCCCTAAGCGCCATTGGAGTGCAGATCGGAGCGATCTCAGAGCGATCTACCAAGGCCTTCACAGCCGGAACCATCATCGAACAGGAGCCCCCTGCCGACAGTGTTGTGAGCACTTCCGTGCAGGTTCGGGTCATTCTGGCACGCTGACCCAGATCTTTCCCTCTTGCTCGATCACGTCAAAGGTGCACAGGCCAGCTTGGCCTGAAACGTTCTTTCCGGTTCGAATATCGAATCGCCAGGCATGAAATGGGCATGTGACTGTTGCATCGGCCACAAAACCATCATACATCTTCGCCTCCCTCTTGTGAGGGCAGATGTTGGTCACGCAAAACGCAATGCCTTCAACTCTGAAGAAAGCCAGGTCGTGTTCGATGTCGATCTCAACGCGAAAACCGCGGCGTTCCACAACGTCAACAGACCGGCAAGCATACGTGTACCGCCGACCATCAACGATGCGATGTTCACGATCGATCAACGGCACAGAGTTAGCTCCTCGGTGATCACAACACCGCGATCTGCCCGCCCGATGCGAGCGGCATCACGCAGGGCATCGTGTTCGAAGACAACGATCCATCGCTCGTCGATCATGCGTGGCAGAAGCCGCTTCTTCTCTTCGATTGTCGTAAGCGGAAAGTTATCGTAGGCCATTCCATACGGCACGCTGATATGAGCCGAAGTGGGCATCAGGTCTGCCGGAAAGAACACCGTCTCTGTTCCGTCCGTGATGCGAACCGTCTGCATAGCGTGGGTGTGCCCATGAACGCACTCTATATGAACTCCCGGAAGCAGCTCACCGTCCCCGTCGATGACGTTCAAGTGACCGGACCCGGCAAGGGGCTCAAACATCTCTGGCATGTACGATGCACGGTCCTTTTCCGTGGCGTTGCGCGCCCACTCAAGTTGACGTTGCTGAACGTGATAGGTCGCATTGGCGAATCGCGGAGCACCGTCATCCAAGACTGCCCCACCAACGTGATCAAAGTGCAGGTGCGTCAGGATCACATCTGTCACCTCCGCGGGTTCAATGCTCCGTTCACGGAGCGAGGCTTCCAATGAATACTCCTCAAAACGGATATCGTAGATCTCCCGCAGCTTCGGATTCATCCAAGGGCAGTTACCCGTGTCGACAAGGATGGTCCGATCCTTGGAACGAACCAGAAGGACCTTGGCAGCCATTGGTATCCTGTTGCGCGCATCGGCCTGTGCATATGCTTTTTCCCAGAGCGCTTTCGGTACCACTCCGAACATTGCGCCTCCGTCGAGCCCGAAACGACACGTCTCTGCCAACGACACAGCGTAAGATCCGATCTGTAACTCGCGTGGGTTCATGGGGATAATTCTTTCGTCACAAAATGATTGTCGACAGCCTCGAAACGACGCAAAGTTACGGTCAAACGCACCCACCAATGGCCCATTGACCGTATATTTGGTGCTTATGCTATCCGGTCACAGGCCGTGACCACGGATGCAATGCAATGTGTCATTCTCACGACGGAGGAGTACCCAACATGGGTGCCATAACACGTTTTCGGCAGATCAGCCCGTATTTCCTTGCTGTAGTTGCCACCCTATTCATCGTCTTCATGGTGGTGCAGGATTCCAGTTGCACCAGCATCCGCAACGATCGTCCATCTGCTGAGACAATGGCCGCAGCGATCGTCAACGGTGAGGTCATAACTGTTGCTGATTTCGAGGCTCGGGTCAAGGAGACCATCGAAAACCAGCGTCAACAGAACCCTAACCAGGAGATTGATGACGAGATCATTCGTCAGCAGATCTTCGACGAGATGATCAATGAGGTTCTGCGTCGTCAGGAAGCAGAGAAGTTGGGCATCGTGGTAACCCCACAGCAGATCATCGATATGCTTGTGACAAATCCGCCCCCTCAGTTCCAGTTCGGCAAGGACAGCTTGAACAACTACGACCCTCGTATGCAGTGGACCCTTGTCACGCAGCCTGAGTCGGTCAAGGAACTGCTGGAGCGCAACGGTCTGTCGCTCGAGCGCTGGAAAGGCATCCTCCTTCAGACGGAAGACTATCTGCGCATGCAGCTTCTGCAGCAGGCCTTGGCCTCGACGCTCGGATCAGTGGCTGGTACGCCTTCGCTGGCGGCCGCCAAACAGGATTATATCCGTGAGAACTCGACGGCCGATATCGAGTATCTGGCACTCAGCGCAAACCGAGTGTCTGATGCGGACGTGAAGGTGAGCGAATCGGACATCGCCGGCTACTATGAGAAGAACAAGCAGTTCTACGTTCAGCGTCCGGCGCGTTCGATCAAGTATCTGGTCTTCCCGCAGATACCGTCCAGAGATGACACTGTGAACGCCCAAAAGAAGTCGATGCGCCTGGCGCAGGCGCTTGGTCAGGCCGCAACGGCAGCTGCTCGCGATTCTGTGTTTGCCGCCGAGATGAGCAGCCTGCGTGGCACGGAATCGGACTTCACGCCGGTCAACGAACTTGATCCGAATATCGCTACGGCTCTCAGCACTCTTAGTGCTCGTGAAGTGTTCGGTCCTCTCAACATCCCAGGTGGCATCGCCTACTACCGCCTTGATGAACGCCGTGAAGGCCTCAACCCGGTAGCTCGAGCATCGCACATCCTGATCTCTCTTGATGGGATGTCCAAGGACTCGGCAAAGGCACAGGCACAGTCGGTGATGGCACGTGTCAAGAAGGGTGAGGATTTCGCCGAGCTGGCTCGGACATTTTCGAAGGACCCGGGATCTGCTCAACAAGGCGGAGACCTGAACTACTTTGGTAAGGGGCGCATGGTCGCTGCATTTGACAGTGCGGTGTTCAACTCCTCCGTCGGGTCCATCGTTGGTCCGATCGAGACACAGTTCGGATATCACATCATCAAGGTCACCGACAGGACGTCTGTCGAGTACAAGTACTCGACGATCAATCTCAAGACATCGATCTCTTCTGCTACCAAGCGAGCTGTAGCGGCTGCGGCTCAGCAGGCGCTTGATGCGATCAACAATGGTGAGACGATTGAATCGGTTGGTGCGCGCTACAAGAACAAGTTCTATGCGGTCGTCCAGCAGTCACCGCTGTTCCGCCGCGAAACGCCGATCCTTCAGACGCACGAGCTTACCGCATGGGCATTTGAAAACGAGGTCGGTGCTGCGATACGTCGCGATGTCAAGTATTACGGAACCGTGATCGCGCAGGTCTCGGATGTCCGCGAATCGGGCATCATGCCTCTTCAGGATGTTCGCGAGCGCATCGTCCGGGTTCTAACCGAGCGTGCAAAACTGGCGAAGCTCGAATCTCAGGCGAAGCAGCTTGCAGCTGCGGCTGCTGCATCCGGACTTTCGGCAGCACGTGGTGGAGATTCGACAATTCCCTACCAGACGCAGGCCGGAATTCGCAATAACGGCATGATCACCGGCCACGGTGGCGAATACATGGTCACGGCAAAGGCATTCACGCTGCCGGTAGGTCAGGTGAGCGGCCTGATCAAAGGTGAGCGTGCCTGGTTCGTGATCAAGGTCCTCAACCGCACCGATGCAGATCTCACGGCCTTCACCAAGGACACACCGGCTCAACTGCAAAGCGCATCGACGCGTCTGCGTGGCAATGCCTTCGGCACTTGGTTCCAGAAGCTGCGCGAGAACGCGGAGATCGTCGATAAGCGATTCAGCTCACGGAGCTGAATCAACGTTTGAAACATTGGATGCAAGAAAGACGACCCCATGTCCGGCTGACATGGGGTCGTTGCGTTTGATACCATGACCATCTCAGCGGCCTACCAAGCGTGCCTCGATAGCGCGCGGCGACACTACGAGAACTTTCCCGTGGCCTCGTGGTTGGTACCCTTGCGTCTGCGTGGCCCCATCGCGGCCATCTATGCTTTTGCCCGCCGGGCCGATGACCTTGCCGATGAGGGGCAGTTGGATGTGCCCGCTCGGCTCGAGTCCCTCAAGTTGTTGCGCAATCGACTCCATGAGCCCGACATGAGCGATGCCGTAGATGTGGCCCTATCTGACACAATACGGCGGCATGCACTGCCCAAACGCGTCCTCGAGCGCCTCCTTGATGCGTTCGAAAGCGATGTTCAGCATACGCCGTTCACGTCGTGGGATGATGTGCTGACCTACTGCTCAAACTCGGCTGATCCCGTTGGAGAGCTCTTGCTGCGGCTGGACCACTCCCCCGACGAGCCGTCGCAGAAGGCAATTGAATGCAGTAACGCCGTCTGCACCGCATTGCAGATAACCAACTTTCTGCAGGACATATCGCTTGATATTGCTCGCGGTCGCCAATACATCCCTGTAGAGGCCTCAACGGCGATCAGACGTACGTATGAACTTTTCACCAAAGGGTGCGGGACAACCTCCCATCTCCGTTCCAGACGCTTGCGCTTGGAAGTTGCGCTTACCATTGCAGGGGGCGTAACCATGCTTGATCTATGCGCTTCAAGAACGGATGCATCCATCCGACCGGCACTGGGTATTTGGCACGTGCCGCGTGTTGCGTGGCGACTTTTTCACGTTTTGAGTGGGAAGCCCCTTGAACCGAACTCAAGATCGCTTCGTCACGATCTGAACTCGTAACTTCGTTACATGTCGAAGCATGTCTTCTCCGACACCGAGGACGCGCTTGCCTTCACGACCAACGGCAGCACGTCCTTCCATTACTCCTTCGGTTTCTTACCGAAGGAAGAACGCGTTGCTATCAGAACGATCTACGCGTTTGCGCGGCGCATTGATGACATTGTCGATGAAAACCCATCTGATGATTCATCCGTCATCGCCGAAAAGCGCGAAAGACTCTCGTGGTGGCGAGCACAGATCGAGGCCATTTACTCTGCCTCTTCGAACGTCGCGGCATCGGTCAGCCCACTCAAGGCTGTCATCAACCGCTACAAGATCCCAAAACAGTACCTGCAAACGATCATTGATGGCTGCGAACGTGACCTCATGCAGTATCGATACGAGACATTCGAAGATCTGAAGCGTTACTGCTATTCTGTTGCCTCTGTTGTTGGGCTCATCTCAATTGAGATCTTCGGTTACCGGCATGAGTCGACGCGTCAGTACGCCATAAACCTTGGATATGCTCTTCAGCTGACCAACATCCTGCGTGATGTGAAGGCCGACCTTGATCGGGGATATGTCTACATCCCCCGCGAGGACATGGTTCGGTTCAGATACACCGAAGAAGATCTCAGAAATCAGGTCTACGACGAGAGGTTCATCAACCTCATGGAGTTCCAGGCAAAGCGGGCGCGCGAGTACTATCATCAGGCACGAGCCCTGCTACGTCCGGATGAGAGGATGACCATGGTAGCGGCCCAGATCATGGACGCGATCTACTACCGACTTCTGGAGAAGATCGAACTGAGCGACTACCGCATCTTCAATCGACGTATCAGCGTCAGCACCATCCATAAGATCATCACCGCAACCAGGATCTGGCTTGGCGCAAAGTTGTTCGTCAAGCGACTGCGATAAACAAAATCTGTATTTTCGTCCCCATGAGCACGACATTCACACCCGAAGAGCTCTCCAGCGTTGCTGCGCTGAAGGCAAAGTATCCAGAACCCAAGGCCGCAATCATGCCCGTCCTTTGGATGGCGCAAAAGAAGTGGGGCTGGCTCTCTGAAGACGTCATCAAGGAAGTGGCCCGTGTGATGGACCTTCCTTACGCCCACGTACTGGGCGTGGCGTCGTTCTACACGATGTACTTCAAGAAGCCGATGGGCAAGCACCACGTTCAGGTCTGCACAAATGTCTCGTGCATGCTGCGCGGGGGTGAGCAGCTCTACAAGCATGCCAAAGAGAAGCTGGGCATCGGACATAACCAGGCCACTGCCGACGGCGTCTTCTCTCTCGAAGAGGTCGAGTGTATGGGGGCGTGCGGTGGAGCTCCGATGATCGCCATCAACGAAACGTTCTACGAGAACGCCACGGCGAGCCAACTTGATTCGCTGCTTGACGCGCGACGCTGAGTCTACCGTTGCGGCGGCGCTGAAGCCAGAACATTTCGAAACGTAAGATTCACACGCGGCCCCACGGGCCGCGTTTCTTTTTTGATGCCATGCAGCCAATGATGCTGCGTCGGCCCGCGCATGATCATGATGCTTGAATCTGCCAGTGGCATCACCAGAGGCGGCACATCTGTTCGTGTCCGATGCTTCAAGACAAAACGCCGCGTGGCGCCAAAGCTCATGGACACGATCACAGGCTCCGGTCCAAGCTCGGGCTCATCATCAGCGTGCATGCCCATGCTGTCGGCACCATCGCGATAGTAATTGGCCAGCACACTGTTGAAGGGGGCGGCGGCCACCTGTTGGGCAATGTTGCCAAGATGCTCCAATAGCGGCGTCCAGGTTAGCCCCTTGAATGTTCGACGCGAATACGTGTAGCTCACGCCCTCATCAGCATAGAATGCGATCAGTCGCGGCTGCATGATCGTGCGACCGAACATCGTGATGCTCTCGGCACGCCACTGGAGCGTATCGATCAAACCGGCAAGATGAGAGCCCTGCCAGAGTCCAAGCTCATGTGCGTCCAAGAGTTGCACATCCAGATCGGGCATTGTAGAATATGTCGACATTTTGTAAGTTATCCCCACTTTCGCAACGGGATTTCAACCATGAACACACGCGCACAGCTCGGCATTCGCCACCGTCAGGTTCGAGAATCGATCCTGAAACTCAACGTTCAAGAATACGCCAAAATCATCGACGTGCGGGTGCCGACCGTCTACTCGTGGGAATCGGGTCGCACGGCCGTGCCTCAGCACATACTGGCCACGCTTGAGTCGCGCTACGGCATCTCTTCGGGCTGGTTGCTTACCGGCTCGGGCTCGCCCATCGTAGAAGCAAAGCAGGAGCTGACCGCAGGGGGCGAGACCAAACGCACGATCATGCAACAACTGGAGGATCACGTGTCGCACATTCGAGAACTGATCGAAGAACTCAAGCGCCATTCACCGCAGGTTGTGGCGCCGGTGCGCCGAAAGAAATCCGACCGTGGGCCGCGGATCCCCATGCTTGCCCTGGGCGTCAGTGCCGGACTTCCGACGGCCTCCGACGATACGATCGAGAGGGAGATCGATCTGGCGGACATGCTGCTGGAGCATCCCGAGAGCACCTACTTCATTCGCGTCGTCGGTGATTCGATGACCGATGCCGGAATCAGTGACGGTGATACGCTGATCGTGGACTGCGCTCTGCAGCCTCGCTCGGGCCAGATCGTCATCGCCAAGGTATACGGTGAGCTAACCGTCAAGCGCTACCTGACGGTGGACGGTCAGCCGATTCTGCGCGCCGAAAACCGACGCTACAAGGACATTGCCATCACCGCCGACATGGACTTCAGCATTGTTGGCGTGGTTCGCAACTGCATCAAACAGCTGTAGGCCCCCTGCCTAGTACTTGACGTTTTGCATTGCAGTTATACGTTTTGTATAATCGCACATGCTTCTCTGTCTTCTCCTTTCCGATGCCCCGGATGCGGCCATCGACGCCCTACTAGATTCGGTGCATGCATGCACGCCTCTGTTGTTGATGCCTGCCAGGGGGCGCATCTACTGCGGAGTCGACGATCTGCAGGGGCTGCACGCCGTGGTGCGCCGGTTCAAATGTCGGGCCGCTATGGCTCCACGGCGCACCGATGCCCTGCTCAGAGCCTGCACTGCAGAGATAGCCGGCCGCATAGATGTCTTTGACAATGCCGAGGAGGTTCCGAGCCGCGTGCTGACGCAGCTAACGGAACTGGGCATCAATGACGACGATGCCGAGCGCCTTCGGCTGTTTGGACTTGATACGATCGGCCGGCTTCGCACTGTGCAGGAGCGGCACCTCGGTCTGCAGTTCGGCGCGCGCGCCGCGATGCTCTATCGCTTTTTGCATGATGCTAGCGATGCTTCGCTGCCACTGTACGTACCGCCGCCGCAGATCCACGTCACGGAGCGGTTTGATGACGGCGGTCGTGAACCCGGACTGATCCTGGATGCGGCACGGCGTTGCTGCCAAAGGGCTGCTAGCGAATTAGGCACGCGCCAGGCCTGGCGCATCGAGGTCAGCGTGCTTGATGCCAATGATGCCATCACCGATGTCCGATCGCGAATTCTTCGCCAAGGGGCTCAGCTGGTACGCATTCTCTGGACGCATGTGCAGACGCTCTGCAGGATGCTGCTCAGGCCCGACCAACTCTGGTGCGGTATTGGCCTGCGTCTGGCGTCTCTGCGTCAGGCCGAAACACAACAGATCGATCTGTTCGCTCCCCGAGTCAGCCCTGCTGAGCTTCACGAGCTGTTGCGACCGCGCTACGGGGACGTTATGAAGCAGGTGCAGATCCTGGACCCGTGGACGCTCATGCCCGACAGGCATGCGCGCATCGTCCCGGTGGGCAGATCGATCTCATCTGATCAGGGGGCGGAGCGATGAAGTTTCTGCTGGAACCCATCGACGTTGGCATCCGGAATGGAATTCCCGAGATCATCTGCTGGCGAGGGGGCGCTTACGACGTCGAGCAGGTGCTCGACCGATGGTCGGCCCGAGGCCCCTGGTGGGGCGATGACGAGCAGCGGAGGTATCTGCTGCTGATCACCACGAGCGGCGTCATGGAGATCTTCCATAGCAGCCTCAGAGGCTGGATGCTCTCACGCATCTTTGACTGAGCGGGCGATGTTCGGTTCACTCCATACTCGATCGCACTTCTCGTTTCTCGACGGTGGCTCAAGCGTCGAGACGCTGGCTGATGCGGCCCATGAACTTGGGCACGATGCTCTGGCCATCACCGACGTCCATGGCGTCTATGCCGCAGTGCGACATCACCGTGCATGTCGGCGGCTGGGCATCAGACCATTGATCGGCATCGACGTTCCGGTCATACTGCAGGAATCTACCTGCGTTGACCTCAGCCTTCTGGCCCGCAATGCCGAGGGATATCGTGCGATCTGCCGTCTCAGCACGCGGTTGCATGAGAGCAAGGGGCTGACCATGCAGGAGCTTCGGCAGCACGAGGCCCTTGGCCGAACTGAGCTTCAGAGCTGTTTTGTGATTCTGCACATGCTCAGCGGTCCGAGTCAGCACGTTGTAGCCGTACTGGATGTGCTCCAGCAGCGTGGCATCGACGAACTGCATGCCGGCCTTGCTCATGACGGACGCCCCTGGGCGATGCGCAGGATTCGGGCAATGGCCGAACTCGCCGCTGAGCGCTCTGTGCCGCTGGTGGCGGCACAGGATGTGCGATATGCCCGACGTGATGAGTATGCGGTGCACGATCTGATGGTCTGCATTCGTGAGGGCATCACCATCCATGATCCTCATCCTCTGCGGCCCGTGCACGATCGTCAGTGCCTGCGCACTGAGGCAGACCTGCAGAAGCTGATCCCCTATCCGGAGGCCTTTACGAACGTCGATCGCATCATCGACGAGTGTCGATTCGATCTGCTTCCTGAGCATATCACGCCCCCTGCCGCACGCATCCCCGATGGCAGAACATCGGGTGAGGTGCTTCGTCAGATGTGCCAGGATATGTTCGATGATCGTTATGGCCGTGTTTCGGCTGATGTACGCCAGAGGGCCTCGGAACTGCTTGAGCATGAGCTCAGGGTCATCGCCGATCTCGAACTGTCGGACTTCTTCCTTGTTGTCCACGAAGTCGTCCAGCACGCCCGCATGCGCGGCATCCGCTCCAGCGGAAGGGGCTCGGCGGCCAACTCCGTGGTTGCCTATGTGCTCGGCATCACGGGCGTGTGTCCGGTGGAGCATCATCTGTTGTTTGAACGCTTTCTGCATCGTGGACGCAAGGGCACGCCCGATATCGATGTGGACTTCGACAGCGAGCGACGGGGCGAGGTGCTGGCTTGGATGGAAGAGCGCTTCGGTCTGGAGCAGACGGCGATGACGGCAACGATCATCACCTATCGCATTCGCATGGCCATTCGTGATGCTGCCAAGGCATTGGGCTGGCCCGAGGATACCGTGCGCGCTTTGTCGAAGTCCGTGCCCGGCTACACCAACAACAGCGTTGAAACCTACCGCAACGAGCTTGCCGGCGTGATTGGTCAGATACCCATGCTTGATATCCTGATCAGGGCCGCCTCGCTGCTGCTTGATCATCCCCGGCATCTTGGACAGCATTCAGGCGGCATGGTACTGTCGAGCAAGCCCCTTGAAACTCTCACTCCCGTGCAGCGATCGGCCAATGGTGTGGCCGTTGTGCAGTTTGACAAGGATGACGTGGAGGCGCTGGGGCTTGTCAAGTTCGATGTACTCGGCCTGAGGATGCTGGCCTGCATCAGTGAGTGCATTGAGCTGATAGAACGTCACACTGGCACATCGCCCGATATCGACCGGCTTGAGCTGGACGATGCCGAGACGTTTGAGACCATTCGCAGTGGACGCACGCTGGGCATCTTTCAGATCGAATCCCAGGGGCAGATCCACCTGCTGGCCAAGCATCAGCCCGAGCGGTTCTCGGACCTGGTCACCGAGGTCGCCCTGTTCAGACCGGGCCCGCTCCAAGGCGGCATGGTGCATCCGTACATCGCTCGACGTCGTGGCAAGGAACCCGTGACATTCCCCCATCCGGATCTTGAACCGATTCTTTCAGACACATTGGGAATTGTGCTGTTCCAGGAGCAGGTGCTGGAGATTGCTCATCGTTTTGCCGGTATGA
>VERF01000011.1 GCA_018882895.1 Candidatus Kapaibacterium sp.
ACCAATGACCTGTTCTCACGCTGATTCACAAACCGTCTGACAACCCCAAACAGGAACAATCAACCCCTGTCTACCAATGGCAGGAATAACACTAAAAAGTGTCAACCGATTTTAGGAAGCTACAGGACGCTTCGCGGAATCCGTATTGCGTTACCTGTAACCTGTAACCTGTAACCGGTACCCTGATTCAGAGCCCCACGAGCTCTACAGTTCCGTCGATCGTGGCGTGCAGGACTGTTGTCTGATCGTAGCGGATGCGAAAGTCATCTGCCTCCATGCGAGAGAGGCCGGCCACGAGCAGGTGGTTTTCTTGCCAGTCATCGGTCAGACCGAGGGCAGGCAGGAAGGTGAGGTTGCGTTGCCGGCATTCTTCGATGAGGCGCGCATGGCGCTGCGCATTTTCAGCATCAGTTGTCAGGGTTGACTGGGGGTTTTCGGCGCCGAGAAGGGCGACCTGGGTTGCCCCCTGACCTTTCATCCAGGCGATGACGGCTGGTGGAAGGGGCTGGCCTATGCGCATCGTGCCGAGACCATCGACATCAAAGCGGGTGTTGTGGTAATGATCAAGAAGTTCCTGTGAGACGGGCATGACGGACCACGACTTAAGAAGTGTTCGGATGATATTGGCTGTTCGTTCGGGTGGATGCAGCGAGTCGACCACGTGCGAAGCGCCGGCTCGGGAGAGGGTCTCTGATGACTGAACGCCGGTTGTTACGCAGAGCGACGGAATGTCATGCGCACGCGCACATTCAACGTCGCCAACCGCATCGCCGATGACGATGCACTGCAAAGAGGTAAAGGCTGTTCCATGGTGGTCATTGTACCGCTGTATGGCAAGGGGCGGAAGCTCTCGGCGATCAGCATAGTCTCCACCAAATGCCCCGTGCTCAAAGAATCCGTCGAGCCCAACCATGGCTAGCTTGTGAAATCCGATCACTTCAACATTGCCAGTCACCAAGGCATGTCCGACGCCGTGTTCACGAAGTAGCTCCAGTGTTTGCCGAGCACCTTCCATGATGATCGTTGTATCCGGACGTATCAGCTCCTGCGCCGAAGAGATCATGTTGCGCTCGATCTCAGGCCATGCCACTTCTATGTCGTTGGCCGAGTGTCCCACAGCTGCGCCGATCTCGTGCACAAGACTGCGGTCCGTGCGTCCGGCAAACGACATTGATGCAACGGCGTTGGACACGTCGGTATTGAGCACAGAACGGAATGCTCGGATATACATCTCGCGTCCAATGCCCTGTGTTATGCGCAGAAGCGTTCCGTCAATATCCCAGAGAATTAGCATTAGCAGGTTGTAGGTTACGGGTTACTGGTTACGGTCGGTGTCGTTCCCGCTGAAACGCAGATCGAAGCAAAGGCGAAAGCCTGACTTCAAAATTAGCTACGCCTCAGGTTGTCATCCGTAATCCGTAATCCGTAATCCTCCTCCGCCTATCTTCGCACACTATGGAACGAATACTGCTAATCGGTTCGGGTGGGCGGGAACACGCGCTGGCCAAGACACTTGTGGGGTCGGCATCATGTGAGAAGCTCTGGGTAGCGCCGGGAAATCCGGGCATAGAGCGTGAGGCCGAATGCGTTGCGATCAATGTTGCAGACCATGTTGCAATCGAAAAGTTCTGCATGCGAAACGACGTGACGCTTGTGGTGGTCGGACCTGAGCAGCCCCTTGCCGAGGGACTTGCCGACTCGCTTCGGGCAGAGAACATTGACGTGTTCGGTCCTTCCAGGGCTGCGGCTCAGCTTGAGACCTCCAAGGGTTTTTCAAAGGACTTCATGAAGCGGCACCATGTGCCGACCGCACCGTACAGGCGATTTGGCTCCAACGATCGTGATGAGGCAATGACCTATGCGGGCCAGCACTCATTGCCTGTGGTGATTAAGTATGATGGTCTTGCCGCCGGCAAGGGTGTGGTGGTGGCCGAGACACACGCGCAAGCGCAGCAGGCCGTTGAGTTGATGTTCGATGGGGCCTTTGGTGACGATGGGATCGTCGTAGAGGGTTTTCTCACGGGTCAGGAAGCGAGTGTCTTCGCCGTGTGTGATGGGCGTGACTTCGTTGTGTTGGCGCCTGCTCAGGATCACAAGCGCATCGGGGATGAAGACACGGGCAAGAACACCGGGGGAATGGGTGCCTATGCACCGGCACCTATTGTGACAAAGGAGATCCTTGATGTTATCTCTGAAACGATCATCCGTCGGGTGCTGGATGGAATGGTTGCCGAGGACATGCCGTTTGTGGGATGTCTGTTCTGTGGTCTCATGATCGACGGCAGCAACGTCAGCGTGGTCGAGTTCAATGTCCGCTTTGGAGACCCCGAAACACAAGCCGTCATGAGCGTACTCGATGCCGATGTTGCTGCATTGTTTGCGTCCGCAGCACGAGGATCTATTGATGCTTCGACCATTCGGTCGACGCATATGGGCTTTGCATGTAACGTCGTGCTGGCATCACGCGGATATCCGGATGCATTCGAAAAGGGGCTACCCATCACCGGCATTGAAGAAGCAGAGTCCGATCCTTATGTGACGGTCTACCATGCCGGAACCCGTGTCAGCGATGGGGAACTCGTGACCAACGGTGGACGCGTTTTGGGAGTGACGGCCGTTGGGTCAACGCTCTCTGAGGCCGTTTCGAGGTCATACCAGGCGTGCGCTAAGATCAACTACGACACCAAGTACCATCGCACCGATATCGCCAAGAGGGCATTGTGAAGATTCTTGTCACCGGCGGTGCCGGATTCATCGGTTCGCATGTTGCCGAGGCGTATCTCAATGCCGGACATGATGTTGTCGTTGTGGATGATCTCTCCATGGGCTTCCGGCAAAATGTGCCGGGTGGCGCCCGTTTTGTTGAGATGTCTATTACCAGCGATGCTTTCACCGAATTTGTGATCGGCGAGCGATTCGATGCCATCAATCACCACGCGGCTCACATGGAGCTTCGTGTCAGTGTAGACAAGCCCGTCCACGATGCCACCATCAATGTTCTCGGGTCGCTACGGCTGCTCGAGGCAGCGCGCACCTCATCTGTCGGTCAGATCATACTTGCCTCGACAACGGCCGTTCTCGGTGAGTTTGTAGACCTGCCGGCTACTGAGGCGCATCCGGTGCGCCCCATAGCCCCCTACGGAGTCTCAAAGAGGGCAATGGAACTTTATGCAGACTACGAGCGTATCACACACGGCATGAGCATTGCGACATTGCGGTACACCAACGTATATGGTCCGCGACAGAACCCAAACGGAGAGTCGGGCGTCATCGCGATCTTTCTTGAGAAGTTTCTCAAGGGGGCGGTCCCGACCATCCACGGTGATGGCAGTCAGGAGCGGGATTACGTCCACGTTCACGATGTTGCGAAGGCAAATCTGATAGCTCTCGAGCAAAGGGTCAGCGGCACCTATCATATCTGTCGCAACAGTGCGGCTAGTGTCAATGACGTTGTTGCTGCGCTCCGGGCTGCACTCGGCAACCAAAATGACGTTCACCATGGACCTGCCAAGGCGGGAGACCCGGCTCGCACACGGGGATCGCACGATGCCTTCACTAGCTTCACCGGGTGGCGTCCACAGATTGAGCTCGCAGACGGCATTTCGCAAACTGTGGACTGGTTTCTGCAGCGCGGTCGCACGTGAGTCAAGATGTTCGGCACGGGGTAAACGGACTTCTTTTCGTCGGTGGGGAATGAAAAAAGAAGTGCACAAGAACCCCGAGACTTTTCCACGTGGTGGATGCAATGTAATTTCGACGCGTTTTGCTACCGAAGGTTTCGACGCAATCAATGGAAAGAGGTCTGTGAAAATGCAGTTCTTTACAAAGCGCCTTGGAATTGGAATCCTTGCCCTTGGCTTGGTGACGGTTCTTTCTGGCTGTAATGTCCGCGGTCTGTTCACTTCATATGGTGACGATCCGGTATGGGTCGATCCAAATGCTGCAACTGCTACCGACGCGGCAGCGGCCGATGCCGGAGGTCCGGGCAAGGCAGTCTATGGGCGCATTTGCGCCGCCTGCCACCTCGGAAGCGGTAAGGGCGTCCCCGGCAACAACATCCCTCCTCTTGCAGGATCGGCGCTCGCCACAGGAGATGCACGCAAGCCGATTGGCATCGTTCTGCACGGACTTCGTGGACCGATCGAGCGTAATGGCGTTCAGATCAATGGTCAGATGGCCGCATGGAAAGACCAGCTTGATGATCAACAGATCGCTGATGTGCTTACGTATGTGCGTAGCGCATTCGGCAACGCTGCCGGCCCCGTGACTGCAGACGAGGTGAAGGCCGTGCGCGAAGAAACGGCCTCGCGCACCGTGCAATACACGGAAGCTGAGCTTCCGTAATCGTTCATTCACGAAACACCACTACACCGGAGTCTGATTCGCATGGATCGCATTCTGTCCTACTTCGACATGTTGCCTTGGTTCCCAGAGAACACCTCGACCTTCGGGGGGGAACTTGACAGCCTGTTTGCCATCATCTACTGGATCAGCGTCGGGATCTTCTTCCTGACGTTCGGGATCATGGGGTTCTTCCTTGTGAAGTACCGCTACAAGCGAGACCGCCGTGGATACAACTATCACGGTAATAACATCGTTGAACTGACGTGGACAGTTCTGCCGACGATCCTGTTTGCATGGATCGGTCTTTATTCGGATGACATCTGGGAACGGACGAAGTACTCGTCGCGCTTGCCCAAGGCCGATGTCCAAGTGCTCGTCATGGGGAAGACCTTCGGCTGGCAGTTCCTCTACCCGGGTGCCGATGGCGAGTTCGGTCGCAATGCGTACACTGACCGCGACAATTGCCGCAAGCTGATCACGGGTCTCAATCCCTTTGGTATTGATTCAACCGACCCGCGGAGCATGGACGATTTCACAACGGAGAATCAGTTCAAGGTCCCGGTGAATGCTAACGTCGTCATGCATGGCTCTTCGCAGGACGTTCTGCATAGCTTCTTCCTGCCCCACGCCCGCGTCAAGCAGGACGTAGTGCCGGGAACATGGATGAACATCTGGTACAATATCTTCAAGACAGGCAAGTTCGAGCTTGCTTGCGCCGAGCTTTGCGGTGGTGGACACTATTCCATGCGTGCAGAGTACGAGGTGCTGAGCAAGTCGTCATATGATGCCTGGGTCGACAAAAAAGTAGCAGAGGCAATTGCTGCACGTTCGCCTCAACCAACCGTTGCGCCGTCGGCTGATACTGCCACGGTCGCCTCACTCACTAAGTAATCCCGCACAAGGAGATCTCCACGTATGAGTACAGCAACGATTGAGACGGCAACACCGGTTGCCCATGAGGATCACGGACACGAGCATCACCATGACCTTCCATGGTATCGCAAGTATGTGTTCTCGACCGATCACAAGGTGATCGCCAAGCAGTTTATGCTCTCGTCACTATTCTTTCTGTTCATCGGTGGAGCGTTTGCGCTCTTCATCCGCTGGCAGCTTGCCTATCCCGGCAAGCCGGTACCGGTGATCGGCTCTATCCTTCCGGCAACGTGGGTCACAGAGCCGGGCAGTGGCATCATCACCCCTGAGTTCTACACGCAGCTTCTGACGATGCACGGATCGATCATGATCTTCTTCGTCATCATCCCGTTTGCCGCCGGTATGTTCGGAAACTTCTGTATTCCGCTGATGATCGGCACAGACGACATGGCGCTGCCGCGACTCAACATGTGGTCGTTCTGGCTTGTGCCGCCGGCCGGTCTGATCATGATGGCCGGTTTCTTTACCGATACAGGGTATGCGGCGGCGGGGTGGACGTCATATCCGCCCCTTTCGGCTATGACTGGACTTGAAAAGTTCACTATCAGTGGCCAGACGCTTTGGCTCATTAGTGTCTTCCTTGTCGGCTTCTCATCGATCATGGGTGCCGTCAATTACGTAACAACCGTGCTGAACAAGCGTGCCAAGGGAATGAAGCTATTCGACATGCCTCTCACAGTATGGGCACTGTTCATCACTGCGATCCTCGTGACGCTCGGCACGCCAGTGCTGGCAGCCG
Source organism: Candidatus Kapaibacterium sp. (assembly GCA_018882895.1). Lineage (GTDB taxonomy): Bacteria > Bacteroidota > Ignavibacteria > Kapaibacteriales > Kapaibacteriaceae > UBA10438. The sequence continues at coordinate 6,017 of VERF01000011.1, forward strand.
GTTTGGCGATGCTGTTCATGGACAATTTCCTGCACACGAGCTTCTTCCTGCCTGATAACCTAGTGACGAGCTCGAAGTACTTCGGTGGGGGACAGCCAATTCTGTTCCAGCACGTGTTCTGGTTCTATTCGCACCCGGCCGTTTACATCATGATCCTGCCCCTTATGGGCATTGTTTCAGACGTGATGGCTACGTTCTCACGCAAGCCGATCTACGGTTATAAGGCCATGGTTTTCGCCATTGCCGGTATTGCCTTTCTTGGCTTCGTGGTCTGGGGCCACCACATGTTCCAGTCGGGTATGAACCCTCTGCTCGGAACCACCTTCATGTTGTCGACTATCGTGATCGCCGTTCCTTCGTCGATCAAGGTCTTCAACTGGCTCGGCACACTCTGGCGCGGCAACATCAAGTTCTCGACTGCCATGTTGAACGCACTGGCTTTCGTCTCGATGTTCATCATCGGTGGCCTATCGGGAGTCTTCATGGCCTCGGCACCGGTGGACATCTACATCCACGACACCTACTTCATCGTTGCTCACATCCACTATGTTCTCTTCGGCGGCTCGCTCTTTGGGATCTTTGCCGGTATCTACTACTGGTATCCTAAGATGTACGGAAAGATGCTCAACGAGCGTTGGGGTAAACTGCATTTTGTGTTGACATTCATCACGTTCAACCTGACCTTTTTCCCGATGCACGTATTGGGCCTTGGCGGCCACATGCGTCGTATCTACGATCCTAATGTTTATGACTTCCTTAAGGGGCTTTCTGACGTCAATGAAGTCATAACCATTGGTGCAATTGGACTTGGATTTGCTCAGCTCGTGCTTGTGTTCAACGTTCTCTGGTCTCTCAAGTACGGCAAGCGTGCGCCTCGCAATCCGTGGCGTGCCAATTCACTCGAGTGGGCCGCTCCTGAGCATCCCGGACACGGCAACTTCGATAAGGACATTACTGTGTACCGTGGGCCGTATGAGTTCAGTGCAGAGGGGCGCAAGAGTGACTATTGGCCGCAGTGGGAGCCAGGAAGCTCCAAGACGGTTAACCATCACACGATCGCTGTCGAAGAAGAAACCCGTTCCTTCGGCAGTCACTAAAGGGATATTGGGCGACGAAGCATAAGCATGACGCCACAGGACTCATCTTTAGCGACATCTCATCGCATGATTCACCGCATTGCAGTGGTTTTGTGTGTGCTGACCTTTGGACTCATTGTCTGGGGTGGGCACGTCAACACCACAAGAAGTGGCATGGCCTTCCCAGATTGGCCGACGTCGAACCTAGCTCCAATGGTCACCTACAGCCCTTCCGAATGGCTCTGGGCAAAGGACCGCTTCTGGGAGCATGGTCACCGTCTATTCGCTACCGTGGTAGGAATCGTAACGACACTGCTTTTGGTCATATCGTTTCGATCGACGCCGAAAGCGCAGCGTCCGGGCAGGTCCCTGGCCGCCGTGATCGCTGGCATCTTTCTGATTATTGCCAGCGCCGTGCTTGGCATCAACAACATGCCCATGAGCTTCATGGAATTGTTCATGATCGCTCTTGGACTGCTAACGGTCGGCCTCGTGGTAAAAGCCATCAAGACCGATTCATCGGGGCGAATTGTCTGGCTTGCCCTGGCGGCGTTCACAGCGGTCTGCTTGCAAGGTTCTTTTGGCGGATATACCGTGCGGCACAATTTGCCTGACTGGACATCGACGTCACACGGGGTGCTTGCGCAGCTGTTTCTGATGATCGTCCTGGCCATTGCACTGCAGACATCTGCCTCGTGGCGTGAACGACATAGTCAGGCGGCACTAAGCACATCGACGACTACGCTTGCATCGGTGACGTGGGCTTTGACATTCATGCAGTTCGTGCTAGGAGCATTGACGCGCCACACAGACTCATGGGGCGTGAGTGTGACGTTCCCACAATGGAGTGATGCCGGCTTCTTTCCGTCGGCCGAGATGCTGCAGTACCCACAGGTGGTGATACACTTCATCCACCGCTCGCTTGCGTATGTGGTGGCCATCGCCATCGTTCTTCAGTTCTTACGACTTCGTTCTGAGGGCGCACCCTCGGATGTTCGCCGAACATCTGCGATTTCGCTTGCTTTGGTTGGTGTGCAGATACTACTCGGAGCCGGCATACTCTGGACAGCGCGGGGAGAACTCGTCACCACTCTTCACGTCATGGTGGGGGTAGTGATCCTCGTCTCGAATGCCATGACCATGCTCAGTGTTCGGCGCCAGCCCCTTGCCGTCATTGACGAGAGGGTCGTTCGCGGACTCGCCCATGAGGGGGGACGATGAGTCTCTCAAGCGGCAACACCGAAGCAGTTATCGAGACTCCGGCTGCCGAGAAGGTTCCGTCAATTGCGGCGATGTACTACGAGCTGACAAAGCCGGGCATCAGCAAGATGGTAATGATGACGACGCTGGCAGGATATCATCTTGCCTTGCCGTCGACAACGTCGCTGTTCTCGACGTCACAGGCCGTTCATCTTGCAGCAACGATGTTTGGAACGTTGCTCATTAGCAGTGGTAGTTGCGTCGTGAACCACATCATGGAACGCGACGTCGATTCGCGGATGAAGCGCACATCAAAGCGACCAATTCCGTCGGGAGCTATCAGTGTACGTAGCGCGTCGATCTTCGCAGCGATACTTTCGTTGTCGGGAGCGGCCCTGCTGCTGACCGTCAACGCGTTGACGTTCTGGCTGGCCATTGCAACGTGGCTCAGTTATGTGATGGTGTACACGCCGATGAAGACACGCTCCTCACTGGCAGTGATCGTCGGTGGTGTGCCCGGAGCATTGCCCTTCATGGGGGGCTGGACTGCGGTTACAGGAGCAGCGGACGCGATGGCGTGGGTTCTCTTTGCCATCCTCTTCTTCTGGCAGCTTCCTCACTTCTATGCGCTCTCATGGATGTACCGAGCCGACTACCGTGAAGGGGGCATGGTGCTTCGCGCAATCACTGACGACACCGGCAAAACGCTGGCCGTACAGATGACGCTCACCAGTGTCTTGTTGCTCTTTTCGGCTGTCGCACCGACCCTTCTTGGAGTGACCGGCAACGTTTACCTTACGGGCGTGCTCGCACTTGGCGGCTGGCTCATCGTGCAAAGTGCACTCTTCTTCAGACAACCGGATGCCGCAATGGCGCGCAAGGTTCTTCTAACCTCGTACGCGGTCCTCATGGGGATCGTCGTGCTCATGTTTCTCGACAAACAATGATCATCAACTACAGGTGGTAGCATGTCAGCAGCACTGAATCTTTCTCACGAGCCGGTCACCAAGATCGCCCATGGCAAGATGGCCATGTGGGCGTTCCTGGCATCGGAGCTTATGTTTTTCACGGGTTTCTTCGGAACCTTCATTGTGCTCCGCAACACAAACTACCAGGCCTTCTACGATGCCTCTCATCACTTGAGCTGGCCACTTGCGTTGTTGAACACATTCATTCTGATCGGCAGCTCGTTGACGATGGCTTTGGCCATCTATAATCTTGAGCGCAAGAACAACGGGATGTTTCAAACCTACCTCGGCCTGACCATCCTGGGTGCCTTTGGCTTCCTTATCGTCAAGTATTTCGAGTACAGTGCCAAGTGGGCTGACGGTTTGTTCCCGGGTCAGGAAAACCACACGTTGTTCTACTCGTTCTACTTCATCATGACGGGCTTTCACGCTCTTCACGTTATTGCCGGCATGATCCCAATGGCATTCATGCTTATGAAGTCCTACACCAAGGGAGGATATCCGTATCCGGTCAAGGTAGAGACGTTAGGTCTGTACTGGCACTTTGTGGACCTGATGTGGATCTTCATCTTCCCGGCTCTGTATCTCATCTTCCCTTAATTCCAATCGAATCCTCACGACCGTTCTCCAGGAGTACAACCATGGGTCATGATCACGGAAACGTCATTCCCGCCTACATGAAGGTGTTCTTCACGCTCTGCGCCATGACGCTTCTCACGGTGGCAGCTGCTAAGCTGGTCCATTTCCCTGATGTGGGATTTGTCCACGGCTATGTGATAAATATCACAGTTGGTCTTGCCATTGCCGTCTTCAAGGTGATTTGCGTGATGTACATCTTCATGCACCTTAAGTTCGACAACCCGTTCTTGCGTTTCTTCGTCTATGTGCCGGTCTTTCTGTTCATGGTACTGTCCTTTGGACTGAACCTTGAGTTTGGTAAAGCCCCCTCAAATCAGCATGTAACTCGCACTGTGTATCAGCAGTTGCATCCGGGTGAACACAAGGCTGGGCACTAAGCAGAGACAGAATCACGCAATGCGATTACTTGCCATCACCACACTGCTTTCGATTCTCGTCGGGCTGACTGCATGTCAGCAGGAGGGGGCTCAGCAGACATTCGACAAGACGCCTTGGGATACTCTTCCGGTGCTTCGAGCGGTCTCGTCGTTTTCGGGGCGTGATCAGGACAGCGCTGTGTTTCGAGCTGATGCGATGAAGGGCCGGCCATGGATTGCCTCGTTCTTCTTCACCAGATGCCAAACCGTTTGTCCTGCACTGAACAATGTGCTGGCTGGCATCAGTCGCGAGTTCTCGTCGAAGGTGTCTTTTGTTTCGCTGACATCAGATCCGGACAATGATCTTCCGAGCGTTATGAGAGCCTATGGCGAGCAATATGGAGCTAAAAGAAGCACCTGGGCATTTGTCACCATGCCGTTGGATTCGATGATTCGTGTATCAAGCAGTGATCTTGGTTTGGTTTCTCCATCGGAGCCAGACCTTCATTCAACACGATTCGTACTGATTGATTCCGAGATGCAGGTTCGCGGATACTATGACAGCGCCGATCCTGCTGATGTAGAGAAGCTGCGCTCCGTCCTTAAGGCAATACCATGAACCTGGAACAGCTTCCTGCTCTCAACGCTACGTTGAACGCCCTTTCCACTGTGCTGCTTGTCGTCGGTTATCGACTCATACGACAGCGTCGGATCGAGCAGCACCGAATGGTCATGATCACGGCGTTTGTCGTCTCGATCGTTTTTCTTGCCTGCTACCTGCTTCATAAGTGGCATCTGTACACCACAACCGGATCGTACAACACTGTGTTTCCGGGCCAGGGGATGTGGCGTAACATCTATCTGCTGATTCTGATCACGCATGTAGCGCTGGCCGCCACGGTTCCGTTCCTGGCGATCATCACCATTCGTAGGGGGCTTGCCATGTCAGTGGAAACACACCGTCGCATTGCTCGCATAACCCTGCCGATCTGGCTGTATGTCTCCGTGACTGGCGTCATTGTCTACTTCATGTTGTACCAATGGTTCACACCGACGTCATGAAACTGATCGCATCAATTGTCTTCATGATCATCTCAATGATCAACGAGGCTATGGCGTGTCCGGCGTGTAAGGACGGCTTCACAAAGGGTGGCTCCAACGCCACTGTTGGTGATGCCTATTCACTTTCGGTCATCGTCATGTTGAGCGTACCAGTCATCATCTTGACAGTTGCGATCGTGACGATCGCACGACGACTTCGACAACATCCAAATTCTGTTGCGTGATTCATGTGGACAATCATGCGACATAGGTTCACTGGGAACGGTATATTTGCACGACAATTACTGCTGAGGGAAGCGAATGTTTTCACGCAAGTTTGACATGGGGGTCAAGGTCGGCGGCGCGGTCGTAGGCGGCGTCGTTGGTGTCCTCTTCCTCCTGGGCTACTTCGGATTCCGTAACGACTTTGCCGATGTTGGCTATCGTCCCGAACAGCCTGTGCCATTCTCTCACAAGCTGCATGCCGGGCAGTTGCAGATCCACTGCCAGTACTGTCATGCCGGCGTGGAGAAGTCGGCTCATTCACCGGTGCCGACTACGCAGACGTGTATGAATTGTCACACGGCTGTCAAGGCTGAGTCGCCAAAGCTCAAGCTCGTGCGCGACTCGTATGAGACAGGCAATCCGATTTCATGGGTTCGCATCCACAAGGTACCGGACTACGCGCACTTCAATCACAGCCGTCATATTCGCGCGCAGATTGACTGTAAGTCATGTCACGGCCCGATTGAAGAGATGGGCGTTGTATCTCAGGCAAAGCCTTTGAGCATGGGTTGGTGTCTTGACTGTCACCGTAATCCTGAAGCAAACATTGTCGGCGCGCGCCCGATCTCAGGAGTGTTCACCGGTAAGGTTCACAAGATGGAGAACCTGCTCGACAGTGGGTACATCTTCACTCCGATCAAGGCACAGGTTGCTGACAAGGCTTCTTTAAAGCCGCTCACTGTTCCTCAATACGGTGGTTACGATGTCAACCTGCCGAAGGTTGAAGTCGCCGGCATCCCGCACCCTAAGGTCGCCGGTGTCGGTCCTGAGAACTGCTCGTCGTGTCATTATTGATCGACGGGTTTCACAACAACGATTGAAACATCCCTTCAAGGTTCGCATATGTCCGACCGTTCACTCCATGCATCAACCAATCCAATGTGGAAGAGCATAGACGAGCTCGCCGAGGGTCGCGGAGAGTCAGCAGAGTTTTCTCCGGGAACCACGACGTCGGCCTTGGCTGATTCCGGCGTCAGCCGGCGCAGCTTCATGGCACTGGTTTCGGCCTCGATGGCACTCACGGCTGCAGCATGCCGCCGTCCGGAGCAAAAGCTTGTTCCATCCGTGAAGTCGCTGCAGAACGCAACGCCTGGTTTGCCGATTTACTACGCTTCGGTCTATTCACATCGAAACGTTGCCTACGGTGCGGTTGTCAAGACCCGCGAAGGACGCCCGATCAAGGTCACGGGTAATGCATCGCACCCCGGACTGCCGCGCGGCGCAGCCAACGCAGAGATGCAGGCGTCGCTCCTTTCGCTTTACGATCCGGATCGAATCCGTCGCCCGAAAGTGCGAGGGCAGCACACGTCGTTTGATGCCGCCGCCACAAAGATGGCCGAGGCCTTCACGCAAGCGGCTGCTGAAAACAAGAAGGTGGCTTTGTTTGTCGATGAGCATTGCTCACCGACGTACGCGCAGCTATTGAATGAATTTGTTGCTGCGATCCCCAATGCCGTGATCGTCATGATTCCTGCGATCGTCAATGACGGGGCAGCCGTTGCCAACAAGGCGATCTTTGGACGTGACACGCAGATCGTGCCCGACCTTTCACTTGCCTCTGTGATCGTCAGCGTCGATGCCGATTTCCTCGGCACTGATTCCCTGTCGTTGTATCATACCACGCGTTTTTCCTCGCGCCGCACGCCGTCAAAAGCTAATTCAGAAATGTCACACCTCACGGTTGTGGAATCGCAGTATTCTGCAACCGGCATGAATGCAGATGTGCGAGTTCGCACAGCCCCTTCACAGGTTGAGGCATTCATCCAAGAGCTCCACGCGGCGATCGTTGGCGGCGCTTCGGCATCAAATCCAGCTGTAGCAGCTGCGGCAAAGCGTCTGAAAGGTGCTGCCGCAGGTACAGGCGTGGTTTTGGCTGGTGGTCATCTTTCGGCTCATGCCCATGGTTTGGCCGTGGCAATCAACAGCGCGCTTGGTTCGGTTGGTGCAGGCAAGATCATCGATGCCAGCCGCACCCTGCCGAACTCCGGCGAGAAGGGGGCTGCCCTTGCTGATATCACGTCGCAAATGGAAGCCGGTAACGTACATGCAGCCATCTTCCTTGATGTGAATCCAGAGTATTCTGCATCGCGTGCACTGAAGAATGCCATCCTGAAGAAGGTGGCATTCCGTGGCACAATCAACCTTTATGACGATGAGACGTCGCAGATCGCAGATGCCTCGATTCCGGCCGCTCACTGGCTTGAGTCATGGGGCACGGCGGTAAGCCCAGACGGATACCTCAGCGTTCAGCAGCCGGTCATCGCACCGCTCTGTGACGGTGTTCCGTCGCTTCAGGATTCGCTCATGACCATCGGCAAGAAGGTCAACGCAGCCTTCATGGCTTCGACGGCTACCTATGCTGACTACGTCAAGGGGGCTATTGCAACTACGTATCCTGCTTCTAACTGGGTTGAAACACTCCAGACCGGCATTGTGGCGGGTACCGGCCGCGTGGCCACAGAGGTGCCGGCAAATCTTGGTGCCGTAGCAGGTCTTGCAAAGGCAACAGTAGGTGGTTCGACAGTTCTGATGAACGTGCCATCAGCCGCACTCTACGATGGTCGTCTTGCCAATAATGCATGGCTACAGGAGCTTCCCGACCCGGTAACGAAGATCACTTGGGATAACGTGGCTCTGATGAGCCCTGCCATGGCCGTCAAACTTGGTCTTTCCACAAGCGCCGAAGATCCAAAGGCACTTGCCAAGGCCAATGAGAGTGTCATAGCCATTACCACACGTCAGGGTAGCATTGAACTTCCTGTGATGGTGCAACCGGGCATGGCCGACGACACGATCGTCACCCAGCTTGGTTATGGGCGCTCAGCCTGTGGCAGCATCGGTGCGGGAGTGGGAGCCAATGCATTCGCCATTGGCGGTGTCGGTTATCATCCCGTTGAGAATGTGTCGGTCACCGGAGCACGTCACCGCGTGGCCACGACGCAGAATCATCATACACTGGGTGAAGTCCCCGGTGATACGAAGAACGAGCGCAATGTTGCCCAATCGCTCAAGCTCAGTGATCTGGCAACCACGACCTCACTTGAGCCCGATTACATCAAGGATGAGGCCGGCAAGCCCCTTTCGATTGTCAGCGAGTACCAGTACAAGGGACATCGTTGGGGTATGGTGATCGATATGAGCGCCTGCACGGGATGTTCATCATGTGTTGTTGCCTGCCAAAGCGAGAACAACATTCCGGTAGTCGGTAAGGACCAGGTTCTGCTCGGGCGTGAGATGCATTGGATCCGGCTGGACAGATACTATGCCGGCACGCTGCAGGATCCGAGCGCAACTGTGCTCGAGCCAATGCTGTGTCAGCACTGCGAAAACGCTCCGTGTGAAAATGTGTGTCCGGTTGCGGCCACGACGCACTCGCCGGAGGGACTCAATGAAATGACCTACAATCGTTGCGTCGGCACACGCTACTGTCTTAACAACTGCCCGTATAAGGTGCGCCGATTCAACTTCCTGAACTACAAGGACGAGCGTCAGCCGCTTGATCTCGTGTTCAATCCTGAGGTGTCTGGCCGCATGCGCGGTATCATGGAGAAGTGTACGTTCTGCGTCCAGCGTCTGCATGAGGCAAAGTGGCACGCGCGAGACGAAGGACGCGCACGCGTCAAGGATGGTGAAGCGATCACGGCATGCCAAGAGGCCTGCCCAGCAGGTGCGATCATCTTTGGTGACGCAAATGATGCAAGCAGCAAGATCTCGATCGCCCGTAAGAGCGAGCGCAGCTTCCACGTGCTGGCAGAGATCAATACACGTCCGTCGGTGACCTACCTTGCCAAGGTCATCAACGACATGGCGTAAGAGCAATACAGCAACTGAGTAACACAACGATTCACTGACGGGAACCAATCATGACGGTGGTCCAGGAACAAGAGAGATTGAAGGCCATGGCGCACGGCGACGAGCCGGTGCGTGAAGACCTCGTCCTCGGTAATCCAACGATGCGCGACGTTACGGCGCGCATCGCCAGCATCGTGGAGTCGAAGATCACGATGAAGTACCTCGCCACGCTGGGCGTTACCGGTGCGATGGCCGGATGGGGACTCTTCGCTTTGTACTATACGATCACGACCGGTATCGGCGTGTGGGGTCTGAACAATCCGATCGGTTGGGGATGGGATATCACCAACTTCGTCTTCTGGATCGGTATCGGACACGCCGGGACCCTGATCTCGGCTATCCTGTTCTTGTTCCGCCAGAAATGGCGCACGGCCATCAACCGCTCGGCAGAGGCCATGACGATCTTCGCTGTGATCTGCGCCTTGACAATGGTGCTCAGTCACACGGGGCGACCGTGGCTTTTCTACTGGCTCTTGCCGTATCCGAACCAAATGGCCATGTGGGTGAACTTCCGTTCACCGCTGATGTGGGACGTGTTCGCCGTTAACACCTACTTCACCGTATCGGCATTGTTCTGGTTCATTGGTCTGATACCCGACTTGGCGACGCTGCGTAACTATGTCAAGGGACCAATTGCGCAAAAAGTATACGGTGTGCTGTCGCTCGGCTGGACCGGTTCGACGCGCAACTGGCATCATTATGAGATCGCATACATGATCCTGGCTGGCATTTCCACGCCACTGGTTCTTTCGGTGCACTCGGTGGTGTCCTTTGACTTCACCGTTGGTATCCTTCCGGGTTGGCACACGACGATCTTCCCGCCATACTTCGTTGCCGGCGCTATCTTCTCAGGTTTCGCCATGGTGCTGACACTTTTGGTCATAACCCGCGAAATTCTCGACCTCAAGCAGTTCATCACTCTCAAGCATTTTGAGAACATGAACAAGATCATGCTCGCCACGGGTATGATGGTGGGGTACGCCTACATCCTAGAGTTCTTCATCGCATGGTACTCGGGCAGTGACTGGGAACGGTGGATCTTCGTTAACCGTGCCTTCGGAGATTATGCGTGGGCTTACTGGACGATGTTCACTTGCAACGTCGTCTCTCCACAGGTGTTCTGGTTCAAGAGCGCCCGACGTAATATCCCACTGATGTTCGTCATCTCGATCTTCATCAACATCGGTATGTGGTTCGAGCGTTTCACGATCATCGCTACGACGCTGCACCACGACTTCCTGCCGGCATCGTGGGGATACTACTCGCCGACTTGGGTTGAGATCTCGATCTTCATCGGTACGTTCGGAATTTTCCTGACGCTGTTCCTGCTGTTTGCCAAGTTCGTTCCCGTGATCGCTATCGCCGAGATCAAGAGCATCATGCCCGGCGCTCAGCCGAAGCACCATCACGATCACCACGGTGATACGCACTGATTTTGAACAACCACCTGCACTGAAGAACGAAGGTTACCTATGAGTACGAAACCCGTTGGCATCATTGGAGAGCTCACCGATGTGAATCTCACCATGACTATTGCCGAAAAACTTCGCGATGCCGGATTCCGAAACTGGGATATCCATACGCCGTATCCCGTGCATGGACTCGACAAGGCAATGGGCATCAAACGGTCGATTCTGACATACTTCTCGTTCGTCGGAATGGTAGGGGGCTTGTCATCTGCTCTCGGGTTGCAGTTTTGGACCGGGGCCGTTGACTACAAGCTCAACATTGGTGGCAAGGGGTTCTTCAACTGGCAGTTCTCTCTGCCGATTGACTTCGAGCTTACTATTCTTGGCACGGCCATCTTTACCGTGCTTGGGCTGTTTCACCTGTGCCGCATGCCGACGTGGTTTAACAAGTATCAGGACGACGAGTCCTTCAAGAAGGCCACTGATGACGTCTTCGTGGTCACGATCGATGCTGACGACGATCGTTTCTCTGCAACCGAGACGGCAGCGCTGCTGACCAACCTCGGCGTTGGAAATGTGCATCTCGTGCACGCGACGGCCAACTGATGTTGAATATCACGACACAAGACGTATGAAACTTCGCTTCTCGCAAATCATCCAGATCGCCATCGGCATAGGGCTTGCCGTATTGGCTGTCATGCTCTTCACCGGACAGAAGACCTGGTTCTCAGAAGATCCTCCGATAGAGATCCAGCCGAATCTCGACCATCAGTTCCGGGCCATTCCGCAGTCGCCTAATTCGTTCTTCGCCGATGGCAAGAGCCTGCGCGAACCGGTCGAAGGTTCGATTGCGCGCGGTGCACAGCCGTATCAGCTCGGTCCGGGAGATATCGATGCTGCCGAGACGGCAAATGTCGACCCGAAATTGCCGAAGACGGAGTTCGTGCTTGCACGTGGTCAGAATCGTTTCAATACGTTCTGCTCGCCCTGTCATTATTACAATGGCAAGAGCGAGAACTCAGCTGTATCCAAGCGTGGATGGGCCGGTATTCCGGATCTTACACGTCCAGAGACGGCAGCCCTATCGAACGCACGAATCTTCCACATCATCAGCGCGGGGCAGAACTTGATGCCAAGTTATGCCGACAAGATCGATCCGATCGACCGCTGGGCTATCGTCCGCTATCTTCGCACGCTGCAAGGCGTCGAAGGTGTAGCTAGTAACTCTCCCGTCGCGTCGACGGCAACGAACTGAGGAAGAGGAGCACAAGAAAAATGAGTAACGTTCAACTTGGTTCGACGCCACTGATCGGCAAGATCAATCAGATCGGCATGATACTGGCAGCTGTTGGTGCCGCAGGTCTTGCTGGCGTATACGTGATCTCCGGATCTGAGCGGTTCTTCGCAGATTACCTGCTTGGCTTCTGGTACTTTGGCGGTATCAGTGTCACAATGATGTTCTTCGCGGCGCTGCAGTATCTGGCTCGTGCCGGATGGAGCGCTTCGATCAGGCGTATCGCCGAGAACTATGCCGGTCTTGTGCCGGTGATGATCGTGTTGATGATACCGATCATCGCCAACATCTACATGGACCATCACTCGATATATGAGTGGGCACATGGAAATGAACTGAATGAAGATGAGATCCTTGTCAAGAAGGCTGCGTATTTCAGCCAAGGCATGTTCAAGTTCGACTTCTTCGCTATTCGGCTGGTGATGTACTGTGTGCTCTGGTTCGTGATGCACCGATTCATCATCGGCAACTCGCTGAAGCAGGATGCAATGGCCGGCGATATCTCTCCTACGCGCGCCAACTGGAAGCGCTCAGCCCCCTTTGTGCTGATGTATGCCATTACGATCACGTTTGCGGCATTCGATCTTCTCATGACGCTCGAGCCACACTGGTTCTCGACGATCTGGGGTGTGTATGCCTTTGCCGGACACTTTGTCGCTGCCTTGTCGATCATCACGATGACCGCCGTGGCCCTGCACAGCGGCGGCTACCTCAAGGGTTACATTCGCGACGAGCACTTCCATGATCTGGGTAAGCTCATGTTCGCGTTCTCGGTGTTCTGGACGTATATCGCCTTCTCACAGTACTTCATCATCTGGTATGCGAACCTTCCTGAAGAGACGATCTACTTCACGAACCGCATGACGCACGGCTGGGAGTATTTCGGCTATGCGCTCATTCTGACGCACTTCGTCGTGCCATTTATGGTGCTTCTCCGCCAAGATGTGAAGCGCAAAAAGAAGGTGCTCGTTGCCGCAGGCATCATCATATTGATTTCGCACTTCATCGATCTGACGTGGATCATCATGCCGGCTGTTGGACATCACATTCTCAAGGCTGAGTCGGTGACCTTCGGTTGGCAGGAACTGACCGGCTGGATCTTCTTTGCCGGGCTGTTCCTGGTCTTTGCAGCCCGTCAGTTCAAGGCCAACAATGCCGTGGCCATCAACGACCCGCTTTTGAACGAGTCGTTCGAATACCACGCCTGATAGCCCCATTCGACACTTTACGGCCTCGATATCGCACGATGTCGGGGCCGTTTTCGTTGAAGGAATCTCCGTAACTTTGCCGCGCAAATCACCACGTTTTTTCATCGAATCTCCGCATTCACACTATGAACACACATACGTTTGACCTTGTCGTCATCGGATCGGGACCCGGGGGCTACGTCGCCGCCATTCGTGCTGCTCAGCTTGGCCTGAAGGTAGCCTGCGTTGAGCGCGACCGCCTAGGAGGCGTCTGCCTGAACTGGGGCTGTATTCCGTCAAAGTCCCTGCTCAAGAACGCGGAGTACATGAACTTTCTCAAGCATGCTGATGACTACGGGTTCGGCATCAAGAATTTGGATGTGGACTTTCCGAAGGTCATCGCCCGCTCGCGTGGTGTTGCCGATAGAATGAGCGGTGGTGTTGCCTTCCTGTTCAAGAAGAACAAGATCACTCAGATCAAAGGATGGGGCTCAGTCAAGACCAATACAACCGTCGAGGTCAAGGATGAAAAGGGGGCTGTCACGGACCTTGTCACGGCCAAGACCATCATGATCGCCACGGGAGCACGTCCACGTACGATCCCGGGAATTGAAGTTGATCGCGAGTTCGTGCTGACATCGACCGAGGCCATGCTTCAGCAGAAGACTCCGAAGTCACTCATCGTCATGGGCGCCGGTGCCATTGGAATTGAGTTTGCTTACTTCTACCAGTCATTTGGCGCGGAAGTGACCGTGATCGAGATGCAGGATCGTATCCTGCCGGTGGAAGATGACGATGTCTGTAAGGAACTTCGCAAGACCTTTGAGCGCGATGGAATGAAGATCCTGACCGAGACGAAGGTTGTCTCTGCCAAGAAGAAGGGCAAGGGCGTCGAGGTCATTGTCGAGCGCAAGGATGGCACCAAGGAAACATTGACAGCCGATCTTGCCCTCAACGCCATTGGCGTGCAAGGTAACATCGAGAACATTGGACTTGAGAACGTCGGCATCACTGTCGAACGCGGCTGGATCAAGGTCGACAAGTTTCTGCGTACCAACATCCCTAATATCTATGCGATCGGCGATGTAGCTGGCGCCCCATGGCTAGCGCATAAGGCCTCAGCAGAGGGTATCGTGGCTGCAGAACATATCGCCGGGCATCACACAGATGGCGTTGATTACAACAACATTCCCGGATGCACATATTGTCAACCTCAGGTTGCCAGCCTCGGCCTAACCGAGCGCAAGGCAAAGGAAGCCGGTTACGAGATCAAGGTTGGTAAGTTCCCGTTCACAGCCAATGGTAAGGCTCATGGCATCGGTAAGGCGCAGGGCTTTGTTAAGCTCGTGTTTGACGCCAAGTACGGAGAACTTCTCGGTGCTCATCTTATCGGACCGGATGTTACGGAGATGATCGGCGAGATGGGTATCGCCCGCACACTGGGAGCCACCGGCCCGTCGATCTTCAAGACCATTCACGCCCATCCGACGCTGAGCGAGGCGATCATGGAGTCGGCCGCCCTTGCATACGATGAGTGCGTCAACCTGTAAGGTATGATCGTCCAGCAATGGGGTACAATTGAGTTTCGCGATGCATGGCGTCGGCAGCGAGAGCTTGTCGACGCCATTCTGCATCAGGACCATCCCGATACGCTGGTACTCTGTGAACACCCAAGTGTCATCACGCTTGGACGAAACACTCAACAGGGGAGCGTTCTGACGCAGCGAGAGTTGCTCGGCCTGCGCAACATCGACGTCATAGAGATCGATCGCGGTGGGGAAGCCACCGTTCACAATCCTGGCCAGCTGGTGGGGTACCCGATCTTCAACTTGCAGCGTACCAAGCCAGACCTGCATTGGTTTCTGCGCACGGTCGAGCAGAGCATCATAGATGCCCTCAGGTCGTTTGAGATCGAATCCGGACGTGTCGATGGCCTGACGGGAGTCTGGATCGACTCACAGCGCAAGATCTGCGCCATCGGCATCCACTGCAGCCGCTGGGTCACCTCTCATGGCTTTGCCCTGAACGTCTGCAATGACCTGTCACTGTTCTCCGAGATCGTCCCGTGTGGGATCACTGATCGCGGTGTCACATCCCTTCAGCGAGAGATCAATCCGTGCCCGCCCCTTGACGAGGTGGTAAAAGCAGTTTCGAATTCATTTACAAATAACTTCCAGTAAATGAGCTAAGGAGCTGAATCATCGTAAGTTATTGCATTATCCACAGTTACCCGAATGCGTCATGCAAGTCACGAAAGGAAGCAATCATTGAGTACGTAAATATGCGTATTTGTGGATTATTGTGTGGAAAAAACTAAGTCTTTTGCTGCAAAGGGGCTTGCCGCGACACGAAAAAATCATTTTGACATAATCATGCTCCGACGTGTATGTTTGTACCGTTGACAATCGACAAGCGGGAATAGCTCAGTTGGTAGAGCACAACCTTGCCAAGGTTGGGGTCGCGAGTTCGAGTCTCGTTTCCCGCTCGGCGACGCAAGTCGTCACTTCCTCTTTATGCTGCATGCCTTGCCATCTCATTCCCCCCTGATGGCGAGGCATTTTTTTTCGGATAGTATCTCGGGGTTGGCGTTAGGACCATTTGACGTTCGATTGGCGCCACCGGAAAGTTAGGCTCAACTGAGATCTGAATTTGAAGTCTGAGCTTTTGTAGATTTCGCTGTCGTGGCACACTACAAAACATCCGATCTGCGTCATTGATGCCGCGGCGTGCCACTTCCGGAGCATCGCTGTTTTCATTTCAACCAATCACGCGGTAGCATGCAGACTCAACTTGGATCACGATTCTGCGCATTGAACGCCACTAGCTCGAAGATGCGTCTTTTCGCATTGGTTCTGTTCGTTGTTTGCACAACAGCCGGAGCAGATGCTGCAGATCGCAATCATCAGGTGCGTGTTGTCAGATCGAACGAAGCCGAACTGATTCTTGACGTACGTTCCGATGCAGTGCTGTCTGAGGTAACGCATGACAATAACACGTACGTGCGTCCTGCTTCAGAGCGTTTGCGCCTCATGCAATGGCAGGGTCGCCGCCGATATGTCCGCTCATATGATGTGATCGTGCCCGGTCCGAACGGCTTCTCACTGGAGGGGGCACAATTCCGAACAAAAGAGGTGAGCCCAGGTCAGAGCTCCAAAGAGCCCCTTACGCCTCTTGTGCCAACGGCTACATGTAACGATCGAATCTGCTTAACCTACGAGGGTATTGCTACAGACCGCCATGTTGCACGTCTCGATGTGGTAGTAGCCGAGGAGACGGCCACCGGCTTCTCGATGCTCACCACGGCCGACATTCGCATACGATTCGATAGCAAGGGGGCTCAACCAGGACGCCCATCATCCAATGCTCCTTTGCTTGCGCTCAATCCAAGTGTTTCTTGGACGGCTTCGGTCGCTGTTGGCAACCTGAGAAGCTTCAAGGTTTCGGGCGATGAGGTTCAAGCAGAGACCCAGCCTGTGATGTACCGCCTGCGGATCAGTCGCGAGGGCGTCTATCGCATTACGTCGGATCAGCTTCGCAGTGCCGGCATCGCCACCGATGCAGCTGCGGCCACCTCGATCAAGGTCTTTGGTGGTGGCGGCAGGGAGTTGCCTGAGTCTGTTGACTCGGCACTGGCCAATCAGCTGCGTGAACAGCCAATAATCGTGCAGACCAACGGTGACGGATCAATTCGTGAGGTGGTCTTCTATGCCAGTGGATCAACTGGTTGGGTGCAGTCCGGCACGCAGATCTCGCACCGTATCAATCACTACTCGAACGAAGCAGGCTACTACCTGGCGGTAGGGGGGCAGCCTGGCCTGCGTGCTGCTGCGCGCCCCGTTCCAAACGAGGAACCAACCATTAAGCCCACAACTACGGTTGGGCGAGTGTTCAGCGAGGAAGAGATCGTCAATCCTCTGCCTCCCGGATCCGGACGCCGATGGCTTGGCAGGACGATCGAGAATCGCTCGTCCATTGTTGTGACCATGCCTTTGCCCGGTCTGGTGCCAACCGGCAATATCCTGTATCGATACGTCGTGGGCCATCGCAGCCGTTCGTCCAACGGCGTTATCTCCGTCACCGAGTCTGGTGCAACAGTCAGCCAAGTGAGTCTTCCGCCGGTGCCCGAGTACATGGATGTGTACACCAATTCAGGGTTTGGGACCATAGCCGCCTCACGTATTCCGGCTGACGGCAGGACGGCGCTTCGATTTTCCTATCAGTCAAATGACAACAGTTCCACTGGCCTGATCGATTGGGTGGAAGTACACTATCCCCAGAGTCTGGATGCCCAGTCTAACACGTATACGTTCTGGACGCAGACCGACGCTGCCGTGCAGGAGTACTCGGTCAATGGATTCAGCGGTACGGTCTATGCGTTCGACGTGACGGATCCGTCGCGGCCGGCCATGGTGGGAAATGCTGCCTCGGTAGGGGGCATGTTCGCCGTCCGTGAGCGCATTGCCTCAGGACAGGCTCGACGTTTCTTTCTCACGGCGGAACTGTCGTCCATTGGCTCTCTTGAGAGAGTGAACGTCCCGTCATTCGCCGAGAGTGATCGGGCTGCAGACGTGCTGGTGATCGCGCATCCCGACCTGCTCGAGTCTGCAAACCAATTCGCCCAATATCGCCGTGGTCGCGGCAAGTGCAGCGTCAGCGTGTTTACGACCGAAGAGATCTATGCTCGTTTCAGCTATGGTATGCTTGATCCGACGGCGGTACGCGACTTCCTGGCCAATGCCATTGCCAGGTGGACACCTCGTCCTTCGCATGTTGTGCTGTGGGGTGACGGGCATTACGACTACAAGAACATCTCGACTACACAGAAGAATTTCATACTTCCGTACGAGAGCCTTGATCCCGACAATGCAGACATCGGTCTGACCACGACCTCCACCGATGACTACTTTGTTCGTGTCGTTGGGACTGATCGAAGGCCGGATCTCGCCTCAGGACGTGTGCCGATCCGAAGCAACGCTGAAGGCCGGACGTTCATAGCGAAGATCCGCCGATACGAGACCGAATCATCTCGCGATGATTGGAGAACCCGCATCACGCTTCTTGCCGACGATGGAGAGAAGGAAGACCGCAAGTCCGATGGGTCGACGCACTTGGACCAAAATGAAGAACTGATCTCTGAATACGTACCCGTCGAGTTTCAGCCGCGTAAGATCTACATGGTCGAGTACCCCACCGAGAACATCGCGCGTGGACGTCGCAAACCGTCGGTCACCCAGGAACTGGTCTCGACCGTCAACACGACAGGCTCGGTGCTGCTGAATTATATCGGCCACGGTAATCCGCGCGTCTGGGCACACGAGCAAGTGTTCGTGCGCGAAACAACGCCGAAGGAACTTCTTAACAGCAACAAGTTCTTCTTCCTGACGGCGGCCACGTGTGACTTCGCGCGTTTCGATCTGACAGATATTCAGTCAGGTGCCGAGGAGCTTCTGCTTATGCCCGATGGTGGAGCCATAGGCGTGTTCTCGGCAGCTCGGGTGGTGTATTCGCTGGCCAACGCCGCTCTGAACCAGGAGTTCTATGCCGACCTGTTTACGCGCATGCCTGACGGCACCTATCCGACCATCGGACAGGCAATGTATAGAGTCAAGCAGGCCTTCAACGGTGGAAATGATGAGAAGTTCCTCATACTGGGCGATCCGACGCTAACGTTGCTCGTACCCGATCATGGCGTACGCTTTACGGCCATCAACGGTGCAGACATCGAGGGCGATTCCTCCGCAGTCAACGTTGCGGCGCTCAGCACCGTGCAGGTCAGTGGTGTCGTTTCGCGCCCCCTGTCAAAGGAGGCTGACGAGAGCTTCAACGGGAACATCACTGTCTCTTTGACAGATGCTGCGCGTATGGTGACCGTCATTGATGATGATGTCTATAAGTCTCGCAATGTCTTTCGGCGTCCCGGCTCGGCACTCTGCAGGGGCTCATTCAAGGTTGAGAAGGGGCGATTCACGGCCACGTTCGTCGTCCCCAAGGACATTTCATTCTCTCGCGATCTTGCCTCTCTCTACGGCTATGCAGCCTCGGATGACGATCGCTTCGCGATGGGAGCCACCAACCGAGTAGTGGTCGACGGCGTGACGGATGTTAGAGATCCGGAAGCCGACGGGCCGGAGATCAAGGTGTTTGTTGACTCCCGAAAGTTCGTTCCCGGAGGCATCGTGCGCCCCAATCCTGTGCTCATCGTCGACCTGGCAGATGAGACGGGCATCAACACGACGGGCGTCGGTATTGGGCATGACATAACGGCGCAATTCAACAACGCAAGTGGTATCGAGATCCTGACGCCGACGTTTACCACTTCGCTGGAGAATCCTCGTGCCGGAACTGCTCAGAAGCAGATTTTCGGACTTGGTCCCGGCATGCACACAGTCACGGTGCAGGCGTGGGACGTATACAACAACGTATCCAGTCACAGCACAATGTTCCGCATCCCCGATGGCGGTGATGCGATCATTGCCGAGGGACTGTTCAATTTCCCGAATCCGTTTTCGTCCTCCACCACCATCCGCTTCACCCACGCCAGTCAGCGTCCGTTCAGTGCGACGCTCTTGATCTATGATCTGCAAGGGACGCTGCTGCTTGAGCGTCCGATGTCGATCTCAGACATGCAGACGGCAGACATTGTCTGGGACGGTCGCGACGAATCGGGTGATATGGCTCAGTCGGGTATGTATCAGGCCGTGGTGCGTTTGATGGATGCCGACGGAACGACGTCCTTCGTAAGTGGTAAACTGACCCTCATTCGCTAACTTTGCCCCCCTGTCAACGTGGGTACAATGGAGTTTTACATGACGGTAGTCCGGCAAATAGTTTTCGGTCTTGCGGTACTCTTCGCAACGTCATCGCTTGCTCTGGCGCAGGCAGGGGGCGCGGCAGTGCCGTTCCTGCTTATCACGCCCGACTCGCGTGCAAGCGGGATGGGGGACATCGGCACGGCGATGACCGATGACATCAACGCAATCTTCTGGAACACCGGTGCGCTGGCATTCAATGACGCCTCCAACCAGGTCGCGCTGAGCTTCGCAAAGTGGCTTCCACAGTTCAATGCTGACCTGTACTACTCGTATGGCACGTATGGTCAATACGTTGAGGAGCTCGGCGGTACAATCGCCGGCTCGTTCATCTTCATGAATCTGGGCGAGTTCACTAAGACAAATGAAAACGGCCAGGCTCTCGGGAAGTTTCGCTCCAACGAATTCTGTGTCGGCGTCGCCTACGGCACGGAAGTAGGCAACGACGTTGGTCTCGGTGTACAGGTCAAGTACATCCAATCGAATCTGGCACCTGCCAGCGGCGCAGGTACACCGGGCGCGGGAGTCGGTATCTCGAGTGCATTCGACCTTGGCGTGATGTGGCGTCCATCCGAGCTCGACATCTTTGGTGAGGAGTTTGGCAATCGCCTTAGCGTGGGCGCTAACCTGCAGAACTTCGGTCCGAAGATGACCTATGACCGCGAATCGGACCCGCTTCCAACCAACCTGCGTGTAGGCGTTGCCGTGACCGTTCTTGAAGATGAGTTCAACAAGCTCACGTTCTCGTCGGACATCATGAAATTGCTCGTTCGCCGCGAAGGCCGCAACTCGGACCCGCTTCCAATTTCGCTTGTTACCTCATGGGAGCGCGGTGGACTAGAGACGGGCTTTGGCATGGAGTATGTCTACGATAAGTCGGTGGCACTCCGTGGCGGTTACTTCACAGAACCTGCCGCCGCCGGAGCGCGTGAGTACTTCACGCTGGGTGCTGGTGTGAATTACGATATCTTCCGGGCCGACTTCAGCTACTACATCACGGTCGAGCAGAATCACCCTCTGGGCAACACGCTCCGTTTCTCGTTGATCGTCGACTGGGGTCGCGAAGCGAACCTGTAAGGGGCCTGCAGAGAGCCCTGCCTCCTAGCGATCGACTTCCTCGGCTTTGCGCCGCCTGCGTCGCCATAGCCAGTATCCGAAGCCCAAGGCAAGCACGATGGTGATGGCCCATCCGTAGGCAGAGATGTAGCCCTCCACATCACGCCAGCGCTGGCCCACGTGCATGCCCGCAAAGAGCAGGATGCCGTTCCAAACAAGTGCGCTTATGCTGCACTGGATCACGGTACGAATCAGGGGTAGCTTTGATACTCCTGCGGCAAACGCCACAACGGCCCGCGTGCCGGCCAGAAATCGGTTCGAAACAATGATCAGTCCATGGTACTTGTCGAACAGACGCTCGACGTAAGCCAGCGTATCATGATCGATAAATGGCACCCAGCGTGATTCGGCGATGGCCTCGCCATAGCGACGACCAAGCGCATAGGCAACGCAGAACCCCGCAACCGAGCCCACCGTGGCCACGGTCAACGTGGGCGTAAAGCCGATCACCCCCATTCCGATGAGCGAGCCCATGAACACGAGCAGAACGTCGCTCGGTGAAGGGGGCACGAGATTCTCGATGAAGGCAATCAGAAAGGTCACTGCAAGGATCGCCCAGACCGGCAAACCCTGCAGGAATTCGATAAGTGATTCGATCATGGCATGTAAGCTTGAAGCATTGACAGCGAACCTACACAGCATCGACGTAAATTTGCGCTCTTCTCAACATGAGGACATTATGAAGCCATTTGTCAACGAAGCGTATCACGACTTCACCAAGCCGGCCGTTGCGGCCAAACAGCGCGCCGCCATCGATGCCGTTCGCAAGGCCTTCGGTAAGGAGTACCCGAACATCATCAACGGCAAGCGTGTCAAGACGGCCATCAAGACCAAGAGTCTGAACCCCGCCGCCCCCTCCGAAGTGGTCGGCATCTTTCAGAAGTCCGGCGTCGACGATGCAGAGAAGGCAATGCGTGCGGCACTGAAGGCCTTTGAGACGTGGAAGAACGTCGACCCGAAGAAGCGCGCCAACGTGCTCTTCAAGGCCGCCAATATCATGCGCCGGCGTCGTCTCGAGATCAACGCGTGGATGATCAGCGAAGTCGGTAAGAACTACCTCGAAGCTGATGCCGACACCTGTGAGGCGATCGACTTTCTGGAATTTTATGGCCGCGAGATGTTGCGTCTTGCCGGACCTCAGCCGATCGTGCCGCAGCCGGGAGAGAAGAACGAACTTCTCTACATTCCACTTGGCGTAGGCGTGATCATCCCACCATGGAATTTCCCGTTTGCGATCCTTGCCGGCATGTCTGCCGCTGCAATAGTCACCGGAAACACCATCGTACTGAAGCCATCGAGCGATTCGCCGATGATGGGTTGGCTGTTCGTGGAGATCATGAAGGAAGCCGGACTTCCCGATGGCGTGCTGAACTTCCTCGTGGCCTCCGGTGCCGAGGCGGGGGATTATCTGGTTGGACATCCGAAGACAAGATTCATTTCCTTTACAGGCTCGATGCAGGTCGGCCTGCATGTAAATGAACTTGCTGCCAAGCCGCAGCCGGGGCAGATCTGGATCAAGCGTGTCGTTGCCGAGATGGGCGGTAAGGATGCAATCGTCGTTGATTCAGAGACTGATGTGGATGTGGCAGTGCAGGGTGTGGTTGCCGCGGCATTCGGCTTCCAAGGTCAGAAGTGCTCGGCGTGCTCACGGGCGATCATCGATGCGAAGATCTATGACGAATTCGTCGCCAAGCTCAAGATCGCCGTCGACGCCATCGTCGTGGGCGACCCGAAGGACGATGTGCGGATGGGGCCTGTGGTCTCTCCTCGTGCGGAACGCACGATCCTCGACTACATCGAGATCGGTAAGAAGGAAGGCAAGCTCATCTGCGGTGGATCGAAGGTGGCCGGTATGGATGGTTACTTCATCCAGCCAACCGTTTTCGTCAACGTCAAGCCAACGGCGCGCATCATGCAGGAAGAGATCTTCGGTCCGGTGCTGGCGGTGTGCAAGGCGCGTGACTTTGACCATGCACTCGAGATCGCCAACAAAACGATCTATGGACTGACCGGAGCCGTTTACACGCGCAATGCCCGCAAGCTGGCACGCGCCCGCAATGAGTTCCATTGCGGCAACCTCTATCTGAACCGAAAGTGCACCGGAGCAATGGTCGGCGGTCATCCGTTCGGTGGCTTTAACATGAGCGGTACTGATTCCAAGGCAGGTGGACACGACTACCTGATGCTGTTTTTGCAGGGTAAATCCGTGGCAACCAAGGTGTCGTGATGTATCGCCCCCTGACACTCACCTGTGTAGTGATTCTCTGCCTGGCAGCAGGTCATCAGCACTCCAAAGCACAAACTGGCAGGGTGAACCAGCCGGCGGTACCACTTGGACGGATGCACGGAACGTGGTTCAACGCGCGGTTCATCGAGGAACTCAATCGATCGCGGTCACTGATGGGAGCGATGTCAAAGGTCACGTCTTCCGATCCGCTGTGGGTAAGGATCGACACAACGGCCGCTACATCGACCGCCGTCGTCGGCTACAACGTCAACCGAGTCGATTCGATGCCCATCTTCAAGAAGGTCATCAAGGGGGCCGGACAGAAGTGGGTGATCGGCAATACCGAGCAGCCCTTCTGGATGTTGGCCGATGACGAGATCGCCCGTGCGTATATCGCCCTGACGTCACTCGATAGTCTTGACTCGCAACCCATCGTTTTGGGGGCACTTCCATCCAAGAATCCGGATCCTTTGTTCATTCTGCGAAGGATGGTCAACAACTCGATCCTAGCAGGCAAGTGGAAGAGAGCCGACGGAAAAGAGGTCCGTTTCAGCAACGACCTAGTGATGACGGTGGGCGCCGAGTCCGTCCGCTACAACATGAGTTTTGAGCGTGACGGCGCGCAGGCGCGCATCACCACCACTGATGGGCAGCCCGTTTCATGGATCGTAGAGCGTGCGGGCCGAAAGCTGACGCTTCGTCCCACGAAGGGGGCCCCGCAGGTGCTGACGCTGTTGCCATAAAATGTTTGGACGCATGGTAACATCTTGGCATGTCACGACTTGACGTTCGTTCAAAAAATGTTGTATCTTTGCGGCCCGTTCGGCAAAGACTACGGCAGGAACGGTTCAGACGAATAGAAAACACAGACACAGAACACACGGAGCAACAATGCACCCCAAGGTAAAGGCCATTGAAACGATGGCAGCCGCAGAAGCCTTTGAGCAGCGTACTGCCAAGGCCGGCGAAGCCTCGCCGATCATTCCGGACTTTCGTCCGGGCGATACGGTGAAGATCGCCGTGCGCGTGGTTGAAGGTGAGAAGGAACGTGTCCAGAACTTCCAAGGTGTGATCATCGCACGCCGCGGCTCGGGCATGAATGAGACATTCCGAGTCCGGAAGATCTCTAACGGCGTCGGAGTTGAGCGGATCTTCCCGATCCATTCGCCGATCATTCAGTCCATGCAGGTCGTCAAGGAAGGCTCTGTACGCCGCGCCAAACTCTATTACCTACGCGGCATGAGCGACAAGAAGATCCGTCAGAAGCTGTCCTAAGACTCAGCTTCCGTCGGTCGCATCAATTCGATTTTTCCAGGGGGCCCTGCAGATTGCGGGGCCTCGTTGTTTCAGAACGGTGCCGAGATGCGTGTTGCCCTCATTTCTATCGGTGACGAGGTCCTCATCGGACAGGTTGTCAACCGTAATGCAGCGTGGCTGGCCGAGGAGCTCACCCTTATCGGTTGCAGCGTAGCTGAACACGTCACAATAAGCGATACTGCAGAGCAGCTCACGTCCACGATCGACCGTGTGCGAACATCATGTTCGGTGATCATCATGACAGGGGGCTTGGGTCCAACGCATGATGACATCACCAAGGATGTGCTGACCAGCTACACCTCGGACCGGCTGGTTATGTCGGAGCAGTGGCTGGCTCATTTGCATGACTGGATGCGCGAGCGCGGCCGCGAGGTCACCGAGCGCAATGCCGCACAAGCCCTCGTGCCATCGCGGGCGACCATCCTGCCAAACCCCATCGGGACCGCACCGGGTCTGGCGATTGACCATGCCGGTTGCCTGCTGGTGGCGCTTCCGGGCGTTCCCACCGAGATGCAGCACATCATGCTTGATCATGTTGTACCGATGCTCGGCGATCGGCTACGAGAAAGCGCCGGCGCACGCGCACAATACATGACGCTTCTAACGGCCGGTGTGGCTGAGAGCACATTGGCCGATATGCTGGGTGATCCGTCAGATTTTCTGGGCAATGCCACGCTGGCCTTTCTGCCCAGCTACCATGGTGTCCGCTTGCGCATTGGCATGCGTCATGCCGACGAGGCAGTGCGTCTTCAGGAGCTCTGGAGAGTGCGAGATCATATCCTGCAGAAGGCCGGTAAGTATGTGTATGGATCGGACAAGCAGACACTGGCCGAGGTCATCGGTACGCGTCTGCGCGAGAGAGGGGAGACCTTGGCGATCGCTGAATCATGCACCAGCGGCATGCTGGGAGCGCGCCTGACGGACGTGGTCGGCTCAAGCGCGTGGTTCCTCGGCGGCGTGATGTGCTACAGCAATGAGTCAAAGGTGCGCGATCTGTCCGTTCGCGAGGCAACACTTGCCGCCCAGGGCGCAGTGAGCGTCGAAGTTGCCAAAGAGCTGGCTGAAGGCGTCCGCACACGCTTCGCAAGCACCTATGGCATTGGGATCACAGGCGTTGCCGGTCCGGGCGGCGGCTCGGTCGAAAAGCCGGTTGGTACGGTGTGCATCGCTGTGGCTGTAAGCGGACACTGTGTCTCGACGCGATTTCAGTTCGGTAACGACCGTTACGTCAATCGCGAGCGGAGCGTCGGCGCGGCCATGGCCATGCTCTGGAGGTTGCTGAAGTGAACATCCTTGCCATCGAGACATCGTGCGATGACACCGCTGCCGCCGTGCTGAGTAACGGCAACGTACTGAGCAACGTCATTTCATCGCAAGTCGTACACGACCTCTACGGTGGGATCGTACCCGAATTGGCCTCTCGCGAGCACATGCTGCTGATCGCTCAGATCGTTGATTCCGCGATGGCCAAGGCCAGCATGGACCTCGCGTCCATCGACGCCATCGCCGTCACCAGTGGCCCCGGCCTGGCAGGATCACTCCTGGTGGGAACGCACTTTGCTAAGGGGCTGGCGCTGGCACTCGGTGTTCCTTTGCATCCGGTGCACCATATCGAGGCTCACTTGTATTCGGGATACCTCGAAGAACCCACGCTGGCGTATCCGAGTGTCACGCTCGTGGTCAGCGGCGGACACACAAGTATCTTTCTAGTTGAATCCCCGGAGTCATACCAAGTTCTCGGGTCGACCACCGACGATGCCGCCGGCGAGGCGTTTGACAAGATCGCCAAGATGCTGGGGTTGGGATATCCGGGTGGACCCGCCATCGACCGCCATGCCGCCATGGGCAATGCCGAGGCCTTTGCATTCCCACGAAGCCGCATGCACGAGGACTCGTACGACTTTTCGTTCAGTGGACTCAAGTCGGCCGTCCGGCGCGTGGTTGAGTCACTCTCGGGTAAGGACAAGCCCCTTCCCATAGATGACCTGTGCGCATCAGCTCAGACAGCGATCACCGATGTCCTGGTCAGCAAGACAATGCGTGCGGCAAAGGCCAACAACGTTCCTGCTGTGACCATCGCCGGTGGGGTAAGTGCCAACACTGAACTGCGCCAGCGCATGGCCGATGCCTGTAGCCAGGCCGGCATGCAATTCGTGGCGCCACGGATGCAGTATTGCGTCGACAATGCAGCAATGATCGGAGCTGTTGCCGCCATGCGCATAGCACGGGGACATTCGGCCGGTACGGTTGATTTCTGCGTCGACCCGAAGCCGATCCGCAGGCGCTGACCTTACAGAGTCGGATACAGAGCGAACCGATTGCAGAAGGCCTTTACATCGGCCTTCACCGAAGCATAGACCTCTTCATTGCCGATGTTTGTGATCACTCGATCGATGAATCGCGCGATCTGGCGCATATCGTCCTCAACCATTGAGCGACTCGTCATGGCTGCCGTTCCAAGGCGAATGCCACTGGTGACCAGTGGTGGCTGCGTGTCGTACGGAACGGCGTTCTTATTACACGTGATGCCCGACGCGTCAAGGGCATTTTCAGCCTGCTTGCCGGTGACGTTCTTGTTGCGCAGATCGATCAGCATCAGGTGATTATCCGTTCCGCCTGAGACGATGTTGTAGTCATGCTTCATGAGCTCATCGGCCATGGCTGCGGCATTGCGAACAACCTGCTTGGTGTATTCGTCAAACTCATCGGTGAGACATTCACCAAATGCCACTGCCTTGGCGGCGATCACATGCATCAGTGGGCCACCCTGAATGCCGGGCATCACCATTGAATCGATGAGTTCGCCCATGAGCTTCTTGCGTCCGCTCTTTGGGGCCACCTTGCCGAATGGATTCTCGTAGTTCTTGCCCATCACGATCAGACCACCGCGCGGACCACGCAGTGTCTTATGCGTTGTGGAGGTAACGATGTCACAGTATGGGACGGGGC
Source organism: Candidatus Kapaibacterium sp. (assembly GCA_018882895.1). Taxonomy (GTDB): domain Bacteria; phylum Bacteroidota; class Ignavibacteria; order Kapaibacteriales; family Kapaibacteriaceae; genus UBA10438. The sequence goes on from VERF01000011.1 coordinate 33,742, forward strand.
TCATCAAACGCCCCTTTGCGATCAAGCCGGCCGGATGGGCGATGTCTGCCAAAAGAAACGCACCAACTTTGTCAGCGATCTGACGAAATGCCGAGAAGTCGATCTCACGGGAATAGGCGCTGGCTCCCACGGTGATCATCTTCGGGCGGTGCTGCGTGGCAAGGTCCTCGACAACATTATAGTCGATGCGCCCTGTTGCCTGATCAAGACCATATCCGAGGAAGTTGTAGAACATCCCGGAGAAGTTCACTGGTGAGCCGTGCGTAAGGTGGCCTCCGTGGGCCAGATCCATGCCGAGCACGGTATCGCCCGGCTTGAGGTAGGTGAAATACACGGCCATGTTCGCACCCGATCCGGAGTGCGGCTGTACGTTGGCATACTCGGCACCGAAAAGCGTCTTGAGGCGCTCAATGGCGATGTTCTCAGCCACGTCCACCCACTCACATCCGCCGTAATAGCGCTTGCCGGGATAGCCCTCGGCGTACTTATTGGTCAGGATGCTGCCCTGGGCCTCCATCACGCTCAGAGACGTGAAGTTCTCGCTGGCAATGAGTTCGATCTTGTCACACTGACGTCCGTATTCACCCTGCACGGCGTGAAAGACTTCCGGGTCGGCTTGCTGAAGATTCGTGTACATGTTTGGTATGTGGTGAGGTGTCGAAGTGGTGAACGCAGGAGGGTTGCTTGGGGGTGTTAGCTGCGGCTTAGCGAACAATCGAAAGCGGTAGCAGGAAGTTCCTGTCGGCTGAACGAACAACAAGCGAGTACATACCTTGCGGCATGGTGCCAAGTTCCAGAACCAATGCTGGCGCTTCAACAAAACGGCGGCGAGCAAGGGGCATCACGGCTCCCGTGGTCGAGACGATATCGATGTCGACCTGCGTGCCCAAAAATGACGTGGGCATGGTCAGCACGGAAACGTCCGAGGTAGGATTCGGTGCTACCGAGAACCGCACGTCCTGCTCATACGACCGCACAGAGGTGAAATCGGACGAATCCAGGCAAATGGTCTGACCAGACGCAAGGTCATTGATGCACAACAGTCCTGAGCCCGGTTCGCCAACACCACCGGCAAGACCAGAGGAAGACCAGTTGATGATCCAGTAAAACTTGCCCATCTCAAACAGGCCAGGCACAGATTCTACGGCTGACGTCAGAACAGAGAACGTTGCATTGCTGTCGGGAAAGGCCGTATTGAATGCACTGAACTTTGAATTGCTCTTCAGCGCTGTAACCAGCGCCGGGCCCTCGGTGAACTTGCCGGGGAGTGGAATTTGACCAATACCCTCAAACAGCGAAGGGTCTGCCAGATTCACGTCTGCGGGAATGGGCGGTGCCGAGCACGTGAAGAACAGTCGGATGAATGGCGCGAAAACGGTCGTGTCCTTGCTCTTGCTGCGCACGATGTAGAGCCACATCGGTGCACGACCATCCTTGGAACTCATGGCCAGTTCGATCGAAGTGCCACCCAAGGGAAGCTCAAGGCCGACGGCGACCACTCCGAGCACCTCGGCGTCGGTGGCCCCGGCAATCGATGCCTTGGCCGCAGTCAGGCATTGACTCGGATCATAGGCAGGGGGCGAAAACTGTGCATACACACTGCCCACGGCGAGCACGAGCATAACAAGTATTGAACAAACGAACCGCATGGCGGACCTCGTGAAATGGTCGGAAGAAATCGGAGTGCAAATCTACCACCTGCCGTAGTTTTGCCCCGAACGTAGGCACGAAAAACAGAGGCATCATGACGAAGAATCAGTGGTACGAAGTTGCGCGAACGGTCCTTGCTTCGCGGATCATCGATACGATCGAGGAAACTGAACTGGCCCCATCGGGCAAGGTCACTTATCAGTTTTCGGCACGCGGACATGAGCTGGCCCAAGTGATCTTGGCCCAGTCTCTGCGGCAGGGTCATGATGCTGCAACGGTCTACTACCGCTCCCGCCCGTTTGTCATGGGGGCCGGGATGACCTTTGAAGAATCATTTGCCGGACCGCTTGCCCTTGCCGGCAGTCGCAATGGCGGACGTGATATCGGCGTTGTGCATCACCTGCCAAATCGCAACGGAGTCACCGTGCTGCCCGCATCGGGCGACGTAGGCGCACAGTACACACCGTGCGTTGGCTGGGCGCAGGCGATCACGTATCACACGGATGTCCTCAATGACGAAGCATGGAAGGGAGCCGTGGCCGTTGCTCTGGGAGGTGACGGGTCGACGGCAACCAATGGCTTTTGGGCAGCGCTCAACATCGCCACAACGCTTAAGCTTCCGATGATCTTCTTCATCGAAGACAATCAGCTCGGCATCAGCGTGCCCGGTACGATGCAGACGCCGGGGGGGAACATTGCCAGCAATCTGGCTTCGTTCGGGAACCTGCGCATTGTTGAGGTCGACGGGACCAATCCCGACGAGGCCGAACGCATGATCACCAAGACCGTTGATCACGTGCGCGAGTCGCGGCGACCGGCTCTTCTGCGCGTGCGCGTGCCGCGCATCTGCGGACACAGCGGGGCCGATAGTCAGTCGTACAAGACCGCCGAACAGCGTCAGGATGATCTCGAGCGAGATCCGATCGATAAGCTCAAGGCCATGTTCATCCGCAAGAAGTACACCGACGAGCAGGGCTGGGATGAACTCGTCGAATCGGTACGTCAAGACGTGCGCGCTTCACTGGAAACTGCTCTGGCGCAGCCGCAGCCTGAGGCCGCCGACGCGCTGACAAAGCTCTTCGACGATGGCTCAGCGGCGAAGCACGGAGGGCTGGCTGCCGAAGGTATTGCGCCGGAACCAACCTCTTCGGTCATCACCGAAGAGGGACCGCGTATCAACCTCATCGAGGCCGTAAAGCGCACACTCGACCACGAACTTGGCGTCAACCCGCGCTGCGTTGTCTTCGGTGAGGACGTCGGCGTGAAAGGGGGCGTACACGGTGCCACGGTCGACCTGCAGGTACGACATGGCGCAGGACGCGTGTTCGATACATCGCTCAACGAAGATGGCATCATCGGCCGTGCCGTGGGCATGGCTGCCTCGGGTCTTGTGCCGGTTCCGGAGATCCAGTTCAGAAAGTACCTCGATCCGGCAACGGAACAGATCAACGACTGCGGCACGCTGCGCTGGCGCACCAACGGTGACTTCGCTGCACCGATGGTGGTGCGCATTCCAGTGGGCTTCTCAAAGCGCACGGGCGATCCGTGGCACAGCGTCAGCGGCGAAGCGATCCTTGCCCATACGCTGGGTTGGCGCATCGCGATGCCGTCGAATGCGCAGGACGCCGTTGGTCTACTTCGCACTGCGCTGAGAGGAAACGATCCGACGTTCTTCCTTGAGCATCGTGCCATTCAGGACACGGCGCCTGGCCGCGGTGTGTATCCGGGTGATGCCTACGCAATCCCATTCGGAGTCGCCAACACCGTACGTGCCGGTTCGCGAGCCACCATCGTTACCTGGGGCGAAATGGTGCACCGAGCCAAGTCGGCCGTCGATCAGCTTGGCGAGGATATCGAGATCATCGATCTGCGAACGATCGTGCCGTGGGACCGCCAGGCGGTGATGGACTCGGTTCGACGCACCAACCGCTGCATGGTATTGCACGAAGACACGATCACGGCCGGCTTCGGAGCCGAGATCGCAGCGTCGATCTCCCGCGAGTGCTTCGCCTCACTGGATGCCCCGGTGGTGCGGTGCGCCTCGGCCGACGTGCCGATACCGTACAACAAGGGAATGATGGATGCGGTGATCCCGACGATCGACGACGTTGCCGCTCAGCTGCGCGCACTGCTGTCTTACTGACGTCGGCGCCATGAAGAAGCTGGTTCTCAAGACGGCCTCGCTCGGCGCCACGGGTCGCGCCTACCGCATCCCGTACGAGCAGGTCCTGAACCAGCAACAGCTGGAAGCCGTGATGCACACCACCGGTCCAGCCCTGGTGCTGGCCGGCGCCGGTACAGGCAAGACGCGCACGCTCACGTATCGCGTGGCGCGGCTGGTGGAGGATGGGCTCGACCCGGCATCGATCCTGCTTTTGACCTTTACGCGTAAGGCCGCCGCTGAGATGGTCCGCCGCGCTTCGGCGCTGCTCGACGGACGATGCGAGCAGGTAGGGGGCGGAACATTCCACTCGTTTGCATGGAGCACGCTTCGACGCTTCGGCGTGCCGGGTAGAGCCGACACCGCGCCCCCTGTGCAGATCCTTGATCAGGCCGACGCAGAGGACGTGATGAGTCTTGTTCGATCACGATCGTCGGCTCTGCGGGGACGCAAGCGATTTCCAAACAAGTCAACCCTTCACGACATGTACTCGAAGTCGGTGAACATGTCCAAGCCCCTTGCCGACATCATCGCAGAGCAGTATTCACAGTTCGTGGATGACGCCGAGACCATTGCCGAGATCATACGGGCGTACAACACGTACAAGCACTCCAATGGACTGTTTGACTACGACGATCTATTGCTGTATCTGCTGGCAGCCACACGCGATGAGAAGATCGGTCCCGTGCTGCGAGCGCAATACCGCCATGTGATGGTGGATGAGTATCAGGACACCAACAACCTGCAGCATCAGATCATCCTTGGGCTTGTTGGTCAGACGGGCAACCTTTTAGTGGTGGGCGACGACGCACAGAGCATCTACTCGTTCCGCGGATCGAACGTGCGCAACATTCACGATGTGCCCGAGACCTACCCGTCATGCCGCATCATCCGCCTGGAGCAGAACTACCGCAGCTCGCAGCAGATCCTTGACGTGTGCAACGCGATCATTCAGGGGGCTCCCGGGATGTTCGACAAGCATCTTCACAGCGACCTGCCTGCGGGCGATCCACCTATGCTCGTATCGGCCGTCAACGAACGTCAGCAGTCGCAATTCGTCGTGCAGCAGATCCTGGATCTTCGTGAAACGGGTGTGCCCCTTTCCGAGATCGCCGTGCTGGTGCGCAGCGGGTTTCTGTCGTTTGATCTCGAGATCGAATTGCAGAAGGCCAACATCCCATTCCGGAAGTTCGGTGGACTGCGTTTTGCCGAAGCGGCACACGTAAAGGACGTGATCGCACGACTGCGGCTGACGGAGAATCCGCGTGACGTGATCAGCTGGCATCGCGTGCTGTTGCAGCTCGAAGGTGTGGGGCAGAAGACCGCCGAGCAGGTTATCGACGCGCTGCTTGCCGAGGCCGACCCGCTGGCCAACCCTGAGCGTTCCTACGGTGTCGGTCCCAAGGCTGCTTCGGTGGTGGCCACGCAGGTCTCAACGCTCTCCAAGGCGCGCACCGTGGCACGTCCGGAGCAGCGACTGCAGATGCTCGCGGACCTGTACCATCCTGTGCTGCAGGCCAAGTACGACGATGCACCCAAGCGCTGGAAGGACGTCGAGACCATCATCGGTATCGCCGGCAGGTATGCGTCAGTGTCGGAGTTCCTGGCCGACATTGCCCTGGAGCCCCCTTCGGAGAGTCTTGACGACATCGACCCGGATGACCCGGAGCAGGAGTTTGTGACGGTCTCGACGATCCATTCTGCCAAGGGGCTTGAGTGGAACACCGTCATCCTGCCATGGGTCAACGACGGACGCATCCCGTCGGCCCGCAGTGCCGACAGCGAGGAGTCGCTCGAGGAGGAACGTCGGCTCTTATACGTCGCTGCCACACGCGCCAAACGTCGCCTCATGATGGTCTATCCCGCGGTGATGTTCGAGTGGCAGCACTCGGATGTGCTCGGCAAGCCCAGCCGCTTTCTTGACGACCTGCCGAAGGACATTCTACCGTCGTACTACCTGTCGGAATCCGAAGACGATGCCTCCGAGCAGGCAGCATTGGGAGAGGGAGCATGAAGAAGGCCTTGTTTCTCGACCGTGACGGAATCATAAACAAGCGTATCATCGGTGGATACGTTCGATCGCCCCTTGAGTTCGAGCTCTTACCTGACGTGGTGCCGATCCTTCTTTCGGCGCGCCAGCGCGGCTACCTTCTCATCCTTATCACCAACCAGCAGGGTGTTGGTAAGGGGCTCATGACAACCTCCGACCTTGACGTCGTGCACGAGTTCATGCAGTCGGAGCTTGCCGCGCACGGCCTGCGCCTTGATGTCATCTACGTGTGCACGGACCTTGCCACATCCAACAGTCCACGCCGCAAGCCCGCCCCTGGCATGCTGTTGGAGGCCATCGCCGAAAACAACCTCGACGCCGCACAATGCTGGTTCCTGGGAGACTCGCTCACCGACGCCCAGGCTGGCAAAGCCGCCGGCGTCCGCACAGCTCTTGTGGGTGATTTCTCGGCCAAAGATGCCGACATCATTGCGCCGACGCTCGCGTTGATCCTGGGGACATCAGCTCTGTAGCATCGTTCCATTCACGCCACAACTCATTGCTGAAGGTGTCGTTGATTAGATCGTAGGAACTCATCCGTTGCCTTATCGGCCGATACAGCCAGAAGTCATTCACTCTCGACAGCTCATGCCGTCACAACATGAACTTCCTCAACTAAGTCAGTGGCACTATCTTCGTCGATTCAATGGGATGCGCGTGTACCTCGTGGGTTTGTACAGGGGGCGTTGCAGTGTCTTTGTAAACTTTGATCAGGACTACGGAATGAACTTCGAACCACAGAAATTCTTCATCGGTCTGATGGACTTCTTTTCCATCCTACTGCCCGGCGCTATCCTTTCGTTCATCCTTATGGATGATGTGGGGCCGATTCTTCTCGGTCAGCGCTACGCAAGGCTTACGGGTTCAGAGGCATGGACGGTGTTTCTCTTTGCGAGTTACTTACTCGGACATATCACGTTCCTTCTCGGTTCGTGGTTGGATTTGATCTACGACTGGCTGCGTACTCGAACGCTGAATCGGCAGATCGAGCAGGTTGCTCGCAATGGACGACTCCTCTTCTGGCCATTAAGGGTCTGCATAGCGATCATTTTCAAACGTGAGCGAGACAAGGCTGTTGACGCCGCTAACATGCTCAAAAAGCGCTCACTTGGTGATCTGAAGACAGAGGATGCAGTAAATGCTTTCCAATGGTCCAAGGCCTATCTCAATCTCAATAGTCCGCAGAGCATGACGATAGTCCAGCGCTTTGAAGCGGACTCCAAGTTCTTTCGCTGCTTCACTATAGTTCTGCTAATCCTGATCGTGTCGTGGCCATGGCACAGCAACTGGTCAACTGAGGGTGTCATCTTTGCTGTACTACTATTACCCCTTGCTGTATGGAGATATATGGAGCAGCGCCATAAGTCCACTAATCAGGCTTACTGGTCCGTGATGACGCTGATCGCGCCACCCCCCGCACTCCCAGTTAAGGAGTCTGTCTCAACACCGCAAAGTGTAACTCATGCTGGTGGAGTGGTGATGCGAACCCGGCGAGGTCGGTCGCAGGTTCTTCTTGTTGAGAGCAAGGATGATCCAAATCAGTTGGTCTTACCAAAGGGAAAGGTCGAAACAGGCGAGAAACTGCGGGAGACTGCAGTGCGCGAGGTACACGAAGAAACCGGCGTGTGGGCATCCATTGTCCACGACATGGGCGAGTTGGCTTTCATGGTAGATGGCAAAGAGGTAAAGACACGATTCTTCGCGATGAAAGCTATCGGCCGTGGCATCGCGAAAGACCGAGGGCGGAAAAAGTACTGGTTGGAGGTGTCGGAGGCCATCGGAAAAGTACCGTTTCCTGAAACGCGTGAACTCCTGAAAAATGCTGCGGCTTCGATGAAGTCAACTTGAATTGACGCATACGGCGCACTATGGTTACAAGCACCTGCGCAGCATTGAAGCAACAATAGACCTACGTGTCACAAATACGCTTCCAGCTCGCTCTCGCTTTGCAGCAGCACCGGACGTCCACGGGAGCCGTCGGGAGGACCGACGATGCCGGTCATTTCGAGTTCGTCCACAATGCGGGCGGCGCGGGCGTAGCCGATCTTGAGACGGCGTTGCAGGGTTGACGTGCTGGCCTGCTGTAGCTGAATGAAGATGCGGGCGGCGTCCTCGAACAGCGCGTCGCGGTCGTCGCCGGAGGAGCCCCCTGACCCGGACCGTTTATTGATCGATGGCAGCATGTACGGCGTTGAATACCCGTGCTGCTTGCCGATCCACTCGCAGAGAGCCTCGACCTCATCGGTAGAGATGAATGCATTCTGCATACGGATGGGAAGGGGCGTGTTGCCGGGGGCAAAAAGCATGTCGCCATTGCCGATGAGGTGTTCGGCGCCGGTACCGTCGAGGATCGTGCGCGAGTCGATGCGCGAGCTGACCTGGTAGGCGATGCGAGCAGGGAAGTTGGCCTTGATCAGGCCCGTGACAACGTCCACGCTCGGACGTTGTGTGGCCACGATGCAGTGGATGCCCACGGCACGGGCAAGCTGAGCAAGGCGGCAGATGGGTTCTTCGACTTCCTTAGAGGCTGTCATCATGAGATCAGCCAGCTCGTCGATGATCACAACGATGTACGGAATGGGGCGATGTGTGATGCCGCCCTTGTCCTTGATCTTGCCCTCGCGTACGCGCTGGTTGTAGTCGAGAATGTTGCGCTGACCCGCCGCTGCAAGGATGCTGAAGCGCTGTTGCATCTCTTCGACAAGCGCCTTGAGAACGATGACGGCGTTCTGTGGCGAGGTGATGATCGACTCGTTGATGTCGGGCGAAATGGCCAGAAAGTGATCGCGCAGCGATGCGTAGAGATTCATCTCCACACGTTTCGGGTCGACGATCACGAACTTCAGGTCGCGCGGATGCATCCTATAGAGCAAAGAGGCGATGATCGTATTGATCCCCACCGACTTGCCTTTGCCTGTGGCACCGGCGATGAGTAGGTGCGGCATCTTGGTTAGATCTGCACAGTACACCTCGCCTACCACGGTCTTGCCCATGGCCAGGGGCAGTTTGATGTTGGCGTCGTGATACTTCGGGCTTTTGATGATGGCACTGAAACGCACGATCGCAGGGTGCTGATTCGGGATCTCGATGCCCACGGTGCCCTTGCCGGGGATCGGCGCGATGATGCGCACGCCCTGTGCCTTGAGAGCAAGGGCAATATCATCGGAAAGATTTTCGATCTGGGAGACCTTGATGCCCGATGCCGGGACGAACTCGTATTGCGTCACCACCGGACCCGGCGTCACGGTGAGATTCTCAATCCTGACGCGGAAGGTCTCGAGCTTCTCCTGCAACGTGCGGGCATTGGCTTCCAGCTCGGAGTCATCAACAGCCCCCTCATCGGGAATATCAACCAGGAGTCCTGCCACAGGGGGCTTGTAGGCGATCTCTTCATCGTAGAGCGTCACGTTAGAGAGCTGCACTTCCGGTTCGATCGGAAACAGCGTGCTCTGAACCGTGATCGGCACGGGGCGCTGAACGACCACATCGGAAGGCGGCGGAGCGCTGTCGAGATCGATCTCATCCGACTCCGTCTCGTCGTCCTCGTCACGCTGAACCAGACTGATATCCTTGTTTGGATGCAGCTGCTGGAGACGCTTTTCGACCTCGCCAAGATCCACCGAAGGCGGTTCCGGTGTAGGCGGAGTTGGTGTTGGCGTCCGCTGTTTTGGGGGTTCCGGCTGAGGAGGCTGTGGTTTCAGGGGGCGAAGAATGCGCACTGATCCCGAGAGTTGCTGACCAAACGGCTCGTCGGCAGGGGGCTGCTCGTCGGTAGGTGCGAGTTCGTCGTCGTCCTTTGCCCGTCGGAGCATGGCCGCCGGCTCGTCATCGAGATTGCGAGGTCGGATGATCGAGCGGTTGCCTGACGAGAAGAATGATGTGCGTCGAAGGGTCGCCGGCTTGTCGAGTTCTTCAACCTCTTCGTCCTCTGAAGTTGCATCCGGATCAAGTGTGGGTTCTTCGTGCTCCTCCGGACCGTCGACCGGTTGACGGTCTGGCTCCTTGGTCCAGATGTACGACAGAAGCGACGACAACCGCATTCGCAGGCCATCAAGAATGTCGCGTCCGGTCTCGGCCATGCTCTTAACGTTGAGCTGGAACCCAAAGACGAACAGGGCTGCCGTAATCAGGAGCCAGATCAGAATGCTGCCGAACCTGCCCACCAGCGGCGTCGTGATACCGGCCAGAAACTGTCCAATGGCACCGGTGGCTTCGCGAGGAATGAAGTCGAAACCATCGATAAGCTGCAACGATGCGATCAAGCTTGCCAGAGCAGTAAAAGCCGATACGGAGATGATCGAGCGTCTGGCCACAAGTGGCGTGATGCGCTGATATCGAAAAAGGTCGTAGGCCCAAAACATGAATAGGACCGGAAGCAGGGCTGACCATAAGCCGATGCATGCCGTGTACATCCAGTTGGCAAGCACGGCACCGAAGAGTCCGATCCAGTTATGCGTCTGGTCGAACTTCATGCGGATCTCACTGTCGCCCTGGATCACTCGCATCACATCGCGGAGCGTCAGCTGTGCATTGGCTTCATCGGCGCGGGAATAAGAGATCAGCGCAACCAGCATCAGTAGCGAGAACACGGCAAGCAGGGCAGCGCCGATCTTGAATCGGCGCAACCGGTCGACCTCGTCGTTGAGGCTGCGTTGACGCGGCCGCGGAGCGTCCTCCGTCGGAGACGGATCGCTCTGCGTCGGCGTGCGCCGTTTAAGTGGTATGTGATCCGGACGTGGAGCCATTTGCCTCGATGCTGCGGCTCAATTTAGTGGTAAATTCGCCCCGTTCATGCAGGCAACACAGCAACTCCCGATCATTATCGCCGGTCCGTGTCTCGTCGAGTCACGTGATCTGATCATGCGCGTAGCCGAGCACTTGGCCGGTATTTGCTCCACCATGCCCGTTGAGCTTGTTCTAAAGGGCAGCTATCGTAAGGCCAACCGCACCAGCGCCGGGTCGTTCAGCGGGATTGGTGACGAGCAGGCTTTGGGCTTCCTTCAGGAGGCCGGACGCGTGCACGGCCTCAGAACGCTAACGGACATTCACTCTGACGCCGAAGCCGCCATGGCGGCCGAGTTCGTTGATGTGCTGCAGATACCTGCATTTCTGAGTCGGCAGACCTCACTCCTGCAGGCCGCCGCGGCCACGGGGCGAACGGTGAACATCAAAAAGGCGCAGTTCATGGCGCCCGATGACATGGCCAAGGCCGCCGAAAAGGTCACCCAAGCGGGCAATCCCAACGTTTGGCTCACCGAGCGGGGGACGTCCTTCGGCTACCATGATCTGGTGGTCGATTTCCGATCACTCGTCATCATGCGCCAGACCGGCCTGCCGGTGATCTTTGATGCCACACATAGTGTGCAGCAGCCATCTATTGGCGCGCAATCGGGTGGACGCCGCGAGTTCATCCCCGCGCTTGCCCGAGCTGCGGCTGCGGTAGGGATCGACGGGATCTTTGTCGAAACGCATCCCGATCCTGCGAGCGCGCTCAGCGATGCGGCCACGCAGCTGCCGCTGGAACAGATGGCCGAATTCCTCGCCATGGTGCTGGATCATTGGCATCGATGACCAGGGGGCTTGCATTTTCTTGCGTGTACGTGCTGGTGCTGACTGCCTGCGGTGAGCGTCCGGCCGTGACAAAGGTTTCGGATGATCCGTTTCTCTCAGCCCCTTCCCAGATGGCAACCAACATCGTGGTGACGTTCTCGGACTCGAGCTTTGTGAAGGCTCGACTCTATGCAAGTGTCGGCCGGATTCTTGAGCAGGAGCAACAAACCACCATGAGCGGCCCCGTGACGGTGGATTTTTTTGATCGTCAGAATTCCGACCCGGTGGCACGGATGACATCGGACTCGTGCCTGGTTGAAGACCGCACCAAGAACATGACGGCGATCGGAAACGTGGTCGTCACATCGCTGCGACGTGACATTGTGCTTCATACATCGAAGCTCTCATGGGTGCAGTCAACACAGCGCATCAGAAGCGATGAGGCCGTAACCATAGAGACACCGCAGGAACGTATCGACGGTGTGGGCTTTGAGTCAAACCAAGACCTTACGTCGTACCGATTGCTTCGCGTCCGAGGAGTACAACGCAAATGAGAACTCGATTTGTGGTCGGCAACTGGAAGATGAACCTTCTGCGCGGCGAGGCACTTGAGCTTATCGAAGCGCTCAAGAGTGTTGACGCCGTCTCGCACGAACACGTCAGTGTGGTCGTCTGTCCGCCTTTTACCGCGCTGTCGACGCTTACAGAGCATGGCCTGCAGGGTATCGAACTTGGTGCGCAAAACTGTCACGTCAGCCAGAAGGGGGCGTTCACAGGAGAGGTCAGCGCTGAGATGCTTCGAGACGTCGGGTGTTCGTACGTCATCGTCGGTCACAGTGAACGCCGGCGAGACCAGCATGAGACCGATGCCGAGATCGGACGTAAGGCACTGCACGCTCTGCAATTCGGTCTGCGTCCGATCATATGCGTCGGTGAACAGCTCGAGGAGCGCCAGAGCGGCATGACACATGAGGTCCTCCATCGGCAGATCAGCGAAATCATCGAGGCTGCAGGTGCTGACGTTGTATCCAAATCAGTGATCGCCTACGAGCCCGTCTGGGCTATTGGTACGGGGCTTGCAGCCACTACAGAGCAGGCTCAGGACGCACACGCGGCCATCCGCGCTCATCTGGATCAGCACGCTGTCACGCACAGAGTTCCGCTCCTTTATGGCGGGAGTGTTACTGCCGCCAATGCGGCTGGACTTTTTAGCTGTCCGGATGTTGACGGTGCTCTTGTGGGTGGTGCATCTCTCAAAGCGATGGAGTTTGCGCAGATCGTCCACGCGGCGCGGGATAGTACCCGATGAGATTCACGTACGCCAACATCGTTACGCTAAGTCGGTTCTTCATGGCGCCGATCTTCCTGATCTTCATGCTATCGGAGTCACCGGTCGGGACAGTTGTCGCCCTGATCATCTTCATCATTGCGGCACTATCGGATTGGCTCGACGGATTTCTTGCGCGTAAGTACGGCGAAGTGACTGATCATGGCGTGTTTCTTGACCCACTTGCCGACAAGGTCCTTACCACATCGGCTTTTGTGGCGCTGTACATGCTCGACATCATGGACATGTGGATGCTCGTGGTGATTGTTCTTCGCGATTTCGCGACCACCGCGATGCGCTCGATTGCCGATGATCGAGGCATGACGATGAAGACCAGCAGGGTGGCAAAAGTGAAGACGTTCTTGCAGATGGTAGTGATCATCGTTGCAGTCCTTTGTGTTGCCATTCAACGGGCAGCGCCCGTAAGCTTAGAGCAATGGGGCTATGCATCATTCGTCCTGGTGTATGGAGGGATCTGGGCAGGGCTTCTACTGGTGACGCTTCTTTCGATCTACAGTCTGATCCAATACATCATCGTCAACCGGAGACTTTTCAGTCGTGGCAGCACATAAGATCCCTCGACCCAAGCTTACCACCCTGCCACAGTATGTGGCGACGATGTTTGGCATCGGCCTGCTGCCGATCATGCCTGGATCCTACTGCAGCGTGATCATCGCTCTGCCCGGGCTGTGGCTGAGCCTTTTCACCGCCGTGCCGGCTGCGGACATTGCCATCGGCTATGCCATCGCGGGGGTCTTTTTTACCATCATTGGTCAATGGAGCATTGGTCGCATTCAAGAAGGATGGGGACACGATCCGAGTGTCGTTGTCATTGACGAGGCCGTCGGAATGTGCATCACCATGCTGTTTCCGGCGGTGTACGGAGGCCTTGCCCTTTGGATGACGGCAGTGCTGCTCTTCCGTGTCTTCGACGTGATGAAGCCTTGGCCCATGAACGTCATCAACGATCGAACTGAAGCATGGGCCGTTATGGGTGATGATGCTGTGGCTGGGCTTGTGGCGGGAATATCCACGCAGATCGTGGCCTCCGCGCTCATGACGCTTGGTCTTGCTATCCTGCCGTGATCTTTGCCGTAGTGACCTCCGGGAAGCCCCATTTCAAGGGGCTTTCAGGCCTAATAGGGTGTAAAAAGCCCATGAAATAGGTCGTTGTGGACAAATCACCCTTGAAAACCCCTGTCAGCGCACGATAATTTGCTTCCACGCAAGTTCTTTTTCTCAATCGTACTACGTGGAGTTCTCCATGAACAAGGCACAGCTTATCGAAGCTATCGCCAACGGTACTGGTCTTAGCAAGACGCAGGCCGACAGCGCACTCAATGCCTGCATCGGTGCCATCAAGTCCGAGATGGCCAAGGGTGGCAGTGTTTCTCTCATCGGCTTCGGTTCATTCAGCGTTGGCAAGCGCGGCGCACGTACCGGTCGCAATCCTGCCACAGGCGCAACGATCAAGATCGCTGCTCGTAAGGTAGCGAAGTTTACGGCCGGTGCAGACCTCAAGTCGGTCGTCAACGGCGAAAAGAAGGCCGGTGGCGCCAAGAAGGCAGCTCCGAAGAAGGCAGCTCCAGCAAAGGCAGCTCCAAAGAAGGCCGCAAAGAAGAAGTGATGACAGTCGGTAATGAAGCCCGCCAATCGGCGGGCTTTTTTTTGGCCTATTTTTGATGCTGATGCAACAACGCCACTTGCTCTCAACGGACGATCTGACGCTTGAGGAGATCGACAAGATCCTCGTGCGTGCATCGGAGCTTCTCACTCCATCCGGACTATCGGTGTTCAATGTCGACACACTGGTAGGGCGGCGATTCGTTTTGGCTTTCTTCGAACCATCAACGCGCACGCGCCTGTCGTTCGAATCAGCGATTCATCGTACGGGCGCCAGCTGCGTTCACTTCGCGGAAGCCGGTAGCAGCGTAGAGAAGGGCGAGTCGCTTGATGAGACCATTCGGACCATCGAGTCCATGGGATTCGATGGAATGATCATCCGCCACGCCGTAAACGGCACGCATGCGCACATCGCGGCGCGTACGTCAATGTCGGTCATCAATGCAGGCGAAGGAACGATGTCGCATCCGACGCAGGCCCTGCTCGACGCGTCAACCATCCGTGAGAAATTCGGTCGCATCGATGGTGTGAAGGTCGTCATCATCGGTGATCTTCTTCACTCGCGGGTTGCCCGCTCTACAACATCGATTCTGCGTCGTCTCGGAGCTGAGGTCGCATGGTGCGCTCCTGAGAGCCTGGCGCCGGTGGACCGCAGTGGTTACTCACTACGTTTCGATGATGCACGCAGTGCCATGGAATGGGCCGATGTGGCCTATCTTCTTCGCATTCAGCGAGAGCGCATCGTATCGGACGTCGTGCCCGATGTCGCATTCTACCGAGAGCATTACGCCGTCGATGATTCTTTGGCCGTACAGTATCCATCGGTGTTTGTCATGCACCCGGGGCCGGTGAACATCGGCGTCGAGCTTGATGCCTCCGTCCTGGATCTTCCCCAGTGTCTGGTCCATCGACAGGTCACGCATGGCGTGGCCGTTCGCATGGCTGTGCTCGAACAGCATTCCCGTTAACATACCTCAGTCTTCCAAACGAACATTCGCTGACAAACACCATCACATGCCGAAACGTACTGACATCTCGACCATTCTTGTGATCGGCTCCGGGCCGATCGTCATCGGTCAAGCCTGCGAATTCGACTACTCTGGCACGCAGGCCTGCAAGGTCCTGCGCGAAGAGGGCTTTCGCGTTGTCCTGATCAATTCGAATCCGGCAACGATCATGACCGACCCTGGGATCGCCGATGCGACCTACGTCGAGCCCATCACGCCGGAGTTCATCGAAGAGGTCATCAAGAAGGAAAGGCCTGATGCCATTCTTCCCACGATGGGTGGTCAGGTAGCTCTCAATGCTGCCGTGGCTCTGCACGAGCGGGGCATACTTCAGAAGTACGACATCGAGCTGATCGGTTCAAAGATCGATTCGATCCACAAGGCCGAAGATCGTGAGCTCTTCCTGCAGGCGATGCAGCGCATCGGGATGGACATGCCGAGAGGGGGCTTTGTGCACGAGTTCGAAGAGGGCATGAAGATGATCGACCTGGTGGGTTTCCCGGCGATCATTCGTCCGTCCTTCACACTCGGTGGTACTGGCGGGGGAATAGCTTACAACATGGAGGAGTACCGTGAGCTTCTCCGCAATGGACTGACTGCAAGCCCCATTCAGCGAGTACTCGTAGAGGAGAGTATCATCGGCTGGAAGGAGTATGAACTCGAGGTGATGCGCGACACCAAAGACAACGTGGTGATCATCTGCTCGATCGAGAACGTCGATCCGATGGGTGTTCACACCGGTGACTCGATCACCGTCGCTCCGGCACAGACGCTCACGGACCGTGAGTATCAGCGCATGCGCGACGCGTCGCTCAAGATCATCCGGGAGATCGGCGTCGAGACCGGCGGCTCGAACATTCAGTTCGCCGTCAACCCTGCTACGGGTCGCATGATCGTCATCGAAATGAACCCGCGTGTTTCCCGCAGCTCGGCCTTGGCGTCCAAAGCAACCGGATTTCCCATCGCGAAAATGGCTGCCAAACTCGCCGTGGGCTATACTCTCGATGAGATCACCAACGATATCACAAAGCGCACGCCGGCCTGTTTTGAGCCATCAATCGATTACGTCGTGGTCAAAATACCGCGCTGGGACTTTGAGAAGTTTCATGAGGCCGACAACTCCCTGGGCATTCAGATGAAGTCCGTAGGGGAGGCCATGGCATTTGGTCGCACATTCAAAGAAGCTTTGCAAAAGGCCATTCGTTCGCTGGAACAGAAGCGCTTCGGCTTTGGCTTTGATCGCGTGGGGTACGTCGAATCGCTTCCTCAGGATGCGACCGAGCTCGCCCCCTTGCAGGTGCGACTTCGAAAGCGGACATCTACGTCGATCTTCGACATTTGCGATGCACTGGCCGCAGGCATGACTGTTGAGCAGATACATGCTCTAACGAAGTACGATCCGTGGTTCCTGGTTCAGTGCCAACAGATCGTTGACATGGCCTTGGAACTTCATCGGGATGTTGAAGGGGGCTTAGCATCGATCGAGAGTATTGATGCCCGCCGTATGCGTGGGCTGAAGCGTTACGGTTTCAGTGACGTCCAACTCGGCCTGCTCATGAATACGTCTGAGCAGAGCGTACGTGAGCGCCGGATGCAGCTCGGAGTGGTGCCCGTCTTCAAGACGGTGGACACCTGTGCTGCCGAGTTTGTGTCTGAGACGCCCTACCACTACTCCTGTTATGCTGAAGAAAACGAAGCATTCGCCAGTAGTGCCAAGAAGGTGATCATCCTCGGAAGCGGACCAAACCGGATCGGGCAGGGGATTGAATTCGATTACTGCTGCGTGCAGGGAGTGTTTGCTCTAAGGAAGGCCGGCTATGAGGCCATCATGATCAACTGTAATCCCGAAACGGTGTCGACCGATTACGATACCACCAGTCGGTTGTACTTCGAGCCTCTCACCTTCGAAGACGTCATGAACGTCATCGATCTTGAACGACCTGATGGCGTGATCATAACGTTTGGTGGGCAGACCCCGCTGAAGCTCGCTCATCAGCTGCAGCAGGCAGGCGTTCCACTTATCGGCACCTCGCCGGAGGGGATTGATCTTGCCGAGGATCGCAAGAGGTTCGGTGATATGATCGCCGAACTCGGTATTCCTTGTCCGCCCTGGGGTACCAGCACAACAGAAGAGCATGCCGTAGAGATCGCCGATCGTATCGGGTATCCGGTGCTTGTGAGGCCATCCTATGTTCTTGGCGGACGGGCCATGCAGATCTGTTACCGGGAGGACTCGCTGCGATCATACATGCGCACGGCAATAGCGCAGGATCCGGCGCGCCCCGTGCTCATCGATCATTTCCTCGAAAATGCCCTTGAGTTCGATGTTGATGCCATCAGCGATGGACAGACCACCGTCATTGGAGGGATCATGCAGCACATTGAAGAGGCCGGGGTGCACTCGGGTGACTCATCGTGCGTGCTGCCTCCATACAACGTCAGCGAAGAGATCATCGAGACCATGCGAGGCTATGCCCGGTCCATGGCTTCCGAGCTGAAAGTCGTCGGATTGATGAATATCCAGTTTGCGGTGCAAAATGGTGTCGTGTTTGTGTTAGAGGTAAACCCTCGCGCCTCGCGCACCGTACCATTTGTATCCAAGGCCACGGGCGTGCAGCTGGCGCAGCTGGCCACGCGGGTCATGACCGGCGAGCGGCTGGCCGATCTGAACGTGCCCGAGTTCTCCACGTCGATGGATCGCACGGCGATCAAAGAGTCCGTCTTCCCATTTGCCAAGTTTCCGCATGCCAGCGTCTTTCTTGGTCCGGAAATGCGCAGCACTGGTGAAGTGATGGGTATGGATAGTTCATTTGGCCGGGCCATCATCAAGTCCCACATCTCGTCGGGCAACGGTCTTCCAATCGAGGGCAGCATCTTTATCTCGCTCAGCACGCACGACAAGACACAGAGGGCCATCGATCTTGCCTGTGGATATCGGGACCTTGGCTTTACCATTCTTGCTACGCAGGGAACGGCAAAGTTCCTTAGGCAGCATGGGGTGGAAGCCACCGCAGTGCTGAAGCACTACGAGGGCAGGCCCAGCATCGTCGACCAGATCGCCAATGGCGAGGTGCAGATCGTCATCAACACGCCACTTGGGGAGAATGCACGCTACGACGAGGCGGTGATGGGGCGCACGGCAATGAAGTACAAGGTGCCGTTCTTCACGACGTTGGCCGCCGCTGAAGCGTCCCTTCACGGGATCATAGCTCTGCGCCAGGAGTCGGCCTCGGTTATGTCCTTGCAGGACCATTATGCACGCACGTCGGCCTGACGTTCCGGCGGTCTGGACGATCCGCGACATCGTCAACTGGGGCAAGGAGTTCTTCACCTCGAAGGGCATCGACGAGGCCCGTCTGACCATTGAATTGATGGTGTGTTCGGTATTATCGATCCGCCGCATTGAGCTGTACACGGATCATGATCGGCCCCTTACCAAGGAAGAGCTCGCCCGACTCCGAGAAATGGTCCAGCGGCGCGTCAAGCATGAGCCACTTCAGTACATCATCGGCACGGCTGACTTCTTTGGGCTGACCTTTGAGGTGAACCCCTCGGTGCTCATTCCGCGGCCGGAAACGGAGATATTGGTTGACCGGGTTCTGCGCCATGTTGCTGCTTCTGATCGGCCCTTGAACTGTCTGGACGTGGGCACCGGCAGCGGGATCATCCCGGTGACCATAGCAAAGAACTCACCGACTACGCAGTGGACCTGCATTGACCTTTCCGGGCCGGCCCTTACCTGCGCGCACGCCAACGCCGTGCGTCACGGAGTCGCTGATCGCTTGATGCTGGTTGAGGGGGACTTTCTCGATACCATTCCGGCAGGGGGCCCGTGGGATGTTGTTACAATGAATCCTCCCTACATTGATCAATCGGAAATCAACGAGCTTCAGCCGGAGGTCCGAGACTTTGAGCCCATCGAAGCGTTGACGGATAAGGCCGACGGGTTGACCTTTTACCGGAGATTTGCAGAGGTGTCGGCAGACATCCTCACTCCATCGGCGATGGCTTTTCTGGAGATTGGCTTTGGACAATCCGAAGCCGTGCGAACGATCCTGACCTCTGCCGGTCTTCATTGCGAGTTCATTGCAGACCTGGCCGGAGTGCCACGCGTTAGCCTCGTGCATCGTCAGGGATAGACCAATCAGGGGGCGAACATGAGAACAATGAACTGGAGATTCGCGGTAGATTCGCACTTGGCTCAACAAAGACCAAGGCCAACCAACGTAATCCAACGAACAACAACTTTTCTCCCACTATCAGATAATCGTCAAA
>VERF01000113.1 GCA_018882895.1 Candidatus Kapaibacterium sp.
TCCTGTCCAATGGTGATGGTGTGCACGTGATTGCCCGCCGTCGGCACATACATTCCGCGCGGCACGTCGGCCAGCGCACTGCGCCAACTCATCACACCGGCCGTGGTCGATGAAAGCACCATCCCTGCAGTTGCCGGCGCCTGATCAGGTAGTGTATAGACCACGTCGCCCGTTTGCGCTGCAGCACGAAAGCCCGTGTAATTCGTTCCCGAAGCGCTTGGCTCGGCAAAGCGAAGCTCGGTTGCCTGACCCGTGTTTGACAGAAGGACATTCTTGGCCAGATCGATCGGCGCTGACGGTGTTGCAGTACCAAGTCCGATCCATCCCTGGGTTGGGCCGGCAACGCCGATAACGCGCATTGCTTCGGTGCCATTCGAGGCGATGACCAGATCCTGAGCGTTTTTCGTACCCAGATACTGCTGGCCCGTTGCCGTCCCTCCAAGCGTGATGTCCGACCCTTGCAGACTCCAGAAGTTGGTGTTGCTCCACGACAGCGTTGCCGACGTGCCAGTCACTGTCTGGATCGTCAAGGCCTGCCCCGATTCACCAATCGTTGTAGGCAGCACAAGCGTGTAGGGAGCGACGCCTGTGCCCGGAAGCGTCAGCGATATGGTTGAAGGCTGACCATTACGCAACTGCAAAGTGCCGGTGGTGATGCTCTGCGACCATGACGTCGCACATGCAACCATCAGACCGATTGCCAGTAATAGAGTGTTCGAAATGCGATACATGAGAAACTCCTGATAAAGAGATTGATAAAGGGTGAATTGTGAAATCACAGTTAATGACTGGTCATGGTGATATCGACCAGAAGATGCTCTCATCGCTCAGCATTGGCGCCGAAACACTGAAGACAAGCTCGTTGGACGCGGCGTCGATGTTCATGCTGCCCACCAGGATCGTAGTGGGAGATCGCACCTCGAACGTGACGCGTGATGAAGCGCTAAGTGCGGTGTTGGGGCGCACGCGGTACGTGCTTGAAGTGCCATCACCTTGGATGATGCCTGACTCAAGGGGCTCATGCATTGACGAAATGATGAGCATTGAGCCCTGCCGCGCGATGCGCACGCCATTTGCTCCTACCATGCTCACCGGACCGGCCACCTCGTTGATGGACGTCACAAGTCCCGTAGCTCGCGGGTCGAGACGAGCTGCCATTTCGGCGTAGGCTGAAGTTTGTGCGGTTGCTACCGGCAGCAGCTGCATGCGCGGCAGACGCTCTGCCTCCCCGTCGAGATTGTACCCCAGGAAAACCCGTCCTCCACGAAGAAGCGTATCTGGTAGCATCGTGGAATTGCCTAATACGACCTCGCAGCTGCCTTCGAGGATCGACGCCAAGATGGATTCCTGCCATCGGGCCGTGCCTCCCATGGCATCATCAAACCAACGAACATGGATCAGGTGCACACCATCGTCGGGAAGAGGACTCCCAAAGACAATGCGCACGCTGATGCTGCGCGGCAGCTGAGCGCTGAGGGAAAGGGGCGTTGCGAGCAACGTCGCGACGCAGGCGAGGATCGAGAGACACGAAGACGTCATCGTAGGTCTTCGTGTCGTCACCTACTCAAAACGTGACATTCTCGAGGAAATAATGTCGAGCGTAAGGCACCAGAGTGCAGAAATAAACAAGCCCCCTACTTCGCGTTCGATCTCGCCGTCCCACCAGCGACCCGATGTCTGACCCAGCAGCCATAGGCCCCAGAAGGTGAAGACAACAGCAAGTGACCGAGCCGGCAGACGTACGAACCGACGCGTCGAAGGTAAGACTGCTACCCCGCTGAGGATGGCCACAAGACCGTAAGCTGTAATCCACAACCAGGCATCGAGATCGTTCAGTTGAAGGCTAGCGAACCAGCAGAAGATCAGGCCCATTGCCGAGCACGTGATTCGTATCAGAATTCTCATCCGGCGATCACCAGCAGAACGATCAGAAGTAGTCCCGCCACGGCAACGGCGTCGTGTTTCCTTGACCGACGAGGCCGTGTCACAGGAAGCAGGGCCAGCACACAAGCCGGCAACACATGGAGCCACACGGGATCAAGCAGTACGCTAAAAATGAAGGTGACGCATGTGAGCGCGAACATCACGTGGTGCCACGTTCCAAATGATCGGCCACGGTATCGTGCTGCCAGGCCAAGTGACATTGTTGCCACGTAGGAGACAAGGAGTGGAAGACTGTGCTCGTGCGTCATTGACTTCTGACAATACTACTTGGTCAAGGCCGCATCCAGCGTATCGCGGAAGAACCGAGTATAATTGGAAAGGTCGGTTGCGATCATTCGTAAACGCTTGGAGTTGACCGAGTCAGCGACGGTTCGAATTCGACCGCGGTCACTTCCAGCATACCGCAATGCTGTTGAGCGCACCCAGCGATATTCGCCTGCCGACATTGTATAGCGGTTGAGCAGTACGACGAGTTTCGACTCGATCATTCTCTGATCGGCTTTGGTACGTGCCAATGAGTCTACCTCGCGAGCGATCTCATGCAGCGACATGATCTGCGATGGGCGCAGGATTCCGTCAGCCGGTGGGACATATTGCTCCTTGTTGACGATCTGGGCGAGGATACCCTGTTGGCTTTGTCGTATAATCCCAAGGCTCATCCGTGCTTCAAACAGCAACCCTCGGATGAAGAGCGTTAGGTAGACGACACTGGCAACAACTGCCAGAGCGATGATGATACGCCACCAGCGGCGCATCTTGCTGCTGGGCTTATCGCTTCCCATCGGCCGGAGAAGCCTCTTCGAACATTGCTTCGATGAATGCCATCGCATCAAACGGCTGTAGATCGTCGATCCGTTCACCAACGCCGATGTATCGTACCGGGATGTTCATGTTGTCGGCAATGGCGATCACTGCACCGCCCTTTGCCGTGCCATCGAGCTTCGTCAGAACGATGCCTGTGACCGGGGCAACCTTCGAGAACTCCTTGGCCTGCTGCAACGCGTTCTGCCCGGTGGTCGCATCGAGAGCAAGCAGCACGTCGTGCGGAGCATTCGGGTGGATCTTCTTCATCACGCGTCCGATCTTCTCGAGCTCCTGCATCAGACCCTGCTTGTTATGCAGGCGTCCGGCAGTATCGATGATGACCACATCGATTCCCCGTGCCTTTGCCGCATTGAGTGTGTCGAATGCTACCGCCGCCGGATCGGCTCCGTGATGCTGTTGAACTATGTCAACCCCGGCACGCTGTGCCCATACTTCCAGTTGTTCATTGGCCGCGGCGCGAAATGTATCGGCCGCCCCGATCAATACCGTCTTGCCCGCCTTCTTGTAGTTGTGGGCAAGCTTGCCGATTGTGGTGGTCTTACCGACGCCGTTGACGCCGATAAGCATTATGACATGGGGCTTATCAGACTCGTTGATCGAAAAGGATGCGTCAGCCTGCGCCGTCGGCGACTCAAGCATGATGCCAACGAT
>VERF01000012.1 GCA_018882895.1 Candidatus Kapaibacterium sp.
CCGCCGCGCAGCGGCTTCCCGCGAAGCGTCCCGCCGCAAGGCTTCCCGCCGCGCAGCGGCTTCCCGCGAAGCGTCCCGCCGCAAGGCTTCCCGCCGCGCAGCGGCTTCCCGCGAAGCGTCCCGCCGCGCAGCGGCTTCCCGCGAAGCGTCCCGCCGCAAGGCTTCCCGCAAGGCGTATATTGCGCCAATACGGGAACTAATCATGCCAATAAAACTCATAGATGACCTCTCGGAGCGTATTGTTTACGAAATAGCGCGCCATACCGATGGAGTTAGTGTTGATCTGCTCCACGGTGTGTTAGCCGAGGTGGCCAGCCGCAGGACGTTGCAGAGGCGGCTTGGTGATCTTTTGACAGCGGGAACTATTGTTGCCACGGGAAGGGGGCGGGGCACCCGTTACCGTCGGGCAGTTGCGTATGCACCTGCGCCTGCAGAGCCCCTCGTGGTAGCCGAGCCGATTCCGGCACCTGAGTATGTACCGCTGTTTACTGGTTCACATGATATCGTGGAGTACGTGCGCCGTCCGCTGTACCTACGTACTCCGGTCGGGTATGAGCAGTCCTTTCTCGACGCGTACGTTCCGAATGATACCTACTACCTGTCGGCAGATCTGCGTGAGCATTTTCATAGGATCGGACGAACCGGTGAAGAGCTGCATCCGGCAGGTACGACTGCCAGAAGGCTGATTGATCGACTCTTGATCGATCTTTCGTGGGCATCAAGTCGGCTGGAAGGAAACTCGTATTCACGCCTTGAGACGCAGAGGCTAATCGAGTTCGGACAGCTGGCTGAAGGCAAGGACGTGCGTGAAGCGCAAATGATCCTAAACCATAAACGGGCCATCGAATTCTTGGTGGCCGACGCTACCGCGATGACGCTCAATAAGCAAACGATCCGAACGCTGCACGCCCTTCTGTCCAGGGATCTTTTGACCGATAACCGCGATTGTGGTAGGGTGCGCAGCGAGATCGTCGAGATATCGGGATCGGTATTCTACCCGCTCGGCGTTCCGTTGGCGATCGATCCATTGCTAGAACTCATCCTACTCAAGGCCGATAGGATCACGGATCCTTTCGAACAGTCCTTCTTTCTCATGGTCCATGTGCCGTATCTGCAGCCGTTCATCGATGTGAACAAGCGCGTTTCGCGGTTGGCTGCTAACATTCCACTGATCCGACATAATCTTTGCCCCTTGTCATTTATCTATGTGCCGGAACGTGCCTACATAGAAGCCACGATAGGCGTCTATGAGCTCCGACGCACGGAGCTCTTGCGCGACGTGTTCATCTGGGCCTACGAGCGCTCCTGTCAGAGCTATGTGGCCGTGCGGAATCGTCCCGAGGTATATCCCGATCCACTCGGTATGCTGCATCAAGCGACTCTTACTGAAATCGTTGGCGAGATCATACGAAACAACATGCCTGCCGATGAACCCACGATCCGACGCGTTGCCGCATCGCATGCCGAAAAGCCATCTGATGTTGAAGACCTCAATCGCCTTACGCATCGCGCCTTTGCCAGTATGCATGACGGAAACTGTGCTATGTATAAGGTCAAACCCCGCGAATACTTGAGATGGAAGGAGTGTTGGAACGGGTAATGCGTTCCTTTCGTAATTTGGAATCAGTCCAAATAAGAAAATGACGTCGCTTCACACATGTCCGGTCGGGACGAAATGCAGAATCCTGTCGATTGACGGTGAGCAGAGCTGTGTGCGCCGTGTGATGGAGCTCGGCCTTGTGCCCGGCGTGGTATGCACTGTCGAACGGCGGGCACCGTTTGGTGGGCCGATCGAGATATCGACGGGGATGACGCGTCTGGGCGTGCGCCTGGGCAGTGAGCTTCGCATCATGATCGCGGGCGCCGAATGAGCGCCCCCTTGCGAGTAGCCGTCGTCGGTACTCCGAACGTCGGCAAGTCGACGTTGTTCAATGAGCTGACCGGGCTGCAGCAGAAGGTGGGGAATTTCCCGGGGGTCACCGTTGAGCCCCTTATCGGACGCATCACCGAAGGGGGCGAAACGGTCGAACTCATCGACCTGCCCGGCATCTACGGGTTTTCTCCGACCTCTGAAGATGAGAAGCTCACGGTCGATGTACTTCGTGGACATCATGGTTCGATCCCGGCGCCCGATGCGGTGCTTCTTGTGATGAATGCCGCAAGTCCGGATAAATGCCTGGTGCTGTTCAGTCAGCTGGCCAGCACCGGACTGCCAGTCGTGGTAGCCTCCACAATGGTTGATACCGTGAAGGCAGGGGGCGGAACCTTCGATGATATCGGTCTTGGACATCGACTTGCCGTGCCGGTCGTGCCCGTGGTTGGACGCAAAGGCATTGGAGTGGGCGACCTGCGAGATACGCTCATGCAGCATGCGTGGACAATCCCCGAGGCCACACTTGATGCATCGGCATCGATCGAGGACCGCTTCGCGTGGGCACATGAGGTCTCCTCCGAGGTCTTGTTGGCCCCTCGACGTGACAAGCGCACGGAACGTCTTGATGCGGTTCTGCTTCATCCCGTCTGGGGAACGCTCACCTTCCTGATCGTGATGGGGCTCTTCTTTCAGTCCATCTTCACATGGGCGCAGCCCCTGATGGACCTTATCGATTCAGGGGTGGGAATGCTGCAGTCGGCAGCAAAGGATCGGATCGACCAGCCCCTTCTCCAGTCCTTTGTAACCAATGGTATCATCGGCGGCGTGGGTTCAGTTATCGTGTTCCTGCCGCAGATCCTGCTTCTGAATCTTCTGGTGACATTTCTCGAAGAGTGCGGATACCTTGCCAGGGCGGCCTTTCTGGTGGATCGCGCCATGGGGCTTTTTGGCCTGCAAGGTCGAAGCTTCATTCCGCTGCTGGGCTCATTCGCCTGTGCCATCCCGGGCATCATGTCGGCCCGCATCATCCCATCGTATCGTGACCGGATGGCCACCATCATGGCCACGCCGCTCATGACGTGTTCGGCACGCTTGCCGGTGTACCTGCTGCTGATCAGTGCGATCATCCCTGCCACATCGGTCATGGGCGTGGTGTCTCTGCAGGCACTGGTGATGGCGGGCCTCTACGGCGCCGGCGCGCTAAGCGGTTTGCTCATCGCCCTTGTGCTGAAGCGCACGCTCTTTCGGGGTGGCGTTGTTCCGTTCCTTATCGAGTTCCCACCGTATCGTCTACCGTCGGCCAAGAGTATTGGGGTGACGATGGTGAATCGCAGTATGGACTTTCTCAAGACGGCCGGCACGGTCATCCTGGCCTTCAGCGTGGCCTTGTGGATCCTCACCGAACTGCCACGGGCTGATGTACCTGAAGGCACGACAGAGATCGAGGCCTCGCGACTACAGATCGAGCAATCCTATGCGGCCGATCTTGGACGCACTCTGCAGCCGGTGTTCGCACCGTTGGGATTCGACTGGCGGCTGACCTTGGGAGTGCTCAGCTCCTATGCAGCGCGCGAGACATTCGTCAGCGCCATGGGCCAGATCTACGCAGCTGATGTGCACGAGACGGATGCGCCACTTCGCAAGGTCCTGAGTCAGCGATACAGCATCAGTGTTGGCCTTTCGCTTTTGGCCTTCTACGTCTTTGCGTTGCAGTGCATCAGCACCATGGCCATCATGAAGCGTGAGACCGGCTCGTGGAAGTGGCCTGCGTTGGCCTTTGTCATTACGTTTGTGCTTGCCTACGGTTCGGCATGGATCGTTGGTATCCTGAGCTCGTAACGAATTGACGGGGTTTGTATGAGGACCGACAGACCGAATCTTGACCGTGCGCGAAGTTTCACACGTCGGGTAGGCCCCCTGGCCATGGGCGTTGGTCTTGTTGTGACACTGCTTTCACTGCCCGCATTTGGAAGCGCGCTGGCAACCGCGCAGCCCCTTGCCTTGGGCCTCGTTCTGCTGCTCTTCGGATGGGCTGCCTATGCACGCACAGAGAGTATGCAGGGGCGCATGGCACAGTGGGGTGTTACGCTCGTATTCTGTGCAGGGGGCGCATGGAGCCTCATGCAGTGGGTGCCGGTGCTGTGGGGACCGCACAATGCCGATCTGGGCAGCAACATCATGCTGCTTGCCGTCTGGCTGACCATGGGTCCGGCACTGTTCGTCCCCGGTCTTCTGGCAGCGGTGCGTCCGGGTTGGACGCCGCTGATCGTGATCCCGGCAATTCTGTCATTGTCGTTTGCCGCAGCACTCGGTTTCGGCATTGCCGCCATGCGTGGCCTGCCCGGAGCGGAATCGCTCAATGCAACCGAGCGGATCGTTGCCTTGAGTCTATCGGCAGCCAATGCGGCGTTTCTGGTTATAGCAGCACGCCACGCAAGAGCAGAGTGGCGATCGTAAAATAGATGAGGATCCCCGTCACGTCGCTGAACGTGGCAACAAAGGGAGCGCTCGATGCAGCCGGATCAAAACCAAGCCGCTTGAGTAGCAGCGGCAGCATGGAGCCGGCAAGCGTGCCGGCCATGACGATGCCGATGAGCGATATGGCGATGACTGAGGCGATAAGGGGCGTATTGGTTGGATTGTACGAGCCATCCACCATCTGACCGATCATGATGCGGGCAAAGCCCAGTATGCCAAGGATGAGTCCCAGAACAAAGCCTGCGGCGAGCTCCCTGCGCATGATCTGCCACCAATCCGAGAGCGTCACTTCGCCAAGGGCAAGCGCACGTACGATAAGCGTGGCGGCCTGTGAACCGGAGTTGCCCCCGGAAGAAATGATAAGGGGCAGAAACAGCGCCAAGATCACGGCCTGGTCGATCGTAGCCTCGAAGGCCGACATTGCGGTGGCCGTTAGGAAGCCCCCTACGAAGAGAACAACAAGCCATGTTGCGCGCTTGCGAATCAGCTCGGCCAGAGGAACGTCGATGTACGTGTCATCAAGCGCCTGCACGGCGCCGAACTTCTGCATCTCTTCCGTGGCCTGCTCCTCGGCAATGTCCAGCACGTCGTCAAGCGTCACGATGCCCAGCAGCTTCTTGTCGATGTCCACCACAGGTAGCGCAAACCGGTCGGTGCGCTTGAATTCCTTGACGGCGGATTCCTGGTCGTCTGTGGCCAGGAGCGACTCGAAGCGATGGTCCATGACGTCCGAGATCATCCGGTCAGGGGGCGAGAGCAGCACTTCACGGATGTGAATGTCATCTACCAGTGTCCCGTGCTCAGTAACGTACACATAGTTGAGCGTCTCGGAATCCTTGCCGTAGTTGCGGATGTGATCCAGCGCCTGCTGCACCGTCCAGTGCTTCTTTACGATCACGTAATCCGGCGTCATCAGACGGCCAACCGAGTCTTCGGGCCAGTTCAGCAGGGCCAAGGCGACGGCGCGCTCTTCGACGTTCAGTGAGTTGATGAGCTCGGATACGACGTTGCCCGGCAGGTCCTCGAAGAGCTGCGTCCGGTCGTCGGGCGACATTTCGTTGAGCAGTGCACCGACCTCTTCACGGGCCATGTCGTGCAAAAGCTCCTGCTGCGTATCGAAGTCCGAATACGAGAACGTCTCGGCCGCTACGTGCTTGGGCAGGAGGCGGAACACCACGACGCGACTCTCCTCGCGCAGGCCTGCCACAAGGTCTGCAAGCTCCACCGGATCCCACTCTATGCACACCTCACGGATGGTCGCGAAATCACGCGCGGCCACCAACTCTTCGATTTCGGGTGCTAAGAGACGTCCAACCATGCGGCAAGTTACGAGTGCCGCCCCTTACTCGTACCGAAGCGCCTCTATTGGGTCGAGCTTGGCTGCCCGCCACGCCGGATACATGCCAAAGGCAAGACCAATAATGGTGCAGATGACGATGCTGAAGATCACCGTAGCAGTGGGGAAGACATAGGTGATCGATGGCATGGCCTCGCGCAGCAGCTCCGTCACGCCCCATGATGCCGCGATACCGCCGAGCATTCCAAAGGTGCCCCCGAGCTGACATAGCGTGATGCTCTCGACAAGGAACTGCCTGATGATCCAGCGTCGACGTGCTCCCAATGCCTTGCGAACGCCGATCTCGCGGGTTCGCTCCTTTACAGATACGAGCATCATGTTCATGATGCCGATGCCGGCGGCCACCAGAGCGCCCAGACCGCTGATCCAGGCAACAGCGAGGATGGCGCTGGTGAAACCGGAAAACTGACCCGAAAGTGCATCGTTGGCATCGATCTCGAAGTTGTTTTCCTCCCATGGCTTGACGCCTCGCAGGGCACGCATGATGCCAGTAGCCTCATCCTTGGTCTCCATGAGCATCAGCTTGTTGATGGCCTTGACGGAGATGTCGACGCTTGCGTCCCATTCCCAGGTGTAGTATTTGTTGAAGACCGTGATGGGGATGAGCACCCGGTTGTCCTGACTTTGTCCCAAGACGCCCCCTTTCTTTGTCAGCACGCCGATGACTAGGAAGGACTGATTCTTGAGTGTGATCAACTGGCCAACGGGGTCGACCTTCGGAAACAGCGCCGCCACGACGTCCTGACCGATGATGGCAACCGGACGCGAGGTGGCAACCTCCGACTCCGTAACGGGGCGACCGGCAGAGACCGAGACGGCGTTGACGACGAAGTACATTTCGTCGATGCCGATGAGCGTAACATCAGGATTGGTGGACTCTTGGCCGGACTTCACCGTCATGCCGGGATTCTGATTGCTGATGGCGATCTGATTCGTGCTCGACATTCGATCACGAAACTCCTTGGCCTGCATATACGTGATGTTCTTACGCCTGCGCATCTTGGCCCAGTTCGTCCCGAAGTTTATCGTCGGGGTTCGCTGGATGAGCAAAGAGTTCTCTCCAAGATCCGCAAGCTGACCGCTGACGGCCCGGCTGAGGGTACTCATGATCGACGTTGCGGCGATGATCGCAAACACGCCGATACCCACACTGAGCAGTGTGAGACCGGAGCGCAGCTTCTGCGAGCGCACCGCATCAATGGCGATCGAGACCGATTCGAGCGCGTTCATTGCTCGTACCTCAGGGCTTCGACCGGATCGAGGCGCGAGGCCTTCAGGGCCGGGAGCAGCCCGGCCAGCAGGCCGATCACGACGGATACTGAGATGGCGATCATCAAAAGGTCGACCGGGATGACGGGGCTTACCACGCTGGCCCAAGCCTGATCGAGCAGGTCGACGGCAACAAATCGTGCAGCTCCCACGATGAGCTGTGCGATCGGGAAGGCGATCAGAGCGCCGATCACGCACAAGAAGGAGGATTCGATGAGAAACTGCAGCAGGATCGAGCCACGGCGCGCACCAATGGCCTTGCGGATGCCGATCTCGCGCGTGCGTTCGGTAACCGAGACGTACATGATGTTCATGATGCCGATCGAGCCGACGACAAATGCGAGAATGGTAAGCCCCATGCCAACGGTCCAGATGCCGATTCGAATGTTCTTGACCTGTTCGTCGAAGGCTTGCATTTCGTTGATTGAAAAGTCATTGTCCTGGCCCGGCTCAACGTTCCGGATGGAGCGCATGTGGCCGATGGCCTCGGTACGGACAATGTCGACCATTCTTTCGCTTCCCGTCTTGATCCCGATCGAAACGCTGCGCTCGAACATGCCAACGGTCGACCGAAATGACTCAAGCGGGATCACCACCTGATTGTCAACAAAATCCATGAAGAGAAAGCCGCGCTTCTTGATCACTCCGATGATACGGTAGGGCTCAGAGATGATCTTGATCGACTGGCCAATCGGATCCTCGCCGGAGAATAGACTCTTGGCAACACCCTCTCCAAGAATCACGACCTTGGCACTCTGATAATCTTCGATGGAAGTGAAGAAGCGACCGCTGTTGAGTTCGGCAGAGGATGTCTTACCATATTCGGTCGTTGTGCCCAGGATGCCACAGCGCAAACTCGTATTGCCGCGCACGACCGAGCCGCTCCAGAGGCGTACCACTGGCATGACGCTTTCGGCAGACTCCATGCGTTGACTCAGAAGCTCGGCCTGACGCAGCGTGATGTCCTTTCGTGCTTCCATTAAACGCCAGTTGCCCCCTCCGCTCCAACTCCACTTGTCGATATAGATCATGTCCTTGCCGATGATCGAGATCGTCTGCTCCCAAACGGCATCCAGTCCGCCGATGGTCCAACCCATGACCACCACAAGCACAACGCCGACGACGATGCCGGCTGTGGTGAGGATCGACCGGAGCAGGTTCATGCGCAGCGATTCGACCGCGATGCGCAACGACTCGCCGATCTCGGATGTTTTACGCATCGGGATTCACCTTGTCGGACTCGATGCGACCATCGCGAAGACGTATGATGCGTCGGGCATGGCGGGCGACGTCCTCCTCGTGCGTAACAAGGATGACGGTGTTGCCGCCCTCCCAGAGACTGCGGAACAGCGCCATGATGTCATGCCCGGTCTTCGTATCAAGATTCCCCGTCGGCTCGTCGGCAAGGATGATGGAGGGGGCTGTCACGATCGCACGAGCGATGGCCACGCGCTGACGCTGTCCGCCCGAGAGTTCGTTCGGTCGGTGCGTCATCCGATCCGACAGCTGCACCTTCTCAAGGGCCTGTTTGGCACGGTCCTGACGTTCGGCCTTGCCTACTCCGCTGTACACAAGTGGCAACTCCACATTCTGCAATGCAGTTGCGCGTGGCAGAAGGTTAAAGGTCTGAAAGACAAAGCCGATCTCCCGATTGCGGATCTCGGCAAGGTCATCATCATTCATCTCGCGCACGTCCTGACCGTTGAAGAAGTACGTGCCGGCCGTGGGCGTGTCCAGACAGCCAAGCATGTTCATGAGCGTGGACTTTCCGGAGCCGCTCGGACCCATGATTGCCACGTACTCATTGCTCCCAATCGTCAGCGACACATCGCGCAGGGCATAGACTTCCTCGTTGCCCATCTCATAACGCTTTACGAGGTTGGAGATCTCGATGATGGGGCGATTCATTGCGCCTGCCTCAGAGCACGGTATCTCTCGCGTCGAGCGGCAGGGTCCTCAACGGTAACCTTCGCACCCGGCGTCAGCAGCTTGCTGATGGCCTCATACGGGCTGCTCACTACCTTGTCTCCGACCTTCAGTCCGTTCATCACCTCGAGGTACCCTTGGTCGCTGATGCCCGTTGTGACGGGTCGAGCTGCGACCTGACCGTTGTTGACAACCCAGACGATGCTCTGTGGTCGCTTTGATTTGACGGCAGCGGCTTTGCGATCGGTCTTGCGGTAATCCTCTGTATCAGGCGTTGAGGCAGCGGCCTCCTGCTGCATGGTTACTGACTGGATCGGAACTGCCAGGACGTTGGATTTGGTCTCAGTCTCAATGTCGACCGAGCATGACATTCCCGGACGCATCCGATGTTCGGGATCGATGATCCTGATGCGGACCTGGAAGTTGACGACTTCCTCCTGCGTGCCCTGACCGGAAACGATCGGAGAGTGCGAGATCTCGTACACAAGTCCGCGCAGCTCAACGTCGGGGAGCGCGTCGACCTTGATGCGTGCCGTGTCTCCTACGTTGATCTGGGCGACGTCGTTTTCGTCGACCTGCACCCATGCATTCATCGTCGACAGATCGGCGATGCGAAGGATCTCGGTACCCTGCATCTGAGCAGTCCCTACAACCTTTTCGCCGTTCTCAACGCCCAGATACGTCACGACACCTGACATTGGAGCTGTTATCGTCGTGCGGTCAACGTTGACCTGTGTTTCGCGCAAAGCCCCCTTGGCACGCTCATAGTCGGCCTGCGTCTGTGCCAACCGTCCGGCAGCCGACTGAAAGGCAGCGCTTGCGCGGTCGAAATCCTCGCGGGAGGCAAACTGCTTCTTATACAACTCGGTGGCGCGCTTCAGATCGGCTTCCGAGCGGTCATACTCGGCCTTGGCCACCGTGATGGCCATGCGCGATGCTTCCGCGGCAGCCCGCGTCTGCACGAGCATCGACTGCATCATGTCGGGACGTATGCGAACAAGTATCTGACCCGTCTTGACGGTATCGCCATCGCGCACGCCGAGGTAGACGATCTCGCCGCTGGCCTCAGAGGACATCTTCACCATTACTTCGGGCTGGAGCTTGCCGATGGCGCTGACACTCTGCGTGATGGTGCGCGTGGCAACGGCCTCGACGCTCACCAGAACCGGTGCCTCCGTGCGATTGGACAGCAGCCACAGCATCGTCGCGATAAAGGCCACCATCACCACGATGATGACGATGAGCAGGCGCTTACGGGATTTCTTGGCCATGGTCACTTTCCTCCTGACATGCCGGTTGCGAACTCAAGGGATGCAACGGCTGAATGATATGCATAGACGGCCGTCACCCTGTTGATCTGTGCCGTGATGAGCTGGTTGTTGGCGTTCTGCAGTTCGATGATGGTTGCGGCTCCGGCATTGAATCGGTCACGCGCAGCATCGGCGTTGTTGGTGGCAAACTTGATGGCACGCGACGAGATCTCAACGCCTCGTTCGGCCAACTCCAACTGTGCGAATGAATTTCGCAGGTCAGTGCGGATCTGATTACGCACGCGCTCTGTTTCGAGCTCGTTCTGTGCGCGGTTGAGTTCGGCATCGGCCACACGTGCCTGCGTAACGAACTGGTCGAACACAGGGATGCGGATGAAGAGTCCGGCAAAGACCTGACCCTGGCGGTCGAAGTCGGCGATGACGAAGTTCCGCCATGTATAACCACCGTTGGCTGTGATCGTCGGGTAATACCCGGATCGCGCACTGGTGATGGTCTGATCGGCTGCTTTGGTGCGCTCGAGTGCAGACTGAAGATCGGCTCGGCGTGACATGGTGATCTCGGACAGCTCCGATTCTGGACCCATCTTCTTCCGGTAGGCGGCAATGTCTGCCTCCGTCACATCAGGCGACACGGACTTTTCATCGATATCGATCTCCTGCATCGCGTCTACGTTCATGGCGTTGAGCAGCTGCGCACGACCGGCGATGACGTCGTTCTCTGCTTGCACGAGGGCGACGTCGATGTTGCCCAGCTCGGTCTCCTGCGACGTCACATCCTGTGACCGACCAACTCCCGCATCGAACAGCGCACGCGCCCGCTCGAGCGTGGCCGCTGCAAGGGCCCTGCTTTCACGTCGGGAAGTGAGGATCTGCTTTCTGCGAAGGAGTTCGATGTATTGCCGCGTGATCGTGAACCGCGTCGCCCCCTTGTTAAATCTTATGTCACTCGAGGCAGCATTCATCGTCAGCTTGGCTGCATCGAAATCAGCCTCACGCTGAAAGCCGTTGAACAACGTGAGGTTCATCGAGCTGTTCAGTCCGTAGGTGTTGGGAAGGGGCTGACCGGTGATCGGAACACCATTGACGATCGAGAACTGCGGACGCAGGTTCGTGAGCTGACGATTGTAGTTGGCGTTGATGTCCAACGACGGGAGATAGGCTCCGAAAGCCGCTGTCAGCCTCGAGGCCGCCTGATTGGCACCGGCCTGAGCACGTCGGACGTCGATGCTGCGCTCCAGGCCAATGGCAATGCACTCCTCAAGGGTCAAACGTCGGCCCGTGCTCATTTCCTGTGCGACGGCCGCAGCGGTCACCAACGTTATAAATGCGATCAGCGCCGCGATTCGGCCAAGTGTGCGGATGTGTTTCATGGGCAAGCCAGAGTGATCAATGCCAACGCACCGCTTTAGACTCTCGCCCGAGCGGAAGGTTTCGCGTCGCGTTAACGGGACTTCTTTCGACGTGGTTTCGCATTCTGTGCCGGACTCTTTGAGGGGGCGGCATTGAAGGACTCGCTGCGCCACCGGCGGGATGCATCGGGCGAACGAATCTCCACAAGGCTCATGGTCGACGTGGTATGATGCCGACCTGTCGTGCTGCGAGACTGGCCCGATTGGATCTTGAATCGGACCTGCTGAATGATGAAGCTCGACAGGGGAATGCCAAGCCCCCTGTCGATCACGAGTCGACAGTACTCGGCAACCGATCCAACAGATGTTACATTCAGTCGGCTGTCGGGCACGTCCACACCTCCGAATGCCGTGGATGTGTACTGGATCCAAGAGGCCTTGCGGCCCAACGTATCAAAGTGGTCGCCCACGCGCCAGAACACCTGCTGCCTGATCTCGGGAGCGGGGATGCCGTTCTCGGGAACAAAGATGGTGTCGGACGATATCCAGCTTTGCTGCTGACGTCCGCAGGCCGTGTCGAGGATAGGCAAGCGAAGTGCTTGAAACAGTCCACCCGGAGCCGCCATTGCACGGCTGCTGTCGTCGATGCTTGCTTGGATGCGACGACCCAGACTGTCGATGACCAGGCGCACGACGCGCTGCATCCATGGGTGACTTCGGCGCTCGGAGGAGTCCTTGCCGCTGCGTTGTCGCTCCCGGAATGCTTCCAGGCGCATCGTAAGGTGGTAGAGATCACTGACTACCGAGTCGCAAACGATGCGCAGGCCCTCATATCGCCACTTCTCAACAACGTCGAAGCTCGGCACCATGATACTGTCACGTGACTCTATCCGATAGAGCAATGTGTCTGCCGCGGCAAACCGGTATCGGTAGCAGATGGTATCCCTTCCAAGGATGATCTGACGTCCGCCCGGACGAATCTGCATCTGCGCCTGCAAAGGGGCAAGGCAGCTCAGCAGGATGATTGCGAACGCAAGGAGACGACTCATCATATTCGATCATCGCCTCGGACGTTGAATGATGACCACACGCATCCGGGCGTTACTCGGTACGGCAAGATCCTCCGCACCACCGGCAGCTCTGAGCGTCATTGAGTTGTCGAGTTCCAGCTCACTGCGCACAGGAAGCCCCGTGCGCGAATCGATGAGTGCTTTGGTGCGCATAACGCCATCTCCCGAGACGTCGATGTTCATTCCCGAAACGGCCAATCCGCCATGGATGCGCATCGAT
Source organism: Candidatus Kapaibacterium sp. (assembly GCA_018882895.1). Taxonomy (GTDB): domain Bacteria; phylum Bacteroidota; class Ignavibacteria; order Kapaibacteriales; family Kapaibacteriaceae; genus UBA10438. The sequence continues at coordinate 12,814 of VERF01000012.1, forward strand.
GATGATTCTCCTTCAATGACCCAGCACTTGAATCCGAGCGAGTCCACGATGCGAGAGAATCGTTCGTGAAGTTCGATCGACGTAACGATCGAACCTTCGCCCTGAGGGGCAGGCATGGTGTCGGTCATCTCCGAAATCCACCGATCGCCGGGGCGGACGCGTTCCTTGGGAAACTGCATGACGATACGATCGAACACACGCATGCTGTTGAGTATCGCCAGGCCGGCATCGTTGCTGCTTGCGAAATTGAGGACGCGTCCGGTCGGATCACACGTGACCGTTGCTGTGAGCCCCTTACCGTCGTTGACCCTGAGAGCTGAATCCATGCTTGGCATGCGCTCGTCGGAACGCGCACGCGTGCGCAATCCGCCATTCTCGGACGTGAACTTCAGCGTGCTGCGTCCGAGGGTAACGTCGGTGACCGATATCGCAATATCGAGGTCGGTCATAACTGCATTTGCCGACGAGCCCCCTGCAGCATCTACATCCTGTTCCAACGTGGAACTGATGCTGTATCGGTACGTTGTGCTTGGCTTCAGCGATAGGCGCATCAGCACGTCGTCATCGGTCCGGGTACGTTCCTGCAAAGCAAGCATGCTGACGCTGCAGAACAGGAACACGGAGCCGTGGACGAATCGGATCATGCCGCATCACTCCAAGGAGGCTGCTTCACGTTTCTTCGCACGTTGGCGCATGGTCGTGTCGAGAATCTTCTTGCGCAGCCGCACCGAAACGGGCGTGCATTCAAGAAGTTCATCGTCTTCGAGAAACTCGATGCACTGCTCAAGTGACAACTGACGTGGTGCTTCCAGGCGCACAAGTCCGTCGGACCCGCTGGAGCGCATGTTCGTCAGATGCTTCATTCGGCAGGCGTTCACGCTAAGATCTTCTTCGCGGGCATTTTCACCGATGATCATTCCTTCATACACGGGCTGACCCGGTTCGATGAAGAGAATGCCCCGTTCCTGAACCATTTCCAGTGCGTAGGCCGTCGACGGGCCCGTTTCCATTGATACGAGGGCGCCGCGCAGACGTCCGGAAATCGCCCCCTTATAGGGCTGATACGAGTCGAAGGTATGGTGGATGATGCCCTGACCGCGCGTGGAGGTCAGAAACTCCGTCCTGAATCCAATGAGACCTCGTGCCGGTACGAGAAACTCGCACCGAACGCTGTCGTTGCTCGGCGTCATGGCGGTCATCTCACCCTTGCGGCGACCTAGACTTTCAATGACGGTTCCTACGTGATCTTGCGGTACATCCACGGTGACGTGTTCGATTGGTTCGAGCATGGTGCCACTCTCGTCGCGGCGGAAGAGAACCTCCGGACGCGAAGCAGCAAATTCGTAGCCCTCACGACGCATTGTCTCGATGAGAATTGCCAGCTGGAGCTCGCCTCTGCCTGACACCTTGAAGACATCCGGCGAATCGGTGTCCTCCACCCGCAGCGAAACGTTGTTGCGTAGCTCCTTGTAGAGCCTCTCACGGATCTTCGGCGTGGTAACGAACTTGCCCTCCCGACCGGCAAGGGGCGAGGTGTTGACCATGAAGTACATGGCAATGGTGGGCTCTTCGATGTTCACATACGACAGAGGTTCGGTGCGTGAACTGTCGGCGATGGTCTCACCGATGTACACATTCTCAAATCCCGACAGAGCGATGATCTCACCAGCTGTTGCCGTGGTGGTCTCTGCGCGGGTGATACCCTCGTGCACATACATCTTTGTGATGCGGGCCGACTCACGCGTTCCATCTGGTTTGATGAGGTTGACGTTGTCGCCCACCTTCACAGCCCCCTCGATGATGCGTCCAACGGCAATACGTCCTACGTAGTCCGACCAGTCAAGTGCCGAGATGACCATAGCAAATGGCACGTCGACGTCCACCGTCGGCGGTGGGATGTGCTTGACGATGGCTTCGAAAAGGGGCTCAAGGGAATCTGTCTCGTCGGTAAGATTCATCTTGGCAAGACCCAGCTTCCCAATCGCATACACGATCGGGAAGTCCAGCTGCTCATACGATGCCCCGAGGTTGATGAAGAGTTCCATCACCTCATCGAGCACCTCGGCTGGGCGAGCATCGCCGCGGTCGATCTTGTTGATCACCACAATGGGCTTGATCCCCATGTCGAGTGCCTTGCGCAGCACGAAGCGTGTCTGCGGAAGCGGGCCTTCGGCCGCATCGACCAGCAGCAGTACGCCGTCGACCATCGACAACACCCGCTCGACCTCACCGCCGAAGTCGGAGTGACCCGGCGTGTCCACGATGTTGATCTTGATGTCCTTCCAACGCACGGCCGCATTCTTGGCCATGATGGTGATGCCGCGTTCGCGCTCGAGGTCATTCGAGTCCATGACTCGCTCGGCTACGACCTGGTTTTCGCGAAACATCCCACTTTGCCTCAGCATATGATCGACGAGTGTCGTCTTGCCGTGGTCAACGTGTGCAATGATGGCGATGTTGCGAAAATCCTCTCTTTGCTGAAGAGCCATGTTTCCTGTAGCCGGTTTTTGGATAGCCACAAAGATACGGGAGGATAGGGTACGGATTACGGAGGACGGATTACGGAGGACGGATTACGGAGGACGGAGGACGGATTACGGATTACGGATTACGGATTACGGATTACGGATTACGGAGGACGGATTACGGATTACGATGTCACGCTTTTGTTGGCTTGCTGCTCATATACATCTACAAATGCACGATCCCGACATCATCTTCACAGATCCTGGTCAGGGTGAACTACAGAAGTTATCTGTACAGTTTGCCCGAGAAGCACGCAGGCTGGCTCTTATGCTGATCAAACAATCGGCGATCGAAAGATCATCGATTGATCAGCTTTACAGATCCGCAATGTCCGTTGGAGCGAATGTGCGCGAAGCTCAGTTTGCCGAATCAGCAAAGGACTTCCTTCATAAGCTTAAGGTCGCCGAGAAAGAACTAGCCGAATTTTACTTCTGGCTTGGTGCACTGCACTCTGAACCACAGCTGATATCGCCAGATCAAAGCGAGACTTCGCAAGAATTGGCTCTCAGGACTAAAAAACTACTGGCTTCAATCATCACTTCAATGAAGCGTAAACTCTCTTCATGAAAGGTCCTCCGTAATCCGTCCTCCGTAATCCGTCCTCCGTAATCCGTCCTCCGTAATCCGTAATCCGTCCTCCGTAATCCGTAATCCGTCCTCCGTAATCAGAAATAATTCGACTCATCTCTCCAGCGCACGATCTTCCAGGGATCGGTTGTGGAGGGGCGTTCGACCAGGAGGTTCACACGGCCCTGGGCGCGGAGGATGTCGGCCGGGTTGAAGGTGATCGTGAGATTGAATCCGCGGGAGATGTTCTTAGCCAAACTGTCGCCTTCGGCAACTACCACGTCGTTCCAGACAAGGTCGAGTTGCTGGGCGGCGGTGAACAGGCCGTTGGTGGCCAGCATGTCTTCATCGCGGCCCCACGTGACGTCGATGCCTTGGTCGTAGTTGCGGTACACGAACGTGAAGTTGCGCGCCAGAAGGCGGCCGTAGGTTAGCGTATCTCGAAACAGGTACGCGTAGCGAAAGTTCTGAAACAGTCCCTCAATGGTGCGCTGGTCACCAAGGACGTTATCGCCCCCTGACTCATCAAGAGAGGGGGCGAATGGATTTACGCATGATGTGCCGGCGATGATCAAGCCGCCGAGTAGTGCTGCGGCGATGGCCGACCACGATCGTGATGTAAGCCGCCGTGTCATGCCGGGGCCGGTTGCTTAGAACAGGCGCAAGCCCAGGAACATGGCTATGCTGGTGAAGAAGGCAATGCCGCCTGCCCAGCCGAGGATTGCAGCACCGGACGGACGATGCACGCTGGTGCCAAGGGCACCAAAGAGCATGCCCAGCAAGCCCGTGATGATACCGCCAACAACGTCGTGCCATCCCATGGCGCGCTGCAGGGACACTGCTGCGACAACGACAAGCACGCCAACGGCGATGCCCATCAGACGTGTTGCGAGAGTGTCATTCACATGGTCGGCCTCGTGGGCGTGACCGTGTTCGTGTCCGTGCTCGTGTGTTGCGTCGTGTGACATGGTCGTACTCCGAATGTTCATCGTGGTGGGGACTGCTGCGAAGATAGTCACCGGAACATCAATTCATGAGACGCATATCGGAGTCATCCCCTGACGGGTGTCATCATTTGGCGGGCGTGCAAACGAGAGTTTCGAACAGTTCATTCACCAACCTGTTTGGAGCTCGTTATGCGACGTCTTGCCCTCGCGCTCTGCTCGCTTTTGATCTTCGCCGCGAACGCACCGGCGCAGATCTCCATTCCAAGAACATTTACGTATCAAGGCGTCCTGACAACTCCCAATGGAGATGCAGTGCCCAATGGTCCGTATGAGATCACAATCCGACTTTATGGCCAGCCAAGCGGAGGCAGCGCACTGTGGGAAGAGGTGCATACCGTCTCGACCCTGAACGGAGTGTTCGACATTGTGATGGGGCGAACGGTCCCACTTACCCTGACCTTTAATCAAGAGTACTGGCTAGCCGTCGAGGTAGCCACCGAAGGCGAGATGATCCCGCGTACACGTCTAACAGCTGTGCCGTATGCCCTGTATGCCGATAGGGCACGAGTGGCCGACAGCGTGTCGATCTCCGCCACGGGCGTCGTAAGGAGCATCAATGGGGTCGATGGCGACCTTGTTCTTGAGGGCCAAGGTGCCACGACGATCGTTCAGACGGGAAAGAAGTTCACGATAAGCACCCCCGAGGCCGTGCAGCGGATCACGTCACTCGACGGATCGATCGTTGTTCGACTAACCAACGGAAACGATGTTGATATCGCGATCAAGTCGGTCGACCCTTCTCTGATCCAACGAGCCGGCGCCAACAATGGCGAGGCCCTTGTCTGGGACGCCACCACATCCTCATGGCGTCCGAAGCTGATCACGGGTAATGTGACCGACGCTCTGAGAAGGGGCGATGCAGCCGGTGGTGATCTCACGGGCACGTATCCGGATCCGCTGATTCGCGAGGGTGCCGTGACAACCGAGAAGATCGCTTTGGATGCCGTGACGACATCGCGCATTGCAAATGGCGCGATTACGACGCCGAAGATCCAAGATGGAGCCGTTTCGACGCTGAAGATCCAGGATGGAGCCATCACCACCGAGAAGGTGCAGGATTTTGCCATCACATCAACAAAGATGTCGCAGATGCCCCTTACCCCGGGATCATATGGCTCAAACAACTCGGTACCAGTGATAAACGTCGACAAAGCCGGACGCATCACGGCGATCCAGTCGGTGCCCATCGATAACACGCAACCCTTCGGTCCGGCAGGCGGCGATCTTGTTGGCGTATACCCCGATCCCGAGCTCCGGGCAACGGGTGTCGTGCCGGGAACATATGGCAACAGAACATCTGTGCCACAGTTAACGATCGACACGAAGGGACGCATCACGCAAGCACAGAGTTGGCAGATCCGCCCCGAGTCGCTCGAGCAGTCGGACATTCTCATGACGGGACCGATCGACAGCCTGAATCTGCAGATCAAGCCTGCCACGATCGGCACGGATGAACTCAAGGATGTGCCCGGCCTGCCGCTGGTGGCCCAAGGTAATGCTCTAACGTCGGCCGTGATCACGGTCGACCGAGACGGACGCGTGCGCGAACTCTCGTCGATACCCATCCTGGCCATGAGGCCCGGAGATCCGGCAGGGGGCGACCTGATGGGGAACTATCCCAACCCGAGGATCAACTTCAACGTTGTTGGCGGTGACATCATCACGGCCATCAATTTGGAGGATTCGCTTCTGATTGACGGGGCGCGCATTGAGCCCCCTATAACGATACCGGCCTCGGACATTCAGGCCAGCGGACGTCTCGATTCACTGAACCTGCAGATCAAGGCCGGCACCGTCAACGGAGCCGAGTTGGCCAATCTTCATCCGTCAGCCATCGGTCCGGTTGGCAGCATCTCGCAGATCCCCGTCGTAAGCATTGATGTAGACGGCCGAGTGACGGGACTCTCGGCCGTGACGCTCAACGCTATCAAGGTCGGCGACCCGGCAGGGGGCGACCTGACGGGGACGTATCCGAACCCAACGCTCAACGTCACCACGTCGGGCAACACGATCATCAATGCCATCAATAACAGCAGTACGACCACGGTGATCGACGCGTCGAAGATCGAGATGCCGGGCACGTTGGCAGCGTCTGACCTGAGCGTTACAGGGCCGCTCGACTCGATGAATCTTCAGATAAAGGCATCGACTGTGAACTCGAACGAGCTGATGGACCTGCATGCCGCGCCCATCGGCCCGATTGGTTCAACGTCTACAACCCCGGTCTTAACGATCGATCGGGACGGACGTGTTGTCGCACTCAGTTCGGTAACCATCTCCGGCACCACGCCCGGTGGTCCGGCAGGGGGCGACCTGACGGGCACATATCCGAATCCGACCCTGATCAACACGGGTGTCACTTCGGGCACCTATGGCAACACGAGCGCCGTGCCGCAGATCACTATCGATCCCAAGGGGCGCATCACCAACGTCAACAACGTTGGCATCACCCCGGTCATGGCCGCAGGATCGGATATGACGGTCACCGGAATCATCAACTCGATGAACCTCCAGCTCAAGAGCAACACCGTTGGTAGTGATGAACTCGCATCCACCACCGTAACGCCATCAACCTATGGAACTGCCACACAGGTGCCACAGTTCACGGTCGATGCCGATGGCCGTATCACCAATGCCCAAAACGTCACGATCTCCGGCACCACACCCGGTGGTCCGGCAGGGGGCGACCTGACGGGGACGTATCCGAACCCAACGATCAACATCGCTGCGGCCGGCCCCTCCATCATAAACGCCATCAACAACTCCTCATCGATGACCGTCATCGATGCCTCAAGGATCGAACATCCCGGAACAGTCACGGCGTCGGACCTGACGGTGACCGGCCACTTGGATTCCATGGACCTGCAGGTAAAGTCCGGACGCATCGGCTCGGCCGAGCTGGCGGACCTGCACATGGGCTCCATCGGACCCGTTGGTTCGGCGTCGACCGTTCCGGTTGTGACCATTGATGCCGATGGCCGCGTGACCGCACTCACCTCGACAACTATCACTGGCACAACGCCGGGAGGAGCCGCAGGGGGCGACCTGACGGGCACGTATCCAAATCCGACACTGGTGACAACCGGCGTGGGCGCCGGCAGCTACGGAAACAGCTCACAGGTTGGCCAGTTCACGGTCGACACCAAGGGGCGCCTGACAAGTGCATCGAATGTCACGATCGTTCCGGTAACGGCGGCCGGCACCGACGTGACGGTATCCGGCAACATCAACACGATGAATATGCAGCTCGGCACCGCAGTGGTTGGCCCCACGGAGCTGGCATCCACCAGCGTCTCGAGCGGAACGTATGGATCTGGCACACAAGTGCCTCAGTTCGTCGTCGATGCTGATGGACGTCTGACGAGTGTAACGAATGTTACGATCACGGGAACAACCCCGGGCGGAGCAGCAGGGGGCGACCTTACGGGTACGTATCCGAATCCATCACTGATCACCACCGGCGTTACAGCAGATCAATACGGAACACCTTCTGCCGTGCCGCAGATCACGGTCGACTCAAAGGGCCGAATTCTCGCAGCATCGAACCTGACGATCGTTCCCGAATCTGTCATCGCCTCAGATGTGATCGTGGCAGGCAACATCAACACGATGAACCTGCAGCTGGGTACCGGCGTGGTCGGATCACCCGAACTGGCCTCATCCGGCGTGACAGCGGCAACATATGGCACCACGACGCAGATCCCGCAGATCACCATTGATAGTGACGGCCGTATCACCAATGCCACCAACGTTACCATCTCTGGCACAACACCGGGAGGTGTAGCCGGTGGCGACCTTACGGGAACGTATCCGAATCCAACTCTCGTGCTGACCGGTGTGGCAGCCGGTTCCTATGGCAACGATCATCAGGTGGGTTCGTTCGCCGTTGATGCCAAGGGCCGCCTGACCACGGCTTCAAATGTCACGATCGTGCCTGTGACGGCAGGTGGCTCAGATGTTACCGTGTCCGGCAACATCAACACCATGAACCTGCAGCTCGGTAGTAGCGTCGTTGGCCCGACAGAGCTTGCATCGACAAGCGTCACGCTGGGCACGTACGGATCGACAACGCAGGTTCCGCAGTTCACCGTTGACGCCGACGGGCGACTGACCAGCGCAACGAACGTGACGATCTCCGGTACCACACCGGGCGGAGCGGCAGGGGGCGACCTGACGGGAACATATCCGAATCCAACATTGATCACCACCGGCGTCAGTGCCGGCACGTATGGCACCTCGAGCGCAGTGCCGCAGTTCAGCGTCGATGCGAAGGGACGTCTGACCTCGGCCTCGAATGTGACCATCGTGCCGGCCACGGCCGCCGGATCGGATGCCACGGTTTCAGGCAACATCAATACCATGAATCTTCAACTCGCACCGGATGTCGTAGGATCAAGCGAGCTTGCCTCCACATCTGTCAGTAGCGGTACTTACGGTACGTCTACGCAGGTTGCTCAGTTCACCGTTGATGCCGACGGTCGCATCACGAACGCCACCAACGTCACGATCTCCGGTGCTGCACCATCGGGTCCGGCAGGGGGCGATCTTACCGGCACGTATCCGAACCCATCCCTGATCACCACCGGCGTCGGTGCCGGCACGTATGGCACCACGAGCGCAGTGCCGCAGTTCAGCGTCGATGCGAAGGGACGTTTGACCTCGGCCTCGAACGTGACCATCGTGCCGGCCACGGCCGCCGGATCGGATGCTACGGTATCGGGCAACATCAATACGATGAACCTGCAGCTTGGGGCTGATGTGGTCGGTTCGGCAGAGCTGGCTGCGACAGCCGTCTCCAGCGGCACCTATGGTACGGCAACTCAGGTACCTCAACTAACGGTCGATGCCGACGGCCGTTTGACAAACGTCACAAACGTTACGATCTCCGGCACCACACCGGGCGGTTCTGCCGGTGGCGATCTATCAGGCACATATCCAAATCCCACAGTGAGTCGCATTCAGGGCCGCACGGTATCAACCCTGGCTCCGGCATCGGGCAATGTTCTTACGTGGAACAGCACCTCGAGCTCATGGGAACCGGTCGCGCCATCTTCGTCGAGCTCGCCGACAGGCGCTGCCGGAGGCGACCTGAAGGGCACATATCCGAATCCAACGGTGCAGAAGATCCAGAATAAGCTCATCGACTCGAGCATGACCCTGTCGAATCAGGATGTGCTGACGTGGAACGACACGACGCAGAAGTGGACCAATACCAAGAAGGGCGAACTCCCGACGGGCGTGTATCTGCGAGAGGGTACTGTGATCGACGTCGGACTGACGCAGACGCCTGTTGGTGAGTTGAACAACCTCGTCATTCCAGAGGCCGGTCTGATCCGATTCGTCAACTCAACCGTTCAGACCGATGTGACCGGCTTTGCCGGCGGCTCTGATGGTCGACTTCTGATCGTGTTCAACGGCTCCGGTAAGCAATTGAAGTTCTTCAGCAATGATGGACGTTCAACCACGGCGAACCAGCTTGAGCTGTTCATTGCCAGCCGGACGATCAACACGAATGGTCTGATCATGTTCGTGTATATCGCCTCGCTGCAGCGCTGGGTAGAGATCACCCACAATAACTGATCCGACACAGGAGACCATCATGATACATCAAGCATATCTGACCACGACGCTCACGTGTGTGGGTATGGCAATCACTCTTGTGATGGCCAGCCCCCTGACAGCGCAGCATTCGGTTCGAAAGTACCTCATCTCCAACGGTGGTAATGCCGCCACATCGGTCAACAACACCTTCAATGGGTCTCTCGGCCAGCCGGTCATCGGTATCGTTCAACGTCATCCGAAGCATCTCGAACAAGGCTTCTGGTATGGTGCCAGCCGGATTCATGATGCCAACGGATGGCACACCACGGTGACGCTTCCGCAGATCACCGGACGTAATGGCCAGACCATTGAGATACCGATCACCATGGTGTCGACCCAGAAGATGTTCGTTGCGGGCGTCAAGCACTGGACGGCCAGGATCCGCTTCAATAAGTCAATGCTTGAGCCTCGTGATCTGACCACGATCGAAGAGGCGGACAAACACTACATCGTCACCCTCAAAGGAAGAGCAACGGATACCATCCAGCGACTTGCTTCCTTTCGGGCATTTGTCCGCCTTGGCAATGACACGGCCACCGATCTGACGTTTGAGTCATTCACGTGGGATGAACCCTCACGCATGCGCATCTATGCCGAGAACGGATTGTTCACGGACCTGAGCATTTGCAAGGCAGGTGGACCTCGACTGACCGCCGTGGCTGGCCATCCAATCCTGCGGGTGATGCCTCAGCCGATCACGGACAAGGGAGAAGTGATCTGTGACTTCGGTCAGGCCGAAGACATCCAGGTTGTGATCTACGACGGAAATGGCACCGCTGTGCGGGAGCTGTTCACCGGCAGCGTGCCGGCAGGCGAGTTTCGGTTGCCGTTTACAACCATGGATCTGGCGGCCGGACCGTATGTGATGTCCGTGCGCACGCGCTGGCATTCTGTGGCTGAGCAATTCATCATCGTACGATAGGAGAATCCAATGATCACACGAATCAGCACCGCTTGCCGATTGCTTCCGGCCATCGTCTCCTTGCTTGTCTCCGCAGTGGCGATCACAGCACAAACGCGTCCAACGCTCATGTACGAGAAGATCCGTCTCGGCCTTGCGGCATCGGTCGATCAACGCTTCCTTCAGGCTGACTTTCCGTCACTGCCCAAGGTGCCGACGTGCTGTCTCGGCTTCGGCAACGAACAGAAGACCGGCTATTCGATCGATGCCGTCGTAGAGGTCCCCCTATCAATGGGCGTCACCCCATATCTGCGTGCTATGTATACGCAGTTAGGGGGCGACTTCTCGACTGATGAGAAGTTATGGGCATACAACGGGGAGCTGACCTCGCGTGAGCTTACTGTTCGACATGACATATCGGCAACCGTACATGCCGTGTTCATTGAACCGGGAGCCAGCTTCAACGTCCTCGGCTTCGACATTGGACTTGGCATCCAGTGCGGGTACATCACAGGAACGTCGTTCACGCAGAAGGAATCGATCGTTTCGCCGAATACAATCACGTACGTCGACGGATCGCGCGAACGCAACATCCAGTCGGGTTTCCTTTCGGACGTGCGGCACGTCCAATTCGGCGTCAACGCCGGCATTGGTTACGACTTCACGATCCCCAACATGCCGGAGCTGTCGGTTGGTCCGGAGCTTCAGTACACGTTTGGCATCACGGACATTCTCTACAACACCAATTGGCGCACGAACGTACTTCGGCTGGGCCTAGCCGTGAAGTATGCCATCGATCTGCCGCCAACCTATCACGAGCGATACGGACGCTGACGGGCGGGTGCGCGCCCCACGGCTCCGTGGGTCAGTTTGAAAGCTGGCCTCTTAGAAGCGACCAGGTTGACTCGACGGTGTCACCTGGTCGCTTCGCATCGCGCCAGCGCGAAACACTCCACAGTCCGCTGCGCTCGGGTGTCACGGTCAGAGCCATTGTGCCGGTGAGAAGCGACGGCAGGGCGGTGATGTTCAGTCGTACCGTCAGTTCGTAGTCGCTTACCCACACCAGGGAGTCGGGCGAGGAGAAGGCGACCTGCGTGTTCGAGAACACAAGGCTTGGCCGCTGATCAACCGGCAAGCGGCTGATCATGCTCAGGAACGCCTGTCGCTCGCGGTCGGCATTCCATGATGAGAAGACGGCCTGGTAGCGTGCGCCAACCTCTGCCGATGGTTCATAGGCATACGTCATGCTGCTTCGCGACGGATCGGCCAGAGACAGCATGAAGTTCTGCGTGTTCTTCTCGATGACGGCATTGCGCAGATTGTCGACCACGATGAGCGGGCTCGTCGGCGGCTCATACGTTCCGCGATCGCCCGAAGGCTCCTCAGGTGTGCGCGTTGCACAGCCCCCTGAGATGATCAGCAGCACGATGAGAATCTCATGAAGGGGGCGCCACAGAGTCTTCACGGGGCCTCCTTCTCGGCGATCAGAATGATGCGATCCGACACGTCCGGCTGAAAGACCTCGCCATGATATGAGCCGAAGGCGCGAGTAGGCCGCAGCCCAACCATCTGCATCATCTGTCGCAGGTCTTCGGGAGTGTACATCCAGACGCGCTCTTCGAAGGTATGCTCGGCTGAGCATGGATCATTGATGGTGATCCGTTTGCGCACGTAGGGCTCTTCGATCCACCGTTCCTGGATGACCGTGGTCTGCCCGATCATCGTCATGGATTCCGGAACCAGAGTGCGCCGCAGCACGTCGGCATTGAAGAAGTCCATCACAAAGCGCCCGTCCGCAGCAAGGTGATGCTCAACCGCCGCCAGGGCAGCCACGTGCTGCTCGTGCTCGTCGAAGTATCCGAAGCTGGTAAACAAGTTGGCGATCAGCGCATAGGATTTCGACGGGTAAGGTCCGCGAATGTCGCCAACAACATACCGGGCATTGGCGTGCGCGTTCATGCGGCGCGCATATCCAATGAGATACTCCGAGTAGTCCAGACCCGTTGTGATGTAGCCCCGTTCGGCCAGGGCGACCGTATGACGTCCGAAGCCGCAGCACAGATCAAGGATCTCAGCTCCGTGCGGGATGTGCATCGTGTGGTCGATCAGCTGCACAACCTGCCGTGCTTCTTCATCGCTGCGATGTCGGTACAGCTCCATGTACCACGGCGATTCGAACCACGTTGCGTACCAGGGGCGAGCACCGGAAGTTGTTGGCGTGGTCATACGACGGTCCGACCCTCGAAGGCACGCGCCAGGGTTGCCTCATCGGCAAACTCCAGATCCGACCCCATCGGCACGCCGCGCGCGATGCGAGTAACGCGAATGGAAAGGGGCGAGGCAAGCTTGGCGATGTACTGCGTGGTGACCTCGCCCTCGACCGTTGGGTTGAGGGCAAGGATGAGTTCCTCGACGCCGGGTCCGAGTCGCGCAATGAGTTCTTTCATGCGCAGATCATCCGGTCCGATGCCGTCAAGGGGGCTGAGGGCTCCGTGCAGGACATGGTACCTACCTCGGAAGTCGCCCGTCCGCTCGATGGCCATGACGTCGGACGGTTGCTCAACGACGCAGATCATCGTTCCCAAGCGTTTCTCGGACGAACAGATCCCGCACACCTCCACGTCCGTGAAGGTCTGACACACACTGCACTCGCGCACGCGTGCGCGCATCTCCACAAGAGCCGTGGCGAAATGCTCCACGTCTGAAGTGCTCTGCCGGAGCAGGTGAAAAGCCAAACGTCGGGCTGTCTTCTTTCCGATCGTGGGCAGGGAAGCAAAGAGTTCTACGACGCGTTCGATCGATTCTGACGGGAGCATGACGCAAAAATACCACCTGCTTGGCCCCCTGTCTGCCGTAATTTCGCGAAACAAAAACGCGGGTCAGCCGTCGACGCCGCATCGCCTCCGATACTCAAAAGGAACTCCAATGGGAATCTTTTCACGCATCGCCGACCTGTTCCGTGCAGGAGCTAATGACGCTCTGGACCGTGCCGAGGATCCGGAGAAGATGCTCAAGCAGGCGGTTCTGGACATGGAGGAATCCGTCAACCAGACCACGCTGGCTGTTGCCAACGCGATCGCCAATGAGCGCGGACTCGAAAAACGCATTACGGCACAGAAGGCCGAGAGTGCCAGCTGGCAGGAAAAGGCCATGCAGGCTCTCAATGCCGGACGTGACGACCTTGCCCGTGCGGCTCTTGAGAAGAAGGCTATTGCCGACAAGAACGTGGCCGAACTGATGCCTACGCACGAGCAGGCGCGCGCAACCACGGCCAAGATCCGTGAGCAGCTTGATGGGATCAAGCGCAAGCTCGACGAGGCACGCTCGCGCCAGAGCACACTGATCGCCCGCTCACAGGCAGCCAAGGCTCAGGCGCAGATCGCCAAGTCGGCCGCGGGAATCGGCACGGACGCTTTCAGCAAGTTCGATAAGTATGAAGCCAAGATCGAAAAGCTGGAAGCCGAAGCATCTGCCTTTGAGCAATTGGCTGGCGAGAACACGCAGCTTGACGAAGAATTCCGAAAGCTCTCGTCGACTGGTAAGGTCGATCAGGACCTGCTCGAACTCAAGCGTCAGATGGGCCTTCTGGAGCCTCCCAAGGAGGGCTGATCAGCGCACGCGTATGCGGATGCTTCTGTTCAGGAAGCGTCCCTGCGGAGTGTCATCGCTGTACGGCGACGACTGCGTCGAGGTCGAAAACACAAAAGACTTCGAAGTAATCGACCGAATGAACGCTTCGGTGTTGTCTGCGCGATCGGCCGAAAGCTGCCGATTGCGTTCCTGGGAACCCAGCACGTCGGCGCTTCCTTCGATGGTGATCGTCGAACCAGCCGGGATCTGCTCGGCAAGCTGACGCAAAAGCGTCTTTACGTCGTCGCTGAGATCGGCGCTGTTGTAGTCGAAGCGTAGCGTTGCCACAAACCCGTCCAAACTCAATGTGATGCGCCGACGTTGGAGCGATGCTCCATCGATCTTCATGGTGCGCTCGGCGAATTGTCCGCCGGCCGAGGATGACGCAGAGATCTTTGAAGGGGGCTCACCCGAGTTGTCGAGCCGAACCACCACAGGCATTGATACGGTTGCATCGAGTGACCTGACCACCGTGTCGCGCGAGTTGATGGTAATAGTCTGCTGCTCCGGCCTCTGATCTGGCGCACCACCGACGTATCGAGAGGCGACGGTGGCTACACCGCGGAGCTCAGCAAACTCTTCAGTGAGAACGAACCTCTGCAGCGGAGCATTCTGAACTACGATGTCAACGCGTCGGTTCTCGGCGCGTCCCCCCGGCAGATCAGCATTGGATGCAATGCGTGGCGAGATCGTGGCCGCCGTGGTGACCGACCCCGCAGGCACGCCGATGGAGATGAGGGCGCTTCGCACGGCCTCGGCCCGACGTTTAGCAAGCGCCACACCCTCGGGTTCGGTAGCAGGGCCGCTGGTGGCACCTTCAACAACCACGCGGGCCGAAGGGTTTGCCGCCACAATAGCCGCTATGCGCCCAAGGATCCATGAGTGGGCATCGACAGCGTCAGTGCTCATCGACGAGATGTCGCCATCGCGACGATACGTTGATGGTATGACGGCAGCGGCACTGTCGAAGAACACGGCATTCACGATCGGTGTGGATGCTCTCAGCACGTTGCCGGTGACGATCTCTCCGGAGAAGGAGCGCGGTGTGAGTTCAAGACTTGGCGGGGCAAATGCCGGCTGCTGCATTGGTTGTTCGACGATGAGGGCAGGTGGCGGAGGCGGTGCCATCGGCGGTGTGCGCGTGAGCGACATTCGCAGTGCCACGTCGAGCCTTATGGTAAGGGGCTTCCACGGCGCATCGGTGAGCACATCGTTGAGAGCATAGTCGAGACTCACGCGCGGTACCAGTGAGAGCCGCTCGGACAGGGGAATGAAGGACTCAAGGGCTGATGACAGGAAGAACAGCAATGAAGAGCGGGTCTGCAGAGCCCCCTGACGGATCACGCGCTCCTGCACAGGTTGGCCGTTTTCGAAGAATACGCCTGTTGGCGGACTCACCACCGACTCTCGCTGTACAAACGAGGCCGTCATTGGCAGGGCAATACGCGGCCCGATGCTCAGGCCCAGTGTACGCTGCTGCAGCGTGCCGATCAGAGGCATCTGAAGTTGCGCTGCGATGTCGAGGTTCGAAAGTGTGGTGGCCAGCACATAGTCCGTTGTCAGCGTCACTTCGTTGCCAGTCGCACTGTCACGAAGCGGATACGTATTCGTGCGCGAGAAGTCCCCGCTGCGGTCTGTCAGACCAACTTCGAGTCCGAAAGCGCCCCAGGTCGACATAGGGATCTCCAATGCCAGATAGCCCCCTGTTCCGAGACCCGAGCCCGACGAGAGTGTGCCGCAGTCGATCATCCCTCCGGCGTTGCTGAGCGTGCCTGAGTGGGATGTGTTCGACAGGCCCCCACCCAGCCGGATTGCCAGTGTCTCGATGCGCTGGATCTGAGCGCATAGAATCGTTGAGCTGATAAGGAGTCCGAAGACGCTGGTGCGAAGCATGCGCAAAGATAGGGGGCGTGATTTTACCATGTCATGCGCAGCGATAGTGCCAATGATTGCGAAGGTGTGGGTCCGACATTCAGACTTAGCTGCTGGCCCGTATCGAAAGAATAGAGTTCAGCGCCAACGTATGCATCGACGGCGGCAAGGGCGTAGGTGATCAGAAAGACCACTGCCGACATGTCCCGGTTATCGCGAAACACTTCGCGACGTCGAAGCAGCAAGTTTACCGTTGACGCGCCGGCCCCTTCGGAAACGGCCTTGTCGTACTCTGCCGATGCGGTGGAGTATTCGGAGTTGTTCTGAAAGAACAGCACAGCAGAGACGGCCGCAGTGCCGGTGAAGAGGGGGATCTTCCAGTAGTTTTCGGTGTAGGCCTGCCCGAGTCCGGGCAGGATGAGCGAGGCAAGGACCGCTGTCTGGGTAGACTTGCCCGGACGTATTGTGGTGGTGTCCGGACCCTTTGCCGTATCAGCAGGCTGTGCCATGACGGCTCGCGTCAGGGCAAAAGAGAGTCCAACGACGGCACCAAAACGCGTCAGGGAACGCATGCAATGACCTCGATCTCCACCCGTGCATCCTTCGGTAGCCGAGCCACCTGCACGGCACTGCGAGCGGGGCGATGCGCGCCCATCATTTCGGCGTACACGGTGTTCATCTCGGCAAAGTCTCCCATGTTGGTCAGGAACACCGTGGCCTTGACCACCGACGTCAGGTCCGCCCCCTGCGAAGAGAGAATGGTGCGAATGTTCTCGAACACCTGCCGTGTCTCGTCGGTGATGGTTCCGCTTACCATGGTGCCATCTGCTCGCAGTGGGATCTGACCGCTGAGAAACAGCATGCGTCCGGAGCATTCCACACCATGGGAGTAGGGACCGATCGCGGGAGCTGCTCCTTCTGCGGTAAAGGGGCGAATGTTTGTTGTGCTCATGGAAGTACAAGAGTTGATGAAGAGTGCCATGCCAAGGACCGGCACGATCATCACTGATCGTAGGCTAGGTTTCATGGCTCGGTTGAATCGCGATTGATGATGAACACTTCCTCGTCGGGCCGCACATAGCCATAGCGCTCGCGGGCAAGGCGCTCGATCTCGGTCCGGTCAGTCTCAAGGACCCGGATCTGGCGGCGCAGGCTATCGGAGGTCGCACGGAGCGCACCAAGGTGCCCTTCAAGGGTCTCGGTCTCCGACATCAGCGTGAGGCGCGTCAGCAGACCATAGTTCGAGAACAGAGCAAAAGCAAGCACGGCGGCTGTCAGCACGATGATGGTGATGAGCCGCTTGCGCGTCATAACGCGCTGCTGCAGGGTATTGGCTGACGTCTTGGCCATCAGTACGGTTCGGTGATGGGGTTATCGCAGGATCAGGCGCTGAACCAGCGATGCGTCCCGTCGCTTTCCAACCAGCATGTAGACGCCGGCCGGCATCTCGTGCAGATCGAGCCGAACGTTTCCTTCGGAGATGGGCAGTGACCCTGTGAGGCATTTCCCGGAGGCATCGAAGAGTTCGGCAGACTGCACGTCGGACCCGAGGTTAACGTTGGCGACGGCACCCGTCAGAGCAAGCCCCCTATCGAGATCGCCCGCACGCGGGTCTTCTTCAACGGCCGTGAAGTTGTTGAGATCGAAGGCATAGATTCCGGAAGTATCCTTCTTGCCCTCGGTGATGTTCAGGGCCATCACAGCCCATCCCGTTTCAATGGCCATGATCGACGGGCTCGCTGCTGCGCGCGTGGCAGGCAGCGGATAACCCCATCGCACCCATTCATTGTCGTCGGGATCGAGTCGAAACATCCGGTAGCCCGAGTCGGCCGTGATGGCAAAGAGCTGTCCAATGTGTGAATCAACATCAAGCGTGGCCGGGATCGATCCGCCGGGAAGATTCCAATTGCCAACCTGTTCGAGTGTTCCCTTTGCCTGATCGAGCCGCACGACTCCGCGGGCAGAGGCCGCAAAGACCTCATCGTTGCGCACGTGAAGTTGGCCGAGTCCCTCGGCGGGAATGGACTTCCACGTGGCACCCTTGTCGGTTGTGTAGGAAAGCTGACGTCCGGCGACGTTTGCCACCATCGACGTACTTGTGATCACCATTTCACGGATCGGTTCGGAGGATGGCCCTTTGAGGGTCGTGAGCGTTTCGCCGATGCGATGTATCACTGAGCCATTCTCGCTGGTCATATACCAGTCGAAGCCTGATGCAACGCCGCACGTGGGACGAGCTACGTCGAGAATTGAGTCAACCTTTTCCCAGTTGGTTCCCCCTTGTGAGAAGTACACCAGGGCCTTGCGCGCACCCGCCTCGTAGGTGATGGCGAAACTGATGCCGGCAGAGAAATCAAAGAAGTCGCACAGCTCACCCTCTAGATTCCTGAGTGTATCGAGTGTGACGCCGTGGTCGATGGACCGAAGAGCGACCTTATCGAAGACCACCAGTGCACCCGTTGCCAAACGCACCTTCGGCGCCGGTCCGGGAAGCAATTGACTTCGATAGCTCCACGGTCGGTCTTGGGCATTCAGCACACCTGCACTGCTGATCAGCAGCACGGACGCAGTGATCCATGCCTTTAGAAGCGCAGAGGCAAGGACGCCATAAAGAGGGGTTTCGGGACGAGGTCTCATGTCATGTCCTTCGCTAGCCATTGAACGGCCGGCAATCTACGGACTTGCGTATTACGGATTCTCGGGCCAATCGTGCTTTGGGTAGCGTCCCTTCATCTCTTTTCGTACCGCTTGGTAGGATCCGCTCCAGAATCCGGCCAGGTCGCGGGTCTTCTGAATCGGCCTGTCGGCGGGCGAGAGCAGCTCGATGGTCAGCGGAACGTTGCCATTGGCCACCGTTGGCGTGCGCTTTACCCCCAGCATGAACTGCAGGCGGACCGCGGCAAGGGGCTGGTCGGGATTCGCGTAATCGATGGGGACTTCGCGTCCTTTCGGCGGCTTGTAAAACTCGGGAGCACATCGGTCGACAAGGGTCTTCGCTTCCCGCGAAAGCATCTCCCGAAGGGGGCGTGCAAGGTCGAGTTTCTGAAGGTCGGCCATCGAGCGCATACCCACTAGGAGCGGCGCAAGCCATTCCTGGATGGTCACCGAGAGGGCTTCGTCGGACATATCCGGCAACTGGGCGCCGGTGTGCTGACGCGTAAATGCAACGCGATCGCGAAGTCTCTCCGCCCCCTCGCTCCAGGGCAGATTCTCGATGCCACGCCTGGCAAGCTCCCGCGCAAAGGCCATGGCGAGCTCGTGCGCATCGGCCTTTGCATTGGCCTTTGTCTCAACAACGATCGCACCGAGCATGGTGGCCGTGCGCGCCACGATACGTCCATCTCGATCGTTCCAGCCGGTCTCGACCTGTTCCACGAGGTCGTCGGCAAACACCGTGCGCAGGGTTGCCAAGCTGAGTGGCGCAGCGATGGCGATGCGCGGTTCGGAGGCCGACCCGTCGAGGTCGGCCACGGCCAGCCATTCTGAGCGCGCAAGCGGATCTGCCTGCATGATCGAGGCGGTGCGTCCGTTGCGGAGGAGAAATCGTGCATCGCCTTTGCTGCGGGCGATGCGCTCGGGGTAGGCAAGGGCAATGAGCACCCCTTCAACGTCATCATCAACAATGGCCGACGCAGGCGCACTTGCTGAATGGGGCTTGCGCAGCGCCTGCTGACGTTTGCGTGCATGGGCAACAGCGGCGCGGTCGGCGTGGCCATCGCCAGCCCCCTGCAATGCATCGAGACGTCGGCGAACATCACACAGGCGTTCGCCCTTCAGGAGGTCTCGCTCGCCAACAATGGCAGCGATACCCGAGGCGCGATGCCAGTCGATGCCAAGCTCCTGCGAGCGCACGAGCATGTGTGCAATGCGCGGATGCGTTCCATAACGCAGCAGCTCGCGTCCGTGTGGCGTAATGGCATGCGAGGCGTCAAGAGCACCCAGCTGACGCAGCAGCTCGCGTCCCTGGGCGAGATTCCCGGCAGGGGGCGCCTCCAACCAGGGCAGATCCATGATGTCCACCCCAAAGCTTGCCACCTCCAGGATCAGACCCGAGCAGTCGGCTACGAGGATCTCGCTGGTGCGGCGCTCAGGCAGCTGGCTGTGCTCCTTCTCCGTCCAGAGTCGTATGCAGCGTCCGGGCGCAGTGCGTCCTGCGCGACCTTTTCGCTGCTCGGCTGCGTCTTTCGAAACGCTGACCGTTGTCAGATGGGTCATGCCCGATCTCGGGTCGAAACGGGGCTCCCTCGAGCGCCCTGCGTCGATCACGGTGCGCACACCATCAATGGTGATCGACGTTTCAGCGATCGCCGTTGACAGGATGATGCGCCGAATGGTCGAGGCCGGACGCAGCACGGCGTCTTGCGCGTCGGCCGCGAGTTCGCCATGGAGGATCATCACCTCGGCAGCATCAAGCGAATCGGGTCGGCCAAGGAGCACCTCCTGCGTGCGATGGATCTCGGCCTGACCCGGCAAGAAGCAGAGAATGTCGCCCGATTCATCGCGGATCGCATCGCGCACCGCCGCTGCCACAAGCTCGTGAAGGGGCTTGTCGGACGCACTACGCAGGTATGCTGTCTCAACCGGGAAGGTTCGTCCTTGACTCGATACATGTTCGGCATCCGGCATGATCGTAGCAAAGTTTAGCGTTCCGATCGTGGCCGACATTACCATCACGCGCAGATCACTTCGCAGCAGCGCGCGTGAGGTAAGCGTCAACGCAAGCCCCGTATCAGCATTGAGAGAGCGTTCATGAAACTCATCGAAGATCACCAGCCCAACACCTGTCAGGTCCGGGTCGCGCGCCAGCTGACGCGTCAGCACACCTTCGGTGACCACCTCGATGCGAGTCCTCTGGCTCACTGCCGTCTCCAGTCGCATGCGATACCCGACGGTCTGTCCCACCGACTCGCCGAGCAGCGTCGCCATCCGCCGCGCCGCAGCCTTTGCCGCCAGACGTCGCGGCTCGAGCATCACGATCTTCTTGCCTTCCAGCCACGCCTCATGCACCAGCGCCAGCGGCACCATGGTCGTCTTTCCCGCACCCGGCGGCGCCTCCAGAATACACGGCACATTCCGCGACAGCACGTTGCGGATGTCGTCGAGGACAGAATGGATTGGCAGGGAAGGCATTGGGGACTAAGGTACGGAGTGATGGAGGTACGGAGTGACAGAAGGCAGGAAGCCAGTCATTTGGATTGAATTGCCACGTTCTCTACCTTTGTCTCCGGACAGGGGAGACCCCGGTCGGCACTGGGCTTCGGTTTTACCGAGGCCTTTTGTTTTTTGGCAATATGATAAGTCCTACACCATCCACTTGACCATCTTCCGACATATTGAACTTGCCATGAATGACTTCATAAGCTCTATTTCGCTGGTCTGGTCGCATTACCCTGATACCGATGGGGCGGGCAATTAAATCTGCCAGCTGTAGCCCCGCAGAGTTGTTTTTTTTGTCGGCAATCACAACATCATAAAATCGTGATCGATCCGCGAAGTACGGCTGAGCAGCAACACGGCGAAACTCCAATTCGAGTTCCGCATCTTCTGATTTACCCCTCGATTCAAACACGATATGTGTCAGAGTGTCCACGGTAGCTGGAATCAACTTGTCAATCAGATTCAGGCCCTGCGACATTGCGATATGATAGAGATTCTCGTGCTGAAACGATGACTCTTTTAGTCTCAGCTTATCAATAACAACGGCTATCACCCGCATCGGGACAGCACTGCATATACTGTTGAGATCAGCGATGAATTCTTCTATTCGATGATTGTGGTAAAGTGATGAGAACGGGCCTTGCCGCTTGCGGATGTCACGTTCGTGAAGAACAACGCAGTCGTGTCCAAAGTATCGAAACTTCAGGTCGTTCAGGAGCGGAGCAACATCAGACAGGTATTGGTCCTTTCGAAAGACACAAAAAGCGAGCACAAATACGGAGTAGCTAGAATCGGAATTGTTTATACCATGGTCACCGCTCTCATCGACAAAGACAATGTATTCGCTGTAGGTCATGTGTGAGGATGATCCAGTCTGTGATAATTGACTGGTATAACTTAGGTCCGAGTCAGGAGCTGAACTGGTGGCGATTAGCAAACTGGTCCAGCGGGTGTGCGAATCCGGATAACAGAACAATGTGATGTTCCCCAAAAGGGAACTGTGTTCGAAACCGTCTCGTTGTCTGGATCAACTATGAGCTCGGACTCGAGTACATCAAGTTCATCGGAACGTATCATGACTATGACTCCATCAATGCGGATAGCATCTACGTGATCACAAAGCCAATCAAATCCGAGCGAGACTACGAGCATGCAATCAAGCGTGTCGAGGAACTCAAGGAACTTCGGTCGAACCGGGAGCGAAATGACGAGCTGGAGCTCCTTTCGATTCTCGTCGAACACTATGAATCAAAACGTTTCCACGTTGAGAAGCCGACTCCGATAGAAGCTATTCGATTTCGCATGTCCCAGTCGGGACTGAGAGCCAAAGATCTCGTGTCATACATCGGTAGCCCATCAAAGGTATCCGAGGTTCTTTCCGGCAAGCGAGGCCTAAGTATCTCAATGATTCGTAACCTCTCGCGTGGACTGCGCATACCTGCCGAGATCCTCTTGGGGGATTCGTAGACGATAGACATTCCATTGATTCAATAGCCCCGGGCCTTGGCCCGGGGAACGCCAGATGATGTCACGTTTTGGTCACTTGGCCGCACGAGGATTGTATGAACACACCATACATCATCGTGATTGCCGGCCCCAACGGTGTTGGCAAGTCAACGTTCGCCAAATGGTACCTCAAGGGTCTACCGGACTGCGATATGATCGTCGATCCGGATGCGATTGCTCGTGAATTGACAGACGTACCGATTTGCGATCCGTAGATTCGATCGGTCATTCCGCAATTTCGTCACCATTTACCAGGGAGCATGTCATGAGTGGAGTCTCTATGATGGATTTGCCAAACTTCCCGAAGAAATCACCAGAGGACGCGGTGGACTCGCTGAGAAATGACCTGCTTTCCGGAGACATTGAGAGGGCGCGTGTTGCAGCTGCCTTCGTACGTTCCAGTTATGACGTGCGCGATCAGTATCGGCGCAATGGGCTTTCGCTGGTCATTGGCATAGATGGCCAGATGCAGGAAGTCGACCCTGACTCGCCCCTTTTACCGGATCTGTCATCACTCGTACCAATCGTAAAGAGGCTCTTCCCCTTACCTGCTGAAGAAGAACCACCAGGGATGTGAAGAGACGAGTGACGAGTGACAAGTGACGAGAGACGAGTAATTTTGTAATTCCGTAATTACGTAATCATTAATTGCCTCCCATGCCCCTTCCTGATATCTGGTCCGACGCCTGCGTAACCGAACTCCATCGGCGCATTGATTCACTGACTCCATCAACGCAGCCCAAGTGGGGCACAATGAATGTGGCTCAAATGCTGGGGCATTGCTGCATGCCGTATGCACAAGCACTTGGGGACGACACCCAGAAGTCTGCGTGGTACATCCGATTGGTGCTACAACTCTTTTTCAAGAAGAGCATGACCAATGAGGTGCCGTATAAGCCAAGTATGCCCACCAACCCGGCCTTCATTATGCCGGCAGATAGCGAGTTCGAACCGAACCGCGATCGGTTGAAGGCTTACATCCGTCGCTTTGCCGATCAGGGTCGTGCCTCATTTGAAGGACGCAATCAGCTTTCACTTGGGAAGCTCTCAGCCACCGAATGGAACAATCTGATGTATAAGCATCTAGATCACCACCTCAGACAGTTTGGGGAGTGAGACAGGTTACAGGTTACAGGTTACAGGTGTTTCCACGTAGCGGCGCGGCGATGTAGGGGCGAGACGCAGTCTCGCCCGTAAGCCGATGGGGCGCATGGATTCCCGCTTTCGCGGGAATGACGGAAGCAAACAGGCGAGACATGCGTCTCGCCCCTACCGTTGTAATTGTCCAAAACCCAAAACCCAAAACCTAAAACCTAAAACCCGCCTCAGGCATATTCCTCAATCGACGGGCACGTGCAGATCAGCACGCGGTCTCCATGGGCGTTGTCGACGCGGCCGATGGATGGCCAGAACTTCCGGTCGCGCACCCAAGGGAGGGGGAAGGCCGCGGTCTGACGTGAGTACGCGTGCTCCCATGTGTCTGCCGTGACAACGAACATGGTGTGCGGTGCGTTCTTGAGCGGGTTGTCCTTGGCATCAATCGTGCCGGTGCAGACATTCTCAATTTCGGTACGGATCGACAGAAGCATCTCAATGAACCGGTCGAGCTCGGCCTTGCTTTCGCTCTCCGTCGGCTCGATCATGATGGTGCCGGCAACGGGGAAGCTGAGCGTTGGTGCGTGATATCCGTAGTCCATCATACGCTTGGCCACATCTTCGGCTTCGATGCCCCCTCGCTGCTTGAACTCACGCAGGTCCACGATCATCTCGTGAGCGCAGCGTCCGTTGGTGCCGGTGTAAAGGATCGAGTAGTGACCTTCGATGCGGCTCTTGATGTAGTTCGCATTCAGGATCGCGCGCTTGGTGGCGTTGGTAAGCCCCTCGGAGCCCATCATGCGGATGTATGCCCACGAGATGAGGAGGATCGATGCTGAGCCCCATGGAGCGGCCGATACCGGACCGACATTGCTCACGTCGATCGGGTTGATGACCGGATGCGATGGCAGGTAGGGGGCGAGCTCTGCTGTGCAGCAGATCGGACCCATTCCCGGACCGCCCCCTCCGTGAGGGATGCAGAACGTCTTGTGCAGGTTCAGGTGACACACGTCAGCGCCGATGGCACGCGGAGATGTCAGCCCCACCTGTGCATTCATGTTCGCGCCGTCCATGTAAACGCGTCCACCATGCTCGTGTACGATGGCGCAGATGTCCTTGATGGCTTCTTCAAACACGCCGTGGGTTGACGGGTAGGTGACCATCAGGGCGGCAAGGTTTGCCGAGTGTGCTTCGGCCTGGGCCTTGAGGTCGGCCACGTCCACGTGACCGTGTGCATCGCTCTTGACCACGACAACCTTCATGCCGGCCATGACGGCTGAGGCGGGGTTGGTACCGTGAGCCGACGAAGGGATGAGCACCACGTTGCGGTGCTGCTCGCCCCGTGCATGATGGAAGCCACGAATGGCCAACAGTCCGGCATACTCACCCTGGGCTCCGGCATTGGGCTGAAGGGAGCAGGCGTCAAAGCCAGTGATCTCGTTCAGCCACGTGCTGAGCTCGGAGAAGATCCGCTGATAGCCTTGCGTCTGCGACGTTGGCGCAAACGGATGCACGCGGTTGAAGGCCGGCCACGTGATGGGGATCATCTCGGCTGTGGCATTGAGCTTCATCGTGCACGAGCCGAGGGAGATCATCGAATGCGTCAGTGACAGGTCCTTGTTCTCCAGACGCTTCATGTAACGAAGCATCTCGTGCTCAGTGTGGTAGCTGTTGAACACCGGATGCGTCAGGTACGTCGACGTGCGAACGAGCCCCGCCGGCAGACCGCTCGGGGCGGTCGCAATCAGGTCGTGAACCGACGGAGCACTAGCCCCCTTGGCAGCGGCAAACACATTCAGCAGAGCCTGCACATCGGCAACCGTAGTTGTCTCGTCCAGCGAGACGCCAACGCACGTGCCGTTGGGGAAGTAGCGAAGATTGATGGCAAGGGGCTCGGCAGCGCCACGCACGGCCGCTTGATCGGCGTTGATGCAGAGCGTGTCGAAGAAGGCTTCCGGACAGAGCGTGTAGCCCATGGCCTTCACGCCGGCGGCCAGCGCCGATGTGAGCGTGTGCACGCGGTTGGCGATGCCACGCACGCCATCGGGTCCGTGATAGACGCCATACATGGCCGACACGTTGGCCAGCAAGGCCTGGGCGGTGCAGATGTTGGATGTTGCCTTATCACGACGAATATGCTGCTCGCGGGTCTGCAGTGCCATGCGCAGAGCAAGGTTACCTTGGGCATCGACGCTGACGCCGATGATGCGTCCGGGCATGATGCGCTTATAGGCCTCACGCGTTGCCATGAAGGCTGCATGCGGTCCACCATATCCAAGCGGTACTCCAAATCGCTGCGCCGAACCAACGGCCACATCGGCTCCGAACTCACCCGGCGGGACCAGGTGCGTCAGCGCCAACAGGTCCGTACCAACGGTCACCAAAGCGCCCCCTGCATGAGCACGCTCGCAGAACTCTCGATAGTCGCGTACCTCTCCGTCTCCGGCAGGGTACTGCACGTAGGCGCCGAAGATCGACCCGTCGAACTGCGCCGACTTCCAATCTCCAACCACAATGTTGATGTTCAGCGGAAGCGCACGCGTGCGGATCACCTCGAGCGTCTGCGGAAAAACATTTGAATCAACGAAGAACGTTTCGGCATTCTTGGCCGCTCCAGTGCGAGCCGCATAGACCATGTGCATGGCCTCGGCAGCCGCCGTGGCCTCGTCCAGCAGAGATGCGCCGGCAATGTCCATCTTCGTCAGATCCGTGACGATCGTCTGGAAGTTCAGTAGACTCTCGAGTCGACCCTGAGCGATCTCGGCCTGGTACGGCGTGTATTGCGTGTACCATCCCGGATTCTCGATCAGGTTCCGCAGGATCACCGGCGGCGTCACGGTGTCGTAATAGCCCATGCCGATGTACGACTTCGCCGGCGTGTTCATTGCGGCAATGCCCTGCAGCTCGGCAAGCATCTCGATCTCCGTCAACGGTGACGGTAGGTCAAGGGGCCTTTCAAGCCGGATCTTGGCCGGCACAGTCTGCTCAACAAGCTGGTCAATGCTCGACGCATCAACAGCCGCAAGCATGGCCTGAATGTCGGCGTGGGAAAGTCCGTGATGGCGGTGTTCGAAGATGTCAGAATGCATGTCGGGTTTTGGGTTTTAGGTGCTGGGTTTTGGGTTGAAAACGTCGTCCTGGCGCAAGCGGGGACCGATTCCGTCGTCCTGGCGCAAGCGGGGACCGATCGTCAACATTTTCGCGCATGGATTCCCGCTACGGAGTGACTTCACTTGTCACTCGTCACTCGTTCCCCGGGCCAAGGCCCGGGGCTATTAAGGACGATCCGTCTCTCGTCTCTGGTCTCTCGTCACTCGTCACTCGTCACTTGTCACTTGTCACTCGTCACTCGTCACTTGTCACTCGTCACTCGTCACTTGTCACTCGTCACTCGTCACTCGTCACTCGTGCGTCTTGTCGCGATACCGGCAGCAGTCGGGGAGCTTGCTGTAGGCTTCGTCGTTGCCTTTGACGTTTTCGACGTCGTAGCCGGCATCGGCAATGACCTTCTTGATCGCTTCGGGTTTGGTCTTTGCGTCATCATAGACGGCGGTAAAGACCTTGGTCTTCTTGTCCCATGCTGCGTCCTTGACGCCGTCGATCGACTCTGCGGCTTTGACGATGCGCTTCTTGCAGGAGCCGCAGTTGCCGGAGACGTTCAGCGTGACCTTTTGCTCGGCAGCGAAGGCAAGAGCAGGGAGGATGAGCAGGGAAAGAACAAGCGTGCTGAAACGCATATGTACCTCGTGTGATTTTTGGTGAACCGAAAGGGCCAATGGTGACGATTCGGGCGCAAATATAGCGTCGGCAAAATTGCCGAAGTTTGCACAATGACTACCCGACGCATTGCCATTCTCATCGTCCTTGTGGTCTTGGCGACCCTGGGCGTTTACCGCTGGCGCACCACACAAGGCGCGGCCGAACCGGGAAGTTCCCGGCCGGCCCCCGGCAGCGGTCCGGGCGGGCCTCTGCAAGCCCCCTCCGTGCAGGCCATTGTGCTGGACCAAAGCGAATTCACCGACGAGGTGGCGCTCACCGGTCAGGTCGTGGCCGACCAGTCGGTGGAGGTGCGGCCGGAGATCAATGGCCGAATTGCCGCGATCTCGTTTCGGGAGGGGGCTGACGTGCGTGCCGGACAGGTTCTGGCCACGCTGGTGGCCGATGATCTGGTGGCTCGGCGTCAGAAGCTCGAGCAGCAGCGCCAATTGGAGGTCAGGCGCGTCGACAGGTTGCGATCACTCAAGGCCCTCAATGGCGTGTCGGCCGAGGAACTCGAGACCGCCGAAACTCAGGCCGCCATCAGGGTGGCCGAGATCGCCGAAGTCGATGCGCAGATCGCGCGCACGCAGATCCGCGCCCCGTTTGCCGGGCGTGTGGGCTTGCGCGCGTTGAGCCTCGGCGCGGTGGTCGGACCGAATTCGTTGCTCACAACACTCACCTCCGTCGGCACACTCAACATCGACGTGGCCCTTCCAGAACGATACGTGGGCACCGTCTCTGTAGGCAGCACGCTGAACTTGCGCCTGCGTGGCGCCGATACGTCGCGGCGAACCGCCTCGGTGGTAGCCATTGAGCCCCTTCTCGATGAGAGATCGCGCACGCAACGCATCAGGGCCCGACTCAGCTCTGCCACGGGGCTTGCCAGCGGCATGTTCGCCGATGTGCTGCTAAGGCGCGAAACGATCCGCAATGCCATTATGGTGCCATCCGAAGCGGTGGTGCAGGACATGAACGGCGCCACGGTGTTCCGCCTGCGCTCCGGCCGCGCCGAAGCGGTGCTGGTTGGCATCGGAGCGCGCACGATGACGCAGGTGCAGGTGACCTCGGGTCTGGCCGCCGGAGATACGATCATTACCAGCGGCATTTTGTTCGTCAAACCCGGCAAGCCGGTCAAGGCCACGGTGCAATGAACATCAGCGTCCTGTCAATTCGACGTCCGGTGACGGCCATCGTCATCAGCATCCTTCTGGTGGTCATGGGGCTGGTGGGGGCATCGTTCCTTGGTATCCGTCAGTTCCCGAATGTCGATCCGCCCAACATCACCGTTACGACCACCTACACGGGCGCCAATGCTGATGTGGTGGAGTCACAGATCACCGAGCCCCTTGAAGAGTCGATCAACGGGATCGACGGGATTCGCTCGCTTACTTCGACCAGTGCCGATGGACGTTCTACCATCACGGTGGAGTTTGAACTTGAGCGAGATCTCGAGCAGGCCGCCAACGACGTGCGCGACCGCGTCGAGCGCTCCAAACGGCAGCTGCCGGCCGACGTCGATCCGCCCGTGGTGTCAAAGGCCGAATCGAATAGCAATAATGTGGTGGTGATGACCGTGCAGGGACGCGATCGTTCGCTGCCCGACCTAAGCGCGTATGCCGCCAACGTGTTGAAGGAACGCCTGCAGACGATCACCGGTGTGGGATCGATCACCATCTGGGGTGAGCGCAAGTATGCCATGCGCATCGTGATGGATCCCAAGCGACTGGTTGCCTACGGCCTGACGCCGAATGACGTGCGCCAGGTGCTGGCGCGCGAGAACGTGGAACTCCCGGCCGGACGTCTTGAGGGCGCCTCCATGGAACTGTCGCTGCGCACACTTGGACGTCTTTCGACGCCTGAGGACTTCACAGCTCTGATTCTGCGAGATGATAACGGTGGCGTGGTGCGCCTCGGTGATGTGGCCCGCGTGTACCTTGGCGCCGAGAACGAGCGCACGGTGCTTAAGCGTGACGGAGTGCCGATGGTGGCTCTGGCCATTTCGCCGCAACCTGGTGCCAATCAGATCGAGATCGCCAATGAATTCTACCGCCGCTATAACGTCCTGCTGGCCTCGGCCCCCAAGGGCATCGAACTGAAGATCGCCTTTGACAATACGCGATTCATTCGCGGTGCCATCAGCGAAGTGCAAGAGACGCTTGTCATCGCCTTTGCCCTGGTGGTGCTGATCATCTTCCTCTTCCTGCGCTCCTGGCGAGCCACGATCATCCCCGTTGTGGCCATTCCGGTATCGCTCATAGCCTCGTTCTTCTTTGTGTGGCTTGCAGGGTTCTCCATCAATCTGCTCACACTCCTTGGTGTGGTTCTGGCCACGGGCCTGGTGGTGGACGATGCCATTGTGATGATGGAGAATATCTACAAGCGTATCGAAGGGGGAGAAGATCCCGGTTCGGCCGGTGAGAAGGGGGCAAGCGAGATCACATTCGCCATCATCTCCACTACCATCACGCTGGCGCTGGTGTTTCTGCCGGTGATCTTTCTGCAGGGCATTACCGGACGTCTCTTCCGGGAGTTTGGACTGGTGGTGGCCTCATCGGTGCTGATATCGGCGCTCGTCTCGCTCACACTTACGCCCATGATGAGTACGGCCATCCTGCGCCGCACCGAAAATGAGGGTCTGCTGCACCGACTCACCGAACCGTTCTTTGTCTGGCTCACATCGGCCTACGAGCGCTCGGTGGCCTCAATCGTGCGTCGCCCCCTGCGTGCCGTCATCATCATGGCGCTTGCCGTGGCCACCTTGTTCGGTGTTGGCAGTCAGCTCAAGAATGAACTTGCGCCCCTAGAGGACAGATCGGTGATGTCGATGAATATCACCGGACCCGAGGGGACGACCTATGACAGAATGAATGTGATCATCGACACGCTCCGGCAGCGCATCGAGCGGGCCGTGCCGGAGCGCAGGTTCGTGCTCACCGTCACCTCGCCGTTCTTCCTCTCCGGAGGTAGCAACGCCGGCTTTGTGCGGCTGATCCTGGTCGACCCCGAAGAGCGCAAACGCTCGCAGATGGCCATTGCCGGAATGCTCACCAAGATGATGCGCGATGCTACCGAAGCCCGCACGGTGGTCATACAGGAGCAGACGATCTCTACCGGACAGCGTGCCGGACTCCCCGTGCAGGTGGTGGTGATGGCACCGGACATTGAGGCACTGCGTCAGGTGCTGCCCAACGTGCTCGACGAGGCACAGAAGGAGGGGGCGTTCAGCGTGGTGGATGTGAATCTGAAGTTCACCAAGCCGGAGGTTGATGTTACCGTCGACAGGGCCAAGGCGCGTGCCCTTGGCGTGAGCGTAACGGACGTGGCCTCAACCATTCAAGCCGGCTTCTCGGGTCAGCGCTATGGCTATATCGTCCGCGACGGAAAGCAGTACCAAGTGATCGGCGAGCTGGAGCGTCTGTCGCGCGCCACACCCGACGCGGTGCGGGAGGTGACGGTGCGTTCCTCCACAGGGGCGATGATACCGCTGGTAGATCTGGTCACCCTGCAAGAACGTAGCGTGCCGCCGCAGCTCTATCGATACAACCGCTCGGTGAGTGCTACCATCAGCGCCGGCCTGTCTCCCGGGTCGACCATTGCAGACGGCATCACGGCCATGGAGCGTGTGGCCGGCAAGACGTTGGATGGACGCTTCACCACGGCGCTGACGGGCGCTTCGAGAGATTACGCCGAGAGTTCCTCATCCTTGCTCTTTGCCTTTGTGCTGGCTCTGGCCCTTGTGTACCTGGTGCTGGCGGCACAGTTCGAAAGCTGGATCGACCCGCTCACAATCATGCTTACCGTGCCCCTTGCATTGTCCGGCGCGGTGATCTCTCTGTGGATCACGGGCGACACGCTGAACATCTTCTCACAGATCGGTAGCATCGTCCTGATCGGCCTTGTTACCAAGAACGGCATCCTCATCGTGGAGTTTGCCAATCAGCGGTTTGAGCAGGGGGCTGACTATGCGCAGGCTGCGCTGGAGGCGGCATCGCTGCGTTTCCGGCCGATCCTGATGACGTCGCTGGCCACCATCCTGGGCTCGGTGCCGATCGCCTTCTCCCTCGGTGCGGCCAGTGAAAGCCGCGTCGGCATGGGTGTGGTGGTCGTGGGTGGAATGGCCATTTCGACACTTCTGACGCTCTACGTCATCCCGTCACTCTACGTCGTGATGTCACGCCGCAAGTCGCATCGCGGAGGTGCTCATGCGTAGGCACACGTTGGCGTTGCTCGCCTTTGCCGTGGCGGTACTGCTGGCCCCCTTCATGATGCATGCACAGCGACTCGGCATGAGCGATGCGGTCCGCGAGGCCATGCAGAAGAACTTTCGGCTTACCATTACGCGACTTGACTCTGCGGCTGCCAGCGCCCGCGAGCGCATGGGAGCGTCGGGACTCTATCCGAGCCTCGACGTAGCGGCCAATGGGCTGACGGGGGAGAACAACATCTCGCAGCGCACGGCCAGCGGCGTGAATATTGATCGCGCCGGTGCCGGCTTCACCAACATGAACGCCAATGCAACGCTGCAATGGACACTGTTTGACGGATTCCGCATGGTGGCCATCGACGAGCAAATGTCGCGCATGGCCGACGCCCAGCGCGAGGCCGCACGCGGTGCCTATGCCCGCGTGATCGCCGACGTGATGACGCGCTATGCCGCCGTGGTGGCGTCCGAGCATGCCCTCGACGGAGGCAAGGCGGCACTTGGTCTTGCAGAACGTCGACTTGACTTGGCGCGGCGTCGACTCCAAGTTGGGCAGGCCTCGCAGGTGAGCGTTTCTCAGGCCGAGATCGACCGCAATGCTGTGGCCTCGCTCCTGGAACGTCAGCGCACATCGCTACGTGTTGCGCGCACGGCTCTCGCAGTGCTGATCGCACGTGATCCGGCCGATACGTTTGCGGTTGACACGGGGCTTGCCATGCCCCAGCTTGACGATGCAGCGGTTCTCGAAGCGGCGATGCTGGAGCGCAATCCGGAGCTACTTGCCGCCGAACAGCAAGTGCTTGCAGCACGTGCCGAGGAACGTCAGGCCTCGGCATCACTGTGGCCGCGCATCGACGCAGTGGGTGGCTATGGCATGACCAACAACAGTACCGAAGCAGGCTTCATTCTTGAGAATCGTACCACTGGCTGGAACGCCGGGCTGCAGATGCGCTTCAATCTCTTTCGTGGCTTTGCCGACCAGCAGGCGGGTGAATTGGCACGAGTTGAGACTCTCAGACGCAAGGCCGAGATCGACGATCTGCGCTTGCGCATGCGCGGCGAGTTGGCCGCAACGATCGAACGCTCCAGCACCGGAGAGCGGCTGCTCTTGCTTGAGCGCTCAACGCTTGCCGCGGCGCGGGCAAATGCAGAGGTAGTTCTGGAATCTTACCGGCAGGGGCTGGTGAGCGACCTCGACGTGCGTCAGGCCCAACAGTCGCTGGTGGAGATCACCACGCGCATTGCTCAGCTAGAGTTCGAGGTCTATTCCTCAGGCATTGAGGCGCTGCGACTTGCCGGGCGACTTGTCCGCTAAGCCCCCTTGGCGCTTGATCCGTATTTTTGCCCGCCGATCAGGGCACTTCAACGAACACTACGTCACCAACACAACACAGGCCGAGTCATGGCAACACGCATTGAACGCGACACGATGGGCGAGATCGCCGTCCCTTCCACAGCATACTATGGGGCACAGACCGCCCGCTCGCTGATCCACTTCGCGATCGGTGAAGAACGTATGCCGCGTGAGGTCGTGCAGGGTATGGCCATCCTCAAGAAGGCTGCCGCGATGGTTAACGCCGACCTCGGAGTGCTGAAGCCCGAGACCATGCAGCTGATCGTTGCTGCCTGCGATGAAGTGATCGACGGTAAACTCTTTGAGCATTTTCCGCTCAGCGTCTGGCAGACCGGTTCCGGTACGCAGACCAACATGAACGTGAACGAAGTGATCGCCAACCGCGCCATCGAGATGGCAGGGGGCGAGCTGGGCTCGAAGAAGCCCGTGCACCCGAACGACGATGTGAACAAGTCGCAGAGCTCGAATGATACCTTCCCGACGGCAATGCACATTGCTGCGGCCATCAGCGTTACGTCGCGCCTTGTGCCGGCCGTGACGGCTCTGCGCGATACGCTTGCTGCCAAGGCCGACGAGTATAAGGGGCTCATCAAGAGCGGTCGCACGCACCTTATGGACGCTACGCCCATCACACTGGGTCAGGAGTTCTCGGGCTATGTGCAGGCACTCACAAACAACCTCAAGCGCATCGACCAGGCCCTTGCGGGCGTGTACGAGCTTGCTCTTGGCGGCACAGCCGTCGGCACGGGACTCAACACGCATCCCGAGTTTGCCGTGCGCTCGGCGGCGAAGATCGCAGAGCTGACGGGACTGCCGTTTACGTCGGCCCCAAACAAGTTCGAATCGCTTGCTGCGCATGACGCGCTCGTGTTCCTGCACGGCGCTCTCAAGACGCTTGCCGCATCCCTCATGAAGATCGCCAACGACGTCCGCTGGATGTCATCGGGTCCACGCTGCGGTCTTGGCGAGATCTCCATCCCCGAAAACGAACCCGGCTCGTCGATCATGCCCGGCAAGGTAAACCCCACACAAAGCGAGGCCATGACCATGGTGGCGGCGCAGGTGATGGGCAACGACGTGGCCGTGAACATTGGCGGCGCATCGGGCAACTTCGAGCTGAACGTCTTCAAGCCCGTCATCATCTACAACGTCCTGCAGAGCGTGCGACTTCTCGCCGACACGTGCACCATGTTCAACGAACACTGCGCCGTGGGCATCACACCGAACGTGGATCGTCTGGAATACTACAACCGCAACACGCTCATGCTGGTGACGGCCCTGAACCCGCACATCGGCTACGACAATGCCGCCAAGATCGCCAAGACCGCGCACAAGAACGGCACCACACTCAAGCAGGAAGCTCTCGCCCTTGGCCTGCTCACCGAGGAACAATTCGATGAGTGGGTACGCCCTGAGGACATGCTGGGGCCGAGCTTGTAAGGGGGCTTGCCCTTGCAACTGCTGGGATTATGCCATAGTAGCGCTGACTCACACTTGTGAGTCTTGATGGAAATATTTTTGTGTTGAAGGAGTGTCGATGATGTTTACCTTCGGTACGTTGCTTGATGATGCATCGAAATTGAACGAAATCATGGTGACTCACTTGCGATCTATGCAAGAGACTTACGGAGACATTGATCCTAGGCTTGTTGGCGATCAGCAGAGTGTAGCCCTTTACTGGCAGAAGGTTACTGCTAAGCGTCATCGTTTATTGACGATGATTGTCGACGAGCAGGTCGTCGGATTCATTCTCGCCACTCCTTCCCGCTTAAGCGAGGGTAATATTTGGGAAATCCGTGCCCTGTACATTCTAGCGTCACATCAAAGACACGGTATCGGGCGCCAATTGCTGGCTAGCCTTCGTGGTGTCCTTGCTGAGGATGGCGTTGAAGTGCTTGATATTCTGGTCCATTGCAAGAACGTTAAGGCCCGAACTTTCTTTATTGCATCAGGTGCAAAGCCTACTCAGTGTATTTCTATGTCAGATTCAGCTTTGGGGCACGTTGATACCGTCTTATTGCGATTACCAGTTGACGCTTAGGTTTAACATCCGTATCCGCCCGAGCAACTTCATGTTGCGTCTTAATGATACATAAAACTCGCTGATCTCAATGCAGCTCTCGTGCAGCTGCCGATAGTATCGCCGAACAGTATTTCTGCTAAGCCAAAAAGGCAAGCTGCCTGTTTGATGGGGCAGCCTGCCGATATTGGTGAAGTACTTGTTTGTACATGTGGTGCGGAATGGTTTTGCCAGCCATGCGGACTCCATGTGAGCGAATCCGCAAAGAAGCGACCATAGACACGTGCTCACCACCATGATGGGGTCAGTAATGGCCGGAATCTACACCAACTGACCTAACGGGCAGTCAGCATCTCTCCCAGAGTTTCATACGAAATGATCTCTCCGCCCGAATAGACTGTGCTGAAGGACTGAAGTGTGAGTTTGAATTGCCGCAACTCCCGGGTGGTTGGCTTGCTGAAACGGTGCTTGTGGACAAACTCGACAAAGACACCAAACCGGTGCTTTGTGCGCAGGTCTTGTCGACGTCGGACATACCGCAGCATGTTACCAATGGTCTGTTCGAACAAGTCTTCGTCCTGTTGCGCCCTCGCATCGATGAGTTGCCATACACTCAATGATATGTACGTCTGACGTTTGGTTGATGTCTCCCTGAGTTGGGATTTGAAGTGCTGATACTGCTTCTTGGGACGCCCTCGTCGCGGGGTAGGGTGCGATAACAGTTGCTGAAACGACCGGCAGTAGGCTTCGACCATTCCAAGCCACGCATCCAACTCGTTGACCTGTGAGTAGAGCCGCGGATAGCGTCGAATGTCTGCAACGAGCTCTGTGGCATGCTCGATATGACCTGATAACATTTGACTTCGAATGGCAACATCAGTGCAGGTCAGCCAATTCGAAGACCCCGGTTTGTAGACCGTACGAGCAGACAGCGCATGCTTCTTTGCGTCTGTCAGCATGCCCAGTTCGAGACTCGTCACGGCCGTCATCAGATCAACTTCGGCACGGGGCAGGGGAGATGATTTGAGTTCACCGAGCATCGCCTCGAAGTCTCCGATCACCTGGTACGCCGTTAGCCTCA
This sequence comes from Candidatus Kapaibacterium sp., assembly GCA_018882895.1. GTDB lineage: Bacteria > Bacteroidota > Ignavibacteria > Kapaibacteriales > Kapaibacteriaceae > UBA10438. The sequence continues at coordinate 49,091 of VERF01000012.1, forward strand.
TACGTGACACAGAAACCCTGAACCATGGCTCTCTATGGTGTTGAAGTGCCCTCGAACAGGATTGTAGGAATGAGTGCCACTTGATACGAACCTCCTGGCTGCGTGCGTTCGATGCACGCACCGTTGCGTACAGCGTATCATGCTGCGATCTCAACATTGCTTCCATGTGGACCGCCTTTAGGCACTTCTCCAACTCGTTGGCATACACCATCGCTTTCGAGCGTGAACCAAACTGCGAATGATACAGAACGAGATGTCGCAGCGCGGAAATGCACAGTCCCTGCCACTCGGCAGGGATGATATCACCATGCCGAATTCCCTTTCGAAGGTGAAAATGCGCGCCATCGGCAAGGCCGCTCTGAGCGAGATACATACCGATAACCAGAGAACGTACAGCTTGAAGCTGCGAGCGAAATGTCTTATCGCCCGAGCTCGATGAAGGGTCAGTCAGCAGCAGAAGATTTTCGAGTCTGTTTACCGTACGATCAATGAGATTGGTGAAGGTTTTGTCGTGGCGAGAATCCCCCTCATGTACGGAATAGAGCGATGCCTTCGCGTCCTTCGATGTGATTGCCGGATCTAGCGCCAGCTTGTAGAGCGTGTAACTCTTCGTTGCACTGCCCTCTATGGGCTCATTGAAAACTTCTATGGTTTTGAATCGACGCTGGGCAACTATGCCTGCGAGCGTCTGTAAATACTCATATGTGGTCATAAATATGATGCATTAGTGATGAGGAAAAATCGGGTCTTTGTGAATGATGTAAAAAACACGACATCGCCATTATTGTTTCAACCTGAGTTCATAACTTGTAATGGGAGAAACACAATGGAGTATTTATTAGCAATACTTGTATGGCTGGGAATCTTTGCCCCGGGTCAGCAAATTACTTCAAGCCAATATGACCAGGCGTTGCAGTCAAATGCCGCCATCATCCAGCAGGTGATGTCAGACTCGTTGTCGAGTCAACAAGCGGTTGCTGCCTTCGGCGAGTCAACAAAGATCATCGTTATCGATCCATTGAGCCGTTAAAAATCACAAGAAAGGAATAGAGATGAAAAGAGCAGTACTACTCGCATTCATAGCAACTGCAGCATTATGGGCGGCAACTACCAGCGTGAATGCTCAATCTGGTTGTCCTGGTCAGGATCCATACAACTGCAATGGATGCACCAAGGACAGTGTTTACCGATTTCGGGTTTGCATCGGACCGGTGACAGATACAATTGACGTGACGATGTGCACGCAGTATGCTACGAATCAATTCATCAGCAATCCCTGCACAAATTGCATCAGGCCGTTGGATGCGATCACGTGGGTCCGGAAGGTATGTGTCCCGCCATCGTTGGCTGCAGTTGGAATAGATACAATATACCGAGCGATAGTAAAGGCCACGTCCCTCTGCTGTTTACAGAGTTACATCCCTGCGGCAATTCCGCTCTGCGGGCCTGGCGTCGACACATGTAGTCCCCTTAGTAATGCATACTGTCACATGGTTGGCTTACCCAGCTGCGTATCTCGGTCTGGTAACTGTTGGCAGTCATGTACAGACCGATGCAGGGATTTCTGCTACGTTGAGCGCAGGTATTGTAGAACCCCATCGGGTGCCTGTTCAGAATGCCCACGCATATATTGCAAAAGGCAAGCGGATTGCCCACAAGGATGTGTGCTTGTCAATTGTGATACTCTGATTGATCAACTCGGATGTTGTCCGTAGGAGGCCTGCAAACATGGTAAGAATCCAATCACGAATCGTCTGTCTGTGCCTCGTTGTCGTAGGTGCTGTCGCATCATCGATCGCTCAGGGTCTCGGTTTTTCGCTCGTCTTTCAGAGAGCCTCACTTGGTGCGCAAGATTTGTTTGGGCGGGCAACAATACGAAGTGATTCGCTCGACTCCTATCTCATTCTGGCACCTACAACACCGCGCCGAATGCTTCGCAGTTACGACCGAGGGAATTCCTTTGAATATGCTTGTAGCCCCAGCGATTATTTGACGGTTGAGGACTATTCTGCTCTCATGTTATGGGGTGATGATAGGTCAGCCATAACTGGGACATCTCGTGGTAATGTTATGGGCGCATTAGCAAGTAGCAATCGCACCATCAACTTCTCTAATTCGGTCAATAAACCGTCTGATGCGCTACCTGAAGTTAGAACATATCAGTCAGGGATCGCCGTGATACAGGGGGATTACACTCTCGACGGCGGAGTGTCATGGAAGCGTTTCAAACAAAGTATGTCGCAGGTCATATACGACCGCACATGGGGATTCGTTGGAATCGGGAAACAAGGCGAATGGTGCTCGTATAACGTAGACACTGACGAATGCAAAACACTTCCGATGATTCCATCAAAATATCGGTATCTGCGTTCGACGTCGGGCGGCACACTAATCGGATTCACAGATTCCACTATTGGCTGGTTGCGTCCGGGTGATTCGACCCTTGTTGAACGGAAACGCTTCTCTGTCCCGGGTGTTGCCGATGCTGTGCCTTTGCAGATTGTTTCTCATGTAACGTGGCGTGGCAACATGTTCTTTTGCCTAGCAATAATCGGAGGTTCATGGTACCTCTTATCGGTCGGCGAGGATTCGGTCCGGATTCAGCAGCTAAAACCGTCAAAGGGGAAGGGTAGTTTCCTATTGGGAAGTTTTGACGAACCAGGATTCCTGATCACCGAGCTTGACGATTTCGGGCACCCAGGACAGAACTTCCTTTACGACCGAAACGGTGTATTGGTAAGTCGGCCTGAAATTCAACGGCACATAGGCTTCCCGCAACGGGCTTACACGACTTGGTCAGATAGCGCCACGTATGTTCTTGAGGTCCAATCTGGTGATCCGAACCCCTGCCACTTATACCGCATCGATCATGCAACACCGGACCGCGTAGAACATGTTGGAAAGGTGTTTGCCGGCGACGCGGAAAGTGTATATCAACCAATGGGTGTTTGTGTTCTTGATACATTGAACGGATCGCTCGTCGGCCGAGACGCGAGGGGAGCATTGCATGAATACACCACTGACGGTGAGATGCGAGGATTTCTGATCTATGGACGAGCAGGAATCCCACCTCAACAGACGGCGGAACTATCCATTGACCACAGTGTTCCACAGCTGATCACAACGGATTCTGTGTTTGTGATTGGTACTGATGCCGTAAACATTGGAATACGTACCGGACGGATGTACGGCTGGATATGGAATCGGATGAACCCACCGACAATGCTCCAGCGCGCTTCGGATAGGACATTCTATTTCGGTCGGCATGACATTATTCATGCATCATACGACGGTGTTCCACTGGATACCATCGAGGTTGCACTGCCCGGTGAAAATCGTGATAGTGTTGGCTTGCTGAGTGACATCGTCGAGGTCGACAAACAGAAGCTGGTCGTGGCCCTGCGTGGATACAATAAGCGCACCTACGATGGCGACCCCTTACTCACCGTGCGAGGTGGAATTGCCTACACGACGGACCG